>CAJWNW010000049.1 GCA_913044085.1 uncultured Flavobacteriaceae bacterium | reverse complement strand
AATCTGACAATTACGATTTGATTGAAACTTCTATTTCTCCATTTGAGTTGCAAAAGGCGGATGAAATCTTTATTACCAATGTCATTCAGGGAATCAAGCCCGTGACAAAATTTAGAAAAAAAACTTACACTGCGGTAGCCGCCAAAAAATTTCAAAAGAAGCTCAATATAAAGCTGCGATTGGGCTAATTATAGGAGGGGTCTTCAGGCGCATTAGACCAAAGACTGTATTCTCCACCAAGGGCTAACATTTTTTTCTTCCAAAAAGCCGTATCGACTGCTTGAATAATGTTTTCTTTATGGATGTTTTCAGACAATATCCATGTATTGGAACTAAGCTCAGATTGGAGTTGATTGATGTCCCATCCTGAATACCCCAAAAAGAAACGGATTTCGGTTTGATTGATTTTTTCATCTGTGATTAGCCTGGTAACTTTTTCAAAATCACCACTCCAATACAATCCTTTAGAAATTTCTATGCTTTCCGGAACAAGCTCTGCGACTTTGTGAATAAAGTATAAATTGTCTTGTTGTACTGGGCCCCCATTGTAGATTGGAAAATTAGATTTAACGTCTGGTATCAAATCCCCAAGTTCAAAATCCAAGGGTTTGTTGAGGATAAATCCAATAGATCCTTCATTGTTGTGTTCTGTTAAAAGGATAATTGATCGATTGAACGACACATCTCCAATGATAGAAGGTTCTGCAATTAATAATTTTCCTTTTTTAATGATCACAATTCAGGTCTAATTAATTAAAAGTAGTGATTTAATTTTAATTTTTTTTAAATGGCTCTTTTTTCTAAATCATTTTTGCATTCGTATCAAATTTGAACCCATTTAAAAATGCTTTAACATCCATTTGTTTTTTTCCTGGAAATTTGAAGTTAGTTAAATGGATATATCCATTTTCAACACAAATTACAATAGAGGTCTTGTTTGTAATTACAGTTCCAATATTATTTGAATGCGGGTTATTTTCATATTTAACCTTATAAATTTTTATGTATAATTTATCGGAACCATTTTTTAGCAAAGCCCAAGCACCAGGATAAGGATTCAAGCCACGGACGAGATTTTGAATGTCTACACCACTTTTTGACCAATCAATTTTACAATTGTTTTTGTGAAGTTTATGGGCTGTTTTAAGTTCTTTTTCGTCTGTCTGAATGCTTGTTGCAACAGATCCGCACTCAATCTGATTTATGGTTTTTAAAATCAATTCCTCCCCCTTTTCCATGAGTTTATCGTGTAAGCTGCCAGCTGTATCGTCTTCCAAAATAGAAACCTTAGATTGCAAGATAATGGCTCCAGTATCAATTTTGTCGTCAATGTAAAAGGTTGTAACGCCTGTTTCGGATTCTCCATTTATAAGCGCCCAATTGATTGGTGCTGCCCCTCTGTATTGTGGCAATAGCGATGCATGCAAATTAAAGGTTCCAAGTGCAGGCATTTCCCAAACCACTTTCGGGAGCATTCTAAACGCCACAACCACTTGTAAATTGGCTTTTAGTGTACTGATTTGGGCTATAAAATCTGTAGATTTTAAATTGGTTGGCTGTAAGATATTTAAGCCCTGTTCTTGCGCATAAATTTTTACTGCGGATTGTTTTATTTTTTGACCACGTCCTGCAGGTCGGTCTGGAGCAGTGACGACTCCTACGACATTATACCCATCTTTAATAAGCCCTTTCAGCATATGAACTGCAAAGTCAGGTGTTCCCATAAAAACAATTCGAATATTTGTAGTGGCTGTCATAAAATTTGATACTGATTTGAATTTGTGAGTTTAATCTTTCGGTCCTCCATTAAATACTGCAATATTATAATTATTTTCTCATCTTCTAAAGTACAAATTTCCACCAATTCTTTGGAACTCAATGGCTTTTTTTCAAGGGCTTCAAGCACATGTATTATTTCCTTTTGAGAGCATTTATTATTCACAAAGCTATTCACAGTGCAGACATTGCATATTCCGCAAGCTTTTGCTGTCTTTTCATTGAAATAGGTGAGGAGTTGAAGACTTTTACAAACTGAATTGTTCTCCACATATTTCAACACTGCATGAAATTTTTTAAGTTTTATTTTATTTTGATTTGAAACCGATTTTGAAATTCTATGAATTGTTTTTTCATCTTCTCTTGGGACTATAAATGTGATTTGTGCATCGGTCTGAATCTTTTCAAACGCCATGGCATTCACAGATTTTAGACGCTCTAAAACCTCCAAAATAGCTGAGATTTTAAGCCCTGTTTTGGTTGTAATTTTTTCTAAATCAATAGCTGTTGATTTGCCAAAGACCCCTTCGTAGGTTCTGAGTATAGCTTTAGTAACATTGTTTTCTCTAGTATCCTTTTCAACCAATGATTGGAGTGTTTTATTAGATACCAAAAATTGAATGGTCAATTTGTTTTCTCGAACCGTCTCAAAGACCAATACTCCATGGCTTTCTAAAGTTTTAAGCGCATTAAAGGTTTTGCGCTTGGATACCTTATAAATTTCGCAAAATTTATCAAAATGCAGTCCCAGTCTTTCAGTATTATAGTCTCCATAAGCAATTTGAAAGTAGGTGCATAATTTCTTGTAAATTAATTTTAAAAAGGGAACATCTGGAATTAGATTTTCAAACCAAGGCTTCATATTCAACACAGTATCTGGACCTGTTATTAAATAAGCAAAAGCTTTCTCTCCATTTCGGCCTGCTCTTCCTGATTCTTGAAAATAAGCTTCTAAGCTATCAGGTATCGTAAGATGTATCACCATTTCAACATCACTTTTATCAATGCCCATACCAAAGGCATTGGTCGCTACCATGACGCTAAATTTGTTATTGATCCAATCTGAATACATAACTTCTTTTTTCTTAAAGCTCATGCCACCATGGTAGAAACCACTAGAGATTCCTTGAAGTTCTAAAGTTGTTGCCAGTTGCTCTGTTTCAATCCGGCTCCGAACATACACAATAGCACTGCTTTTGATCTTTTTTAAAAGGAAAATGGTTTTGTGTTTAGGGTCTTCAATAGTCATCGAATGGTAAGATAAATTAGGCCTAAAAAAAGAGCTTTTAAATATTTTGGGCCCCAAAAACCCCAACTGTTCTGTGATGTCCTTAATCACGTGTTTTGTTGCCGTTGCCGTCAATGCGATCACAGCAGTGTGTGGACACAAGGTTCGCAGTGTTTTGATATTTCTATAAGCGGGCCGAAAGTCGTGTCCCCACTGACTGATGCAATGGGCCTCATCAACCGCAATCAAGCTTACCTTCATAGATTTAATCCTGGCTTGAACCAATTTATTTTCTAAGCGTTCAGGAGATATATATAAAAACTTATAATTTCCAAAAACACAATTATCCAACATTCGCTCCAATTCACTGTAGTGATTGGCATTGGTTAAGGCCATGGCCTTTATACCCTTCTGATTGAGCGTTGCGACTTGATCTTGCATCAGGGCAATAAGTGGAGAAACTACAATGCAAATTCCTTCTTTGATTAGCGCTGGAACTTGAAAACAAACTGACTTTCCACCCCCCGTTGGCAACAGGGCCAAGCAATCTTCATTTTCTAAAACGGCTTCAATAATTTTTTGCTGATTTGGCCTAAAGCCAGTATGGCCCCAGTATTGCTCTAAAATTTGAAGCGGGTGCAACATTGTGTTAAATATTATTTAGAATGAAATCTACGCGATTCTCTAGAGTAGATTGCGGCACCTCAACCAATTCATAATTAAAGCTTGTATACCATTTTATTAGGTATTCGTGAATTTCTGTTGCTTGTTCAAAAGTTTCATAGCGCTCATTGTCCTGAATGTATATGTCTTTCCAAGGCATTAAAATAAAAACTTTATCGTATTTGTGTTTTTTACAACTATTAATAAATTCTTCAGAGTAATTAGAGTCAATGTAATCTAAATAGGCAATCACATCAGGCAATCCTCTGTCAAAAAACACAAAAGGACTGTTTGCAGTATCTGCGTCAATAAATTGTTTTTTTCGTGCTTCCAAAAGTTGCTCGCTGAACCAAATAGGGTCTTTCAAAAATAATTGATCTACACCCTCATTTTGTGCTTTCAACGTAATTTTTCTAGAAATTTCTTCCATACAAACATGGCCTTTGTTCATCAATTGGTTTATAATTGAAGTTTTGCCAGAAGCCGGACCACCAATAATCGCTATTTTTTTTGTTTTTGAACTTAAAGTCATGGTATTTGTAAAATACGTGATTTAAAAGTTAAATAAAAAATATGACTTGATGTATATTTGTAGTACTAAATACGCAAAATGCAATCACCCAATCATTCTGAAGAATTTTACAGCAAACTCAAAGCGCAACTGTACGAAACAAATTCTTGGCCCTCAAAATATTTGTTTAAATTTATTATTAAATCAGACCCCGATAAAATTTCCAAAATTGAAATTGCTTTTGATAATATGGGCGCCATCATTACGAGTTCCGTTTCAAAAAACGGCAAGTATACAAGTGTTTCTATACATGTGGAAATGAAAAATCCAGAAGCCGTTATTGAAAAATATCTACAAATAGGCAAAGAAGTTAAAGATGTCATCTCTTTGTGATACCTCTATTTTTAAGCCTCGTTTCTGTTTAATTTTTTGTACTTTGCAAGCGCATTAAAATAAAAAATAAATGACAATCTTAACAGATCAATTAGAATACAATACAGAGCGTGATCATCTCATCATTCCAGAATACGGCAGACATCTTCAAAAAATGATCAACCATGCCATGGTTCAAGAATCCAAAGAGTCCCGCAATAGACTGGCCAAAGCCATCATATCAGTGATGGGTAATATGCAGCCACATTTGCGAGATGTTCCTGACTTTCAACATAAACTTTGGGATCAATTGTTTATCATGTCAGACTTTAAACTCGATGCAGACTCCCCTTTTGAAAAGCCTTCTAAGGAAATCTTAAACGCTAGCCCTGATCCGCTCCCATATCCACAAAACTATCCCAAATACCGCTTTTATGGAAACAATATTAAAACCATGATCGATGCCGCCTCGTCTTGGGAGGAAGGAGAAATGAAAAATGCGCTTATTTTTACCATAGCGAATCACATGAAAAAATCATTTTTAAGCTGGAATAAGGACACAGTTGAAGACGCTGTTATATTTGACCATCTTTTTGAACTTTCTAATGGTAAAATTGACATTAGAAATTCGGAGAAACAACTGACGGAGTCATCTCAACTTCTTAAAATGCAGCGTAAAACAACCAATTATAAAAAACAATACAAAAAGAACAATAATAGAAACAGAAAGCGCTATTAATTCTTATTTGTAAATTAATAACTAATTAAATCCTTAGCTATTGAAGTCTTTTAAAATTGAAGGAGGTCATCCACTCAAAGGTTCCATTCAGCCTCAGGGCGCAAAAAATGAAGCCCTGCAAATTTTATGTGCGGTTCTCTTAACCTCTGAAAAGGTTAGCATTCATAACATCCCAAACATTATTGATGTCAACAAACTCATTCATTTGTTGGGTAAATTAGGCGTCAAAGTAGAAAAGCACTCAGATAATTCATACACTTTCCAAGCAGATGCTGTCGATTTAGACTATTTGGAAACCCCCGCATTTAAAGTCGATGGGGCAGGTTTGAGAGGCTCTATTATGATTGTTGGACCTTTATTAGCTCGTTTTGGTAAAGGCTATATTCCCAAGCCAGGTGGAGATAAGATTGGCCGCCGACGTTTAGATACCCATTTTGAAGGGTTTATAAAATTAGGTGCTGAGTTTAGGTACAACAAGGAAGATCACTTTTATGGGGTTGAAGCCAAAGCATTAAAAGGTGCTTATATGCTGTTGGACGAAGCTTCGGTGACGGGGACGGCCAATATTGTAATGGCTGCTGTTTTAGCCAAAGGCACCACCACAATTTATAATGCTGCTTGTGAGCCTTATTTACAGCAGCTTTGTAAAATGCTGAATCGAATGGGGGCTAAAATTAGTGGTATTGGTTCTAATCTTCTCACTATTGAAGGGGTTGACGTACTTGGTGGTACTTCTCACACCATGCTGCCAGATATGATAGAGATTGGCAGCTGGATTGGTCTTGCCGCAATGACGCGCAGTGAACTCACCATTAAAAATGTCAGTTGGGAAAATCTTGGAGTAATTCCCAATGTATTTAGAAAGTTAGGCATTACAATAGAAAGGAAAGAAGACGATATTTTTATTCCCGCCCACACGGATGGATATCAAGTCCAAAATTACATTGATGGTTCAATTTTAACCCTATCTGATGCACCCTGGCCTGGTTTTACACCAGACTTACTAAGTATTATTTTGGTTGTCGCAACCCAAGCACGGGGCAGTGTCCTAATCCATCAAAAAATGTTTGAAAGCCGCCTCTTTTTTGTAGATAAGTTGATTGATATGGGCGCCAAAGTAATTTTATGTGATCCGCACAGAGCTTCTGTTATTGGACATGATTTCAAATCTCAACTCAAAGCAACAACAATGACTTCCCCAGATATTAGAGCTGGTGTATCGCTTTTAATAGCCGCGCTTTCCGCAAATGGGACTTCAACCATTCACAATATTGAACAAATCGATAGAGGCTATCAAAACATCGATACACGCCTCAAAGCAATTGGTGCAAAGATTGAGCGGATCGAAATTTGATGTTTTAAAATAAATTATCTATTTAGCGCTGATTTATAGGCTTCTAAACAGCGTTCTCTAGCAAATTTGTGATCTACAATAGGTTTTGCATAATTAATCTCTTGGTATTCAGGAACCCATTTTTTGATGTAGTGGTGGTCCTTGTCAAATTTTGTAATTTGAGTGGTTGGGTTAAAAATCCTGAAGTAGGGCGCTGCATCTACTCCGCAACCTGCTACCCATTGCCAATTACTGACATTACTTGAAAGTTCAAAATCGTGCAATTTTTGAGCAAAGTAAGCCTCTCCCCATCGCCAATCAATTAGTAAATGTTTGCATAAAAAACTTCCAACTAGCATTCGAACGCGATTGTGCATAAAACCAGTTTGATTCAGTTCTCGCATACCAGCATCAACTAGAGGATACCCAGTTTCACCTTGGCACCATTTCTCAAACTCTTCCTTATTATTTCGCCATTGAATGGCTTCGTATTGAGGCTTAAAGCTTTTGGTGACTGTATGTGGGAAATGCCATAAAATTTGCATAAAAAACTCACGCCATATCAGTTCTTTTAAAAAGGTAATGTTAGAACTTTTTAAAGCTTTTTTTACAACCTTGCGGATGCTGACTGTTCCAAATCTAAGGTGGGGGCCAAGCCTAGAGGTTCCTGCAACAGAGGGCGTGTTCCTTTTTTCTTCATACAAATGAATCAATTGTGTATCCATTTTAAAGGGAGCAATTTTTAATTTTGATGAGGAAAATCCCATTGCTTCTAATGGCACCCATCGGTTAAAGTCCATTTTAGAAAGGTGCTTTAGTAAATTTTCAGAGGGGTAAGCATCAATGCATTTCTCATTAAAAGCGCCCAGCCACTTCTTTGAATAAGGGGTGTATACTTTGTAGGGTAAACCGTCGTCTTTAGTAACTTCATTTCTTTCAAAAACAACTTGGTCTTTAAAGGATTTATATGCTATACTTTTTAGATTTAATAAATCTGAAACTGCTTTATCCCTTGCAATTGCATAGGGTTCATAGTCGTGATTCGTGTATACAGCTTCGATAGGAAATTCATAAACCAACTGATTAAAAACTTGCTCCGGACGGTCATAATAAGTATTAATTTTTTGATTTGTATCAAGGGAGTCGTTAAGGTCTTTTAATTGCTCGTAAATAAAATTTACACGGGCATCGTCTTTTGGAAGCTTGTTTAAAATTTCGGGGTCGAAAATAAATATAGGAAGTACATTCTTGTAATTTTTCAAGACCTCAAAAAGACCGTGGTTATCCTCCAGTCTTAAATCTCTGCGAAACCAAAATATAGCGTTGGGTTTCATGATTTGAATTCTCCAAAAAGTTCAATCAGTTTTTTTTGACGGTAATCAAATATCTCTTTTAGTTTCGGCTCCACTAATAAAGGGTGGGCCAACTGACCAATCCAACCAAAAGGAAGTTTGTAGTCGATGATATCTTCCATTTCAACACCTCCTTTTATAGGTCTGATGAAATGCTTATGATGCCAGAGCGCATATGGCCCAAAACGTTGTTCGTCAACAAAATAATGTCCTTTTCTAACATGTGTGATTTCGGTAACCCACTTTGTTTTTATTCCTAGAACGGGAGTCACAATGTATTGAATAATTTGTCCAGCAAACATTTCGCTTTCAGCTCCGCTAAGAATCTTAAACCCCATATAGTCGGGTGTGATGGTTTTAAGATTTTTAGGACTGGATAAAAACGCCCAAGCTTCATCAACTGTAATGGGTAAATTCTGTATTTTGTGTAAATTGTATAGTTTCATTTGTTTTAATTGTAGAGCACCACGTAGAGGTTTAAGGAACTTGCCAACAAAAGCCATACACAATAAGGAAGTACAAAAAACCGCATGTGACTTATCAAGTCTTTGAAAGCGACAAAGAAATAGA
Source organism: uncultured Flavobacteriaceae bacterium (assembly GCA_913044085.1). Taxonomy (GTDB): domain Bacteria; phylum Bacteroidota; class Bacteroidia; order Flavobacteriales; family Flavobacteriaceae; genus UBA3537. Next base: position 2,637 of record CAJWNW010000049.1, on the reverse strand, counting down.
ACATTAAAAGCGTTAATAGTGAAATGTTAATTAAGCCTAGACCAATTAAATGTTTATTCATAAAAATGTAGTTCCACGACACATTCAATACAAATTGAATTCCAAAGAGAAACCATAGCTTTCGACTCTCAAGATTTTGATATAAATAGCTGATGAACACAGAAAAAAATACCATTACACATGTCCATGCTGCACCAAAAATCCAGCCAGCAGGCGTCCAGGGCGCTTTCTCTAAATCAAAATACCAGCTCGACGTGGGACCATCATTCATGAGCAAGGTTCCTAAAAAAAGCGCTCCTAGATTTATCGCTAAAAAGCCTAAAAAATTTAGCGTAAATCTCATTTATGCATTGATTTTATCGATTTCATTTAAAACTTCTTGCGCTTGGGCATATTTGTCGTCGCTGGCAGCGCGGTCTGTTGAAGACAAGTCATGCCACTCAGACATTAATTTTTTGTAGCGGTCTTGTAGTTTTTCAACGGCTGTTTTCCTTTTGAATAATTTGAACATAATTATTGAATTAATTTTGTGATTTTACTGCTCATAGGACGTGTCATTGAATAGAAATAATCTATAAACTCACCATTTCTTCCAACAATGTATTTTTGAAAGTTCCATCTTACAGTAGTGCTTTTTACACCATTGAGTTCTTTGTTTGTAAGCCAATTGTAAAGAGGATGCTGACGCTTTCCTTTGACGTCAATTTTTTCGGTCATTAAAAAAGTAACCCCATAATTTTGTTTGCAAAAAGTTTTAATTTGAGTTAGAGAGCCTGGTTCTTGTCGCCCAAACTGATTGCAAGGCACTCCAATAATCATAAGATCTTTGCTGTACTTATCATAGAGACGTTGCAGACCTTCATATTGCCCTGTAAAGCCACATTCAGAAGCGACATTTACAAAAAGAATATATTTTCCCTTGTAATCATATAAATTAATTGGAAATCCATCTAAGTTGTTAATTTGAATATCATGTAGGGTCATTTTTTCTGAATCTTGAGGGTTGTACGTTGAGATTCCCAATAGGAATAAAAAAGATGTAATGATTTTTGAGGCGATCATAATTATATTTTTAAAGAAACAATTCCACAGTCCAGTTTAAATACTTGACCGGATATTGATTTTGAGTTGTCTGAAATTAAATATGCTGCCATTGATGCGACTTCGCTGGGTGCTAAAAACTTTTTTAATGGGTGTCTTTGAATGGTATTTTCTACCATTCTTTCACTTCTAAGTAGTTTTGCTGCTAAATCAGTTTGTGTAATTGTTGGGGCAATGGCATTGACCCTGATATTGGGTGCTAAGTCGGCAGCAACAGATTTAGTTAAGCCTTCAACAGCAGATTTTGCAGTAGCAATACTGGCATGAAATGGCATACCTAATGCAGTTGCAACTGTACTAAAGAGAACAATAGAACCAGAATCACTTTTGGACAGCGCAGGGGTGTAAGTTTGTATGGCCTTAACAGCACCCATGACATTAATTTCAAAATCAGTTCTAAAATCCTCCAAACTCAATCTTTTAAAGGGTTTAAGATTGATGCTACCCGGACAATAAATCAATCCATCTGCCTCATTAATTTCAGGGAGGTCTTCTGTAATAACATCGCAACTGTGATGCAATAGATTTGCATGTGAATATTCTGGCACAGATCGGCTGATATTAATAATTTGATGCGTTGGCAATAATGCATGAATAATGGCTTTACCAATGCCACGACTTCCCCCAACAACGATAATTTTTTTCATGACGTTAATGGCCTACCCTTGAGGCGTTTTTCAATTTTTTGTTTAATTACTGTTAGCTCTTTCATCAATTCCATCAAGGATTGGTCTTTGTTTGTCTTGTACAATTCATTAATTTCTAATATGATTGATTTAACCTCGCGCGAGGCTTCAATGCGTTCACTTGTATTTTTAAATTTCAACTTTTTCTCTAAAAAATCCTTACCTTTTTTTACAGCTGTCATAGATTTATTTTAAATAATTATTAAACTCATTAACTTTTGCTGGGCTGTTAAATGCACCACTATAAAACGAAGTTACGGTAGCAGAAGATTCATCTTTAATTCCTCTTGAAGAAACGCAAAGATGTTTGGCATCAATAATCACGGCAACATCGTCCGTTTGTAAAATAGTTTTTAAATCTTCACCTATTTGGTTGGTTAGACGCTCTTGTACTTGAGGTCTTTTTGCGTAATATTGTACAATTCTGTTTAATTTTGATAGCCCAATGACTTTTCCGGAAGAAACATAGGCAACATGCGCTTTACCGATGATTGGAACAAAGTGGTGTTCACAGTTTGAATAAAATGTAATATTTTTTTCAACAAGCATTTGGTTGTAATGATATTTATTATCAAATAGAGCAACTTTAGGTTTGTTTTTTGGGTTAAGCCCAGAAAATATTTCGTCGATGTACATTTTTGCAACCCTGTCAGGGGTTCCTTTGAGAGAATCGTCGGTTAAGTCCAAGCCCATAACGTCCATAATTTCTTCAAAAAGTATCGATATTTTATTTTTTTTCTCTGCATCGCTGATTGCAAATGCATCCTTCTTTAGGGGTGTTTCTAACCCTGTATACATGTGATCGTCTCCAATTTCTTGATGAGAAAAGCCATCTATAAGTCTTGTTTTT
>CAJWNW010000048.1 GCA_913044085.1 uncultured Flavobacteriaceae bacterium | reverse complement strand
AACCACAAAACCAAGAGCATTGGGCAAGGCGCAGACCAAACTGGCGAATTTAAAGCCTACCAATTTGGTGACCCACTTGAGAAAATATCCATGACCGAAAGCCTGCGCAATGCACAAATTCGATCTGCAGGAGATGAATTTACATTGCATCACGACGACCTCGTGGTGGAGGACAGTTATTTCAATACGCAAATGAGCACAGTTTTAATGATTGATATCAGCCATAGTATGATTTTGTATGGCGAAGATCGTATTACCCCGGCCAAAAAAGTAGCTATGGCACTGGCGGAGTTTATTACCACTAGATACCCAAAAGACACACTCGATATTTTAGTATTTGGAAACGATGCCTGGCCAATTGCACTCAAAGATATTCCATACTTACAAGTAGGTCCTTATCATACCAATACTGTTGCGGGACTTACCTTGGCAATGGATTTGTTACGACGAAGAAAAAACAGTAATAAACAAATTTTTATGATTACGGATGGAAAGCCAAGTTGTTTGAAAAACTCCGATGACACCTATTATAAAAATAGCAATGGACTAGACAATTATATTGTAGATAAGTGTTATAATATGGCAAGACAGGCGAGAAAACTTCATATCCCCATCACCACTTTTATGATTGCACAAGATCCCTATTTAAAAGAGTTTATTCGGAATTTTACTGAAGCTAATAAAGGAAAGGCATTCTTCACAGGATTAAAAGGCTTAGGCGAAATGATTTTTGAAGACTATGAACAGAATAGAAAAAAAGGATTGAGATAAATGAAAAAAAATATCACACTAGGCGCATTAAAAAAAACGGATTACAAACCCCTTACTATTCAACAAGAACTGGCAAGTAACCTTAGAAATCGTATGCAAAAAGGCAAGCCAACATTTGAAGGCCTTTGGGGCTATGAAAATACGGTTATTCCTGATGTAGAACGGGCATTACTTTCGGGGCATAGTATCAACTTACTCGGCTTGAGAGGTCAGGCCAAAACAAGACTCGCACGACAGCTTACCCAATTATTAAACGAGTGGGTACCTGTGGTCAAAGGCTCTGAAATAAACGATGACCCACTAGCCCCCATCAGCAATTTTGCCAAAGCACTTATTGCAGAAAAAGGAGATGATACTCCCATCACTTGGCTACACCGAAACGATCGCTTCTTTGAGAAATTAGCTACACCAGATGTTAGTGTAGCCGATTTGATTGGGGACGTTGATCCCATTAAAGCAGCTAACCTTAAGTTGTCCTATGCCAATGAAAAGGTGATTCATTTTGGCATGATTCCCAGGGCACACAGGTGTATATTTGTCTTGAATGAATTGCCTGATTTACAAGCAAGAATACAGGTAGCACTTTTTTCCATTTTACAAGAAAAAGAAATTCAAATCCGTGGATTCAAACTCCGATTACCAATTGAAACCCAGTTTGTTTTTACGGCCAACCCTGAGGATTACACTAACCGAGGAAGTATTGTTACCCCACTAAAAGACCGTATTGGTTCTCAAATTTTGACACACTATCCACACAACCTGGAAACGGCTAAAGCCATAACCCGACAAGAGACTCATACCGACGACGCAGTTCAGCAGGCTATACACGTCCCTGAATTGGCGCGTGATATATTGGAACAGATAGGCTTTGAAGCTAGAAAAAGTGAATATGTTGATTCCAAAAGTGGCGTGAGTGCACGGATGAGCATTACTGCTTTTGAAAACCTAATGAGTGCTGCTGAACGCCGAATGCTCATCTCTGGCGAGCAAAGTACCTGCATTAGAATGTCTGACTTTCTGGGAACTATACCTGCCATAAATGGAAAAGTAGAATTGGTCTATGAAGGCGAACAAGAAGGGGCAGAACAGGTTTCTTTTCACTTAATTAGTCAAGCTATAAAAACCTTGTTTCCAGCTTATTTTCCAGAAATTAAAAAACTTAAAAAACAAGAGGAAGAAGGTCCTTATGACCAGCTATTAGAATGGTTTTACAGCGATAATGAATTGTTTTTGGAAGACAACCTAACTGATAATGTATACCAAGATACCTTAATGAATGTTCCTAACTTAAAAAAACTAATAACAGCTTATCATGTAGATTGTTCCAATGAAGATCTATTGTTTATGATGGAATTTTTATTGTGGGGACTAGAGGCAAACAAAAAACTGAATAAACATAGAACCATGGAAGGCTTTCAATTTAAAGACGGCCTAGGGAATTTATTAGCAGGAATTTAAAATCTAATCAAATCCCCCCAAAAAATAGTTCGACTTCACTCCTCTTGCCTCCACGGCATTATTCCCTAAAATAAAATTTATTTTTTGGAATATTGTTTTGATTAAGTTTGATTAATATCAATTATTAAAAATAAGATCTAAATGATTCAAAAAATTAAATTACTAGGCATATTTTTATTACTATTAACTATCAATGCTTGTAATAAAGGTGATGATTCTAGTCTTTCTCCACAAAGCACTTCAATAAATAAAATTCTAACTTTGGGAGCATCAAGAGTTGAAGGATCAAGGCCTGAATTTGAAAGCTACAGATACGAACTCTGGAAAAGCTTAAAAGAAAATAATTGGATTTTTGATTTTATCGGAACTCAAACTGACGAATCTTCTTATCCAACATTTAATAATATGAATTTTGATTTAGACCATGAAGGTAGAGGTGGCTGGACTTCTGGTGAAATATTAAATGGGATTGGTGATTGGCTAAATCAAACAGGGTCTGCTGATATTGTTTTACTAAGTTCGCCGGGGGGTAATGATGCGCTAGAGGGAATGCCATATTCACAGGCAGTGTCTAATATCAACAACATAATTGATATTCTTCAAGCCGACAATCCCAGTGTCATAATTGTTCTTGAGCAAATGGCACCTGGTAGAAGTGATATAATGACTACAGAACTGACAGATTTTTTTACTCAAATGCAGCAAGAAGTTATAAATATTGCAATAAATAAAACAACAACCAGCTCTACTGTAATAGCGGTGGATATGTTCACAGGATTTAATGATGATTTGCTAGCTGATGATGTACATTACAATGAAGCAGGTGCTGTATTTATTGCCAATAGATATTACAATATTCTTATAAATGTTTTGGAATAAAAAAAATTTCTCTTAATCCAATAATTTTCTGAGTAAGACCAAATTATATTTAAAATAGTTCAACTTTACACCCCTTGGCTAGAATAATTGTTTTTTGGCAATGTTGTCATATGAAAAATAAATCAATGATGTAGTCCTAATATTTTAAAATTTTTCTCATAAATACATGAGTGTCGGTCTCTATTTGCAACAAATAAATCCCTTCCTGAAAAGCGCTTAAATCAAATTCTATCTCCCTTCCATCAAAATTATATGTAGTCAACAATTGTCCGCTTAAGCCAAATATTTTCAGATTATTAATATTAATTGAAGTGGAACTTATTTTTAAAATATCTGAAACGGGATTTGGGTAGACAGTTATAAAGGATTCTGATTCTGACTGAAAATACGATGAGGACAAATTTTCAGATGTGTCATTTTGCGCTACCCAACTACTGGCCAAAGCGTTGTCTAAATCTAGACTAATGAGCTTCAAGAATGCCCCTTCTCCATCGGCTTCTTCTGGCCATGGTAAAACATCGTTATAAATAACAAGGTCAATGATGTTGCCATAGGCGTCCATTAAAATCAAATCCTCCCCGTCATTGGATAAGCTTCTTGAAAATTCACCAAATGGTTCAAATCCATAGCGCTCAATAAAAGAATCCGTTTCATTTGATAGAAATATTGATTGCTGACCTAGTAGCGTCTCTCCATAGGGAAATTGATATGTAAGTCCCAAGCCTCCAAAATAAATTCCTGTTAAATCAACAGATGAAGAACTGTTATTTGTTATTTCTATAAATTCGAAATCACTTGAATCTAACTCATCATCTACAAGAGGGTTATAATTAATTCTTGAGATAATCAAAGATGGAGTAGTAATCTCATTACATAAGCTCGTATCTGTTAATTCATTTGATATCCAATTAATTCTCTCAGTAATAAAAGCCTTAATCTCTAAAATCTGTTGTGAAAATGTACCCAAAGTGCCTGATACTATTTCTTGACGTCCAGCAGCTTCACTAATTAATGAAGTCGTGGAATCAATAAGCGCGAATATTTCTTCAGAATTAAGCGGCATTCCACTGGCCGTAAGTTCTTGCCAACGTCGGGTCAAATAGCAATTAAACATGGGGTCATCAAAAAGATCTTTCCAAAACTTAGGCCCCATGTTATCTTGGTCAAAAAATTGCCATATATCCGTGTGACTTCTATCAAAACCCCAATCGAATAAGTCATTTCCGTATGTTAAATTGAAATCCCAAACTGGACCCGCCCTGAGTTTACCATTACGATCTTTATGAAAGAAAGTGCTAAACTCATACCCATCTACATTTGATGCCAACTCATTGATAATCATAAAATCTATAAATGAAGGAATATCAATTATTGAAGGGAAACCTTGAGTGATATTACTGTTGCTCGGGTTATTTACCATTGATTGAAGCGTTTCAAACTGATTTTTTATATAATCGTGTTGTTGTAGAATTACAGTATTAGGTTTAGGGTGTTCATGAATAAAATTACTTTGCCAGCCTCCGTAATTATCCATGGACCAAGCCGCTATATCTGCACCCTCAGTTTTGTCTGTTTTTGTAATATAACCACCTGTTAATTTAGGAAGTGTTAGATCTTCCTGTTTGATTTTTTTTATGTCTATCCTACTATCATCTGCTTTTAATTTCTCCTGTAGAATATAAATGCCTCGAAAATCTCCATTTAATATAACTTCACAGTAGCGTCCTCTAGATGCATAATTTCCAGTCAAATTAGATAACCTATAGCTTATAAAATCTCTTATGAATGAAGGATCATATGCAAGGCCATTTAAAATCCAATCATTTTCTTTGGGCATGTCGAGAAATCCTTTATTAACTTTTTCTCCCGAATCATCATAAGGTGTGAAGGCATATTGTTTTTTATCCAAAAGACTAGAAGTTGAACCGCGATATTCTATTTTTATAGCACCATCATAATCAAGTGCAGTTGGATCATTAACATCACTTAAAAAATTACGCTCCCCATTGCTTTTGAAAATAATTTGCATCGTTGCATCTATTTTAGGATCGTTAGGTATCTCTTGTCCTTGTGCTGTTTCAATAATAACTATAGGTAAATTAGAGGACTCAAAATCAACTTCTCCAGGAACACTTGGTTCAACGAACCAAGATGGAGGAGTTCTGTAATCATTTGATAAATTGTTAATTCCTAAAGATAGCACAGGAAGAACAGATAAATCAGAAGAATCTATGGTAAAATTATGAACTTGAACTGCGATGACATTATAACCGTTGTTTAAAAGTGATGGATCTACTGCAAAACGTTCGGGTAACAATCCTCGAGGGAGATTTGGCTCTCTCCATCCATCACTTGGTTGATTGTAATCTGGAACAGCCCCAGTCATTAGATTCCTAGCGACCTCTTGTCCATTAATAAAAGCAATAAAACCATCGTCATAATCTATATCAAATATTACAGAGTTTATAGCTGAGGCTTCAGTAATAAAAAAAGTCTTTCGTGTGTAAATTGACATTGTATTATCAACAATAGTCGCATCATCATCGTCACCATATCCAAAACCAGAAATTCCAGTATTCCAAGAATTAGAGTTAAATGATAGTTGAGTCCAATTTGGATTGGGCTGAGAATTTGGAGTTATGTAATCCCATGAATCTCCTGGCAAAACAACGCTTTCCCAATGGTCAACCTGTGAATACATCGAAAAAGATGAAATAAAAGAGAGAACCAAGAAGTATCTTAACATAAAACTTGTTTGATACTACAAAAATACCTAATTATAAAGTGGTAGTCAAAAGTTAAAAGCATAAAATTCCAAAATCAGAAAATAAAACCCTATATGACGTTTAATTTTCTACCAACTTTAATAAATGACTTTAATGCTTTATCTAAGTGTTCTTTTGTATGTGCGGCAGATAGTTGAACCCTTATTCTTGCCTTATCTTTTGGAACTACTGGAAAGAAAAATCCAATGACATAAATCCCTTCATCAAGAAGAGCGTTGGCCATGTCTTGAGATAGCTTGGCGTCATATAACATCACAGGAACGATGGCAGCATCTGCGCCAATCAATTCAAACCCGGCTTTCTCCATTTCAGTTCTAAAATAATCTGTATTTTTTTTTAAAAGATCTCTTAATGAGGTGTCTTCTGATATAAGTTCAAAAACCTTAAGCGAAGCACCCACAATGGCAGGTGCTAAAGAATTAGAAAACAGGTAAGGTCTTGATTTCTGACGCAATATTTCAATGATTTCCTTTTTTCCAGTAGTAAATCCCCCCATCGCACCCCCAAGTGCTTTTCCTAGAGTTCCAGTTATAATATCAACCCGTCCCAAGACCCCTTTTAATTCGATGGTACCTCTACCTGTTTTTCCTATAAACCCAGATGCGTGGCATTCATCAACCATTACCAGCGCATCGTATTTATCTGCTAAATCACAAATCTTATCTAAATGGGCTACGATTCCATCCATTGAAAAAACACCATCAGTTACAATAATTTTGAAGCGGTGATTTTGCTTGTTTGCTTCAATGAGCTGAGCTTCCAAAGCTTCCATGTCATTATTAGCATAGCGATAGCGAGCAGCCTTACACAAACGAACGCCATCAATAATTGAAGCGTGATTTAGCGCATCTGATATAATCGCATCTTCTTTACTCAATAACGGCTCAAAGACGCCGCCGTTTGCATCAAAAGCTGCAGCGTATAAAATTGTGTCCTCACAATGAAAAAACTCAGCAATTTTATGCTCTAGTTGTTTGTGAATGTCTTGAGTTCCACAAATAAAACGCACGGATGACATTCCAAAGCCATGTGAATCGAGCGTGTCCTTAGCGGCTTGAACAACTGCTTTGTTATTAGATAATCCTAAGTAATTATTCGAGCAAAAATTAATTACTTCTTCTCCAGTTGATACTTTTATAACTGCATCTTGAGAGGTTGTTATTATGCGTTCTTTTTTATATAATCCTTTGGCTGTAATTTCTTTTAACTCATTTCGCAAGTTGTCCTTGATAGCTCCGTACATTAATTATTAATTTATTTTATTATATTTCTGTTCTAACTTATCTAACATCACGCTTGTCATCGATTTTAAATTAAATTTTGGTTCCCAGCCCCAGTCGTTCCTGGCTTCCTTATCGTCTATACTTTTAGGCCAATTATCGGCAATTACTTGTCTAAAATCAGGCTGGTACTCAATTTCAAAACTAGGATATTGTTTTTTAATTGCTTCGTATATTTCGCTAGGATTTAAGCTCATTGATCCTAAATTATATGATGTTCTTGTTTTAATGTTTTCTTTAGGAGTCTGCATTAGCTCAATAGTCGCTCTTATAGCATCTTCCATAAATACCATTGGCAGCTTGGTGTCAGCTTTTAAAAAACATTTGTAGTTTTCTCTTTTCACAGCACTGTGATAAATATCGACTGCATAATCTGTCGTTCCCCCTCCAGGCATCGATTGATAGCCAATAACTCCAGGATACCTAATTGAACGTATATCTAAATCGTATTTTTCAAAATAGTATTGTGCCCAGTTTTCACCAGCAGCTTTACTAATTCCATAGACAGTAGCGGGATTCAAAAACGCTGATTGTGGACTATTTTGTAGAGGCGCTTTGGTTCCATAAACTGCTATAGAGCTGGGGAAAAACACTTTGTTTACGCTGCTATTTACCGAAACTTCAAAAACATTTAACATCATTTTAATGTTTAATTCCCACGTTTCTAAAGGATGCTGTTCTCCTTTTGCAGACAATATAGCTGCAAGTTGATAAATCTGAGTTACGGAATATTTTTTAATAATAGTACGAATTGATGTCATATCAGTTGCGTCTAAAAGTTCAAATACACCCTCAAAATTAGGGTCTAAATTAACGTCAGACGCTATAACATTAGTAATTCCGTATATCTTTTGAAGTTCTTTGATTAATACAGAACCTAACTGACCATTAGCACCTATAACTAAAACAATGTCTTCGCTCACAATAAATTTTTTACAGAGTTAAAATTAGTAATAATTAAATTATTTAAGCTCAATTAAAACAATAAAAAAATAATCAAATTTTAATCAAAATAAATGTAAAGCAGTGTATGATACCTTATAATTTTATTTGAATATTTATTATCTTAGCTAGCCAGGATATTATTTACAAACTTAGGATTCTTAAGATTAATGGAAACTGTTCCCAAAAAAGGACTTAAAGGATTAATTGAAAATTGGCAAAGTGACTTGGTCGCGGCAGTGAGTGTAGCGCTCATTGCATTACCGCTTTCTTTAGGCATTGCTTTGGCAGCGGGAGCGCCTGCAATGGCAGGAATCTTTTCTGCTGTTGTTGGTGGTGTAGTGACAACTTTTTACCGTGGTGGACATATTTCTGTCAATGGGCCTGCAAAAGGGGTTATTGGAGTTATTTTGTTGGGAATTGCCCTTATGGACGACGGCTCAGGTCAAGCCTTTAACTACGTATTGGCTGCAGTGGTAACTTCAGGTGCACTTCAAATGCTTTTGGGCGTGCTGAAACTCGGACGCTTGGCAGATATTTTTCATTCTTCTGTGATTCATGGTATTCTGGCAGCCATTGGCATCATCATTTTTGCCAAACAGATACATGTCGCCATGGGCACACATTCAGACAGTCCAAGCATTGTACAGAACCTCATTGATGCCGTTATTTACCTTCCTCAGGCCAATCCTTTTGTAGTGGTCATTGCCATCACTGGTTTATTTTTATTGATATTTCACGCCAAAACCAGTTCACGGTTTTTCCATCTCTTACCTGCTCCTATGTGGGTCATAGCACTTTCGATTCCATTTGTATACGCCTTTAATTTCTTTGAGGTGCAAACACTTTCATTTCTAGGAAATGCTTACGAAATAGGGCCGAATTTATTACTGGACATCCCCAATACCATCAAAGATTCAATTATGCACCCCAATTTTAGTAAAATCAATACCATTGAGTTCTGGACAACTGTATTTTCAATGTTAATCATAACCAGTATTGAATCTTTGGCCATTGCCAAAGCCGTTGATAAAATTGACCCTTACAAGCGAAAAACCGATTTAAACAAGGATTTAACAGGAATTGGTCTGAGTACAATGGTTGCTGGTATGATTGGTGGTTTGCCCATCATTGCAGTCATCATTCGCAGTACGGTAAACATTCACAACGGTGCCAAAACAAAATGGTCTAATATGTATCAAGGTCTTTTACTGTTGCTTTTTATTGTGGTGTTGAGCCCAATAATGCGGCAGGTCCCGCTCTGTGCCTTTGCAATTTTGCTGGTCTATACCGGTTTTAAATTGGCATCACCTGCAGTGTTTAGACAAGCCTACAACCAGGGCGCTGAACAACTCGTGTTCTTTATTGGGACCATGGTTTTAACCCTTTATACCAATTTATTGATTGGCTTACTTGGTGGATTGTTATTGGCACTTGTAACACATATGTTGTTGGCAAGAATGTCTATTCCTCAATTTTTTAAAATGGTTTACAAATCAAAAACAAAATTATTGAAACGCTCAGATGGTACTTTTGATTTAAAAATAAGAGGCATTGCGAATTTTTTAGGCATTCTAAAAGTTGATAAGCTCGTGGCCAAAATTCCTCATGGTGCTGATGTAAATATCGATTTATCCGAAACCCGATTGGTAGGTATCACTTATATGGATTATTTGGTTGAATTCTTAAAGACACAAAGAAATTCTGGTGGCCAAGTCTTTATCACGGGATTGGATTCACATGTTTCATCCTCAACTTACAACAGAGCTCTAAAAATCAGTTTAAACAGCTCTACCGCTAAATTATCCCAACGGCAAAAACGCCTGGAAAATTTAGCAACTGAAAATAACTACCAATACAATAGTCAAGTAGATTGGAATACCATTTATTTAAAAAAGTTCCACTTTTTTGAAATCAGACCCATTGAACGCAAATACAATTGCCTTAAAGGTACAATTGAAGACCTAAATATCTCTTGGGAAATTTCTGATATCACATTTAACGAAGGGCAAGCTTTTACAGCCGAAACCTTCAACACAACCATAATGATTTTGAAATTGAATCAAAAGATTCCAATTTTTAGTATGGAAAAAGAAGGGGTTTTAGGGAAGATATTCGATAAAGTCATGGCCTTCACAGGCTACAAAGACATTGATTTTGAGATGTATCCAGATTTTTCAAATAAATTTCTATTGAAAGGTAATAATGAATCTGAGATTCGGTCTTTTTTCAAAGATGAAATCATTCGCTTTTTTGAAAACAATCATATTTATCACCTCGAAAGCAATGGTGAATCACTCATTATTTTTGATAAAATTAAATTGGCGCGAACCGATGAAACCATTGCATTTATAAAATATGGTCAAGAACTGGCCAAAGTGTTGAACGAAAACCCCTTACAACAATAATTTATGGCGCTATTCGCCAATCTATTGCTTGATGTCCATTTAATTTTAAATAAGTATTAGCTTTGCTAAAATGCCGATTACCAAACCAGAAACCTCGATTGGCACTCAAAGGCGAAGGATGGCCGCTTTCCAATATAAGATGGGTATTGGCATCAATCAATTTTCGTTTTTTACGTGCATAACTGCCCCACAATAAAAAAACCACATTTTTGGTATGCTTTGAAATGGTTCGAATGGTATAATCTGTGAATTGCTCCCAACCTTGTTTTTGATGACTGCCGGCATGGGCCTCTTGAACCGAAAGCGTGGCATTGAGTAACAAAACACCCTGAAACGCCCAAGTTGATAAGTCGCCTTTTTGGGGCGGTGGAATTTGCAAATCCATTGCCAATTCTTTAAAAATATTTTTGAGTGATGGTGGCAAGGGTGTTTCAGGATTTACAGAGAACGCCAAACCATTGGCTTGACCTGAGCCGTGGTAAGGGTCCTGCCCTATAATTACCACTTTTAAGTCTTTAAAAGCACATAAGTTAAATGCGTTAAAAATTTGATCCATGGGTGGGAAACAACGAGTCTGAGAATATGATTTCTCAATAAAAAGCTTCAAGGATTTAAAATACGGTTGTTTAAATTCTGAATTAAAAACGGACTGCCAGTCTTCATTAATTTGAAACATATTGTGATTTTTAGCGGTCATAAATAAATGCTAACATGACAAATTTAAATTATATTCTAAACTTTAATACCTAAATTTGTGTCCGTTTGAAAAGCTATGATTAAAATTTCTCAAAAAACGCTGGATGATATAGAATTTGACGCTGTTATAGCCCAAGTTGCGTCGTTTGCTATCACTACTCTGG
>CAJWNW010000047.1 GCA_913044085.1 uncultured Flavobacteriaceae bacterium | reverse complement strand
TTGTTTAAAGAAACTTAACCCACCGGTGGGTCAAGTTGACCCATTTAGTGGGTTAACGGGACAAAAATAAATTCTTTAAAGTACTGATAACCAACAATTTAACAAAACGGTTCAGGTCCAGGTGGGACCACCCAAGAGAAACCCTAACTCCTTGTAAAAGAGGAAGCTAGGGTTCTTTTTTTCTTTTCATTTATAAAAGAGTGATAAATAGAGTGACAAGTTAAGTTTTGGGAACTAAAATGAAAGGGTAACAAATTCCTTGGATAAATAAAATATTACTAGTTTGTAAATGTTTCATAAAAGTTTAAATATTGAACCGTCTTTTTATAAAGGATTTAATCGGTTCTCTTACTCGATTTTCAAAAAACTCGAAACTTAACACACTTAAAAGTAAAGAAATAACACTTACTAGAATGATTTTAGTAAGGTCATCAATATTTAAATCAAGTCTTCTATTAATCACAGAGAAATATCTGACTACTAATTGATGTATCAACTAAAATCCAAAAGAAATTTTACCTAAATAAACAAATAACCTATTTGACAATAATGATGAGAAGAAACCACGACTTATGGAGAATATTAGAATAACAATAAACATTGGTATCCAATAATATATTGAATACCGATATACTTTAGGAACTTCATTGTGGAAAGAAAAAAACAGAACAAAAATCACAACACTTCCAATCTCTAATAGTGTTGAGTTTAAGAACGAGGGGGATTTTTTTATATTCTTAAAAACGTAAAAAAGAAAGATACCCATAATGAAATCGAATAAACGAACAAAAGGGTTTATGTAAAAAACTCTGTGATGATACTCTTCGGGAATAATATTTACCCCAATTAGGATGATTAAAAGAAAAGTAAATATATATACAAGTATTCTACTAAAATTTAGTTTAGATAATTTTAAAAAAAGAAAAGGAGTTATTAAATAGAAAAATAATTCATTGGATAAACTCCATGATGGAGAATTAAATGAAAAATAGAAGGTGTTTAAAGGAATAAAACTTTGAGTTAAAGTGATGTTGAAGAACAGTTTCATATAGGTTTTCATTAATTCATCTAAACCTTCAATACTATAAAAAACAAGGGGAAAGGATAGAATTAATGTTAAAAGATGAAGAGGATAAATCCGGGTAAATCTATTTAACAAAAAAGAACTTTTCGAAACAGAGTTATTCAAAAATCTGTCCTGGTAACTGTAACAAAGAATAAAACCACTTAAAATAAAGAAGAAACTTACCCCCAAATACCCTTCATAAAAAATTGTATCATTAATCCATTTGAGAAATGTGTTTTGTGTGTTTTTGATTAATAAATTAAGATGGGACAGGAACACCATCAAACTAAATAAGAACCTTAACGAGGTAAGTGGTAATATATGTTTCATTAAACTGTTAGTTTCTTTAAAGTACTAAATATTTGAGTAATTCAATATTTATATGTGAATTCAAATGACTTTTTTTCATAATAATTGATTCCAATTATAAAGACCCAACCCAACAAAGTGTTTTTTTCACTCCAATAAAGAGAACATGATTAAATTTATCACTCCATGTGTGATAAGTGAAACTATAATAAATGGATAATCAGTAATTTATAGCAGCGATTAGAGTTCAGGTGGGACCACCATCAAGAACCCATGACTTCTTCAATATCAATGAATTAGGATTCTTTTTTACCTTCAAAAATATGGTTTATGTTAATAGTATTATTATATAAAAATCACATAAATTTGAAAAATTAATTTGAAAAACAACACAAGATGAAAAAACCACTAATATTAATTTTGCTCCCTCTTTTTATTTTATCAATAGCAGTTTCTTGTTCAGCGGATGATAATGATCAAACCCAAGAATTGATAAACGATAACTCCACAGACAACGGAGGGGGTAATACTGATGATAATGACAACTCTGATGACGGCAATGTGTCCAGCACTGTTTTTGAAAGATTAGTTGGTAACACCTTTCGCCAAATAGAGGAGCCTGGCGATTGTGCCACATGTCAGGATGAAATAAATTATTATGTTTTTTCAAACGATGGTATTCAAGTAACAGGAACAACACCTGACGGAGTTTGTGAGCAAAATGACTTTGAGCAATTAGGAACCTGTGAAGACTGTTTGGTTATTACTCAAGATACGGAGGAACAATTAACAATTTGTGGAGACAGCAATGGAGATGGGTCTAATGATATTTGTCAGACTATAACATTCTTATCAGAAATTGAAATACAATTCAATTTTTATCCAAAGGAAAATCCCGAATCTAACATTATTTGGACAGCTCAACTATTTGAAGATGAAGCGCCATGCACAGACTGGGATCCGATAGATAATGGAGAAAACTCAGTTTTTTCAAGACTTCAAGGAAACACATATAGGCAAATTGAATCAGTAAATGATTGTGGCACTTGTGAGGATGAAATAAATTATTATATTTTTTCAGAAGAGGGTTTGAGAATTACAGGGACAACTTTGGATGGCACTTGTGAGCAAAATGATTTTCAGCCAATTGGAGATTGTGATGGGTGCGCTGAAATTGAAATAAACACGGAAGATTTATTTACTGTTTGTGTTGGAACATTCCCATTTAGATTGTGTCAAACCATAACTTTTGTTTCTGAAAGTGAAATTCAGTTTGATTTTCCCGCATTCAATCAAACATGGACTGCACAATTATTTACTGAATCCCCACCTTGCACCGATTCATTTTTTCCAGTTTATGACGGGGTGTTTGACGGATCAGTTTATGATGAAGACAATGGAACTTTTGAATTTCCATCTACTGCTCAATCTTGGGCTGGTTTTTCAAACACAGCAGAAATTTACCCACTTTCTTTTCCTAATGGAGGGAAAGTTACATTTACTGGGGCTACTGCAGGTGCTGATATAGATGTATATTTTAGATTCGAGGCAAACCCTTATACAGATACTGAACCATCTTATGATTCAGCCAATGTTACAGTTACAGGAACTGAAGCAGCTGAGTATACAGTTGAAATACCTTCTCAGGGAAGCAATACATTTAACTCAGCATTATTTTATTTGGTAACCCAAGATCAAGTTCTCACAGCATCTAACTTTATAATTACTGTTTACTAGTTTGATAAATAAATTTAGCATTAAAAAGGCCGGTTGCTAATAACCGGCCTTTTTGATATTAAATTTTTAAGCCTTTTAAAATTAGTGTTCCCGACCAGTTTTCTTTAACACCAAACCGAGTTGACTTAACCTTTTTAAATCCAGCTTTTCGAAATAGCTCAATCCAATGTTTCTCAGAAAAAAGGCGCATGGTAGAGATGCCACAATCTTCGGGCCATGAATGGGAGACCATGTTTTCTTCATAAAAGTCCAACCCTAAAATTAACACCCCTTCTTTAGCCAACCAGGAATTGTATACATTTTGCAGAAAAGCGAAAGGGTCTTTAAGGTAGTACACCACTTCCATGGAATGTACAATATCTACGAGATAATTTGGTTTCCAGGAATCGAGATCAGCGCAAGTGTAGTGATTTTTTGAATCGTAGGTTTTTGCTTTGTCAATCATTTGTTGTGCACCATCTACGCCACCCGCAGACACACATTTCGGGTGTTTGGCAACTTGTCTAACAACCCAGCCGTTCCCACAGCCCGCATCAAGAAAAGAAAACGGGTTTTGGTTATTTATAACCATGTCCAGCATATAGTCAACAGCCTGTTGATGACCCTTTGCCATCCCTTCATCTCTTCCGCATTCTGCCCACTCTCCAAAAACAACCGTCGGGGTGCGTTTCTTCTTCAAATAAAACAAAATTAAACGGCACAAATCATGTCTTGCCCACAGCACAAAGGCGACTTTATCATTCCTTCACAACTTGGACATTGAGAAACTTGAACTTTTGTACCGTCGTCGGTGGTTATGCTTCCATTCTCTAGAGGGCTATCGCATTTTGCACAACTGGCATTAACCGCCATATCACATTGATTACAAGTATATGTTGCCATAATAAATACTGTTTTTTGTAAAGATATTGTTTTTATCTCATCAAACTAAAGTGACCAGTATACATGCGTCCATCTTCAAGCTCCAGCCTAAACCAGTAGTCATCAGCTGGAAGGGGTTGCCCTTGGTAGGACCCATCCCAAGCTTCATCAGGTCCAGAGATTTGAGCTAAAAATCGACCATATCGATCATAAATGTAAACATTTGAGAGGCTGTTAAAGGTTGTTTTTAACCCCAGTACTTGCCAGGTGTCATTTATCCCATCGTTGTTTGGAGAAAAATATTTGTAATATCCCACAACCCCTACTTGCAAATTAGAAACCCCACAACCTACCTTATCTCTAACGCTTATAGTTCGTATGCCTGGTCTTACCTGCGTAAAATAGGGCTCGTCTTGAAAGTTACTGTTATCGAGGGCATATTCGTAGTCCCCAACACCAAGGTTATCAACAAGAATTTCAACTGTGTTTTCTGTACTTGAAAAACCACCAATGACGATATCTTTTTCGTTGAGCTTGGCCAGTTCTGATGTGAAGATTTCAATACTTTTTGAAGTTGAACAGCCAAGACCCCTTAAACCAGTTGCTGTAAGTGTGTACTTACCTCCTTTGGAAACGTTTATGGATGGGGTTGTCCCCACCACAGACACTGTGTTGTCATCATCAACATGCTCCCATGTAAATGAATAGTCATCGCCTGGGTTACGGATTCCAATATCAACATAACCCTCATTTAAGCAGAGAACAGCTTGTTGATCCAAATCAAAATAAGGGTTTTCAATCACCTCAAAATCGATAAAGCCCTCACTGACACAGCTATTGTTGATGGTGCTTATTAGCTCTGCACGTATTGATGTCGAGCTAGTTGTAAAAAGGGGAGGTAACGGACTTGGCAATGCGTTTCCGTTGGAATCATAGTAGGCAAACACGATATCTGTTTGCCCATCTAAAATAGCTGTTTCAATAGATTCCGTATTAAAAGTAGCATTATTATCTATAATCCCATCAGAGTCATCACATAATTTCAAAGCCGGAATAGGGTTAAAGTTTGGGGTGTCATCAACGACAAACACAACCTCTGTTTCCTCATAACAGGAAGGGGTATTGCTTGAGGGGCTGTTTTCAACACGCGCAATAATAGTTTGATTAGAGGAATTATAAGGGTTTGGAAGCATCCCAGTAAACAGCAGATTATAATCTGTATCAAAATAGGAAACGCCGATATTGGTTTGTCCTTGAGTGAGTTCTTGATAAACCCTTGAGGTGTCAAACGGATAGAATTCATCGTCATCATCATCACATTCCCGAAAAGGAGCAACCGCATAAGCAGTAGGGAGACGTTCGATATGTAAATTGGCGACTTTTTTCAGACCAATACAACTAATCGTGTTTAGCTCTACAACTTCAACATTCGCCCAAATTTCATCAACCCAGTTTGTCCCACTTTGTTCGGGGTTTGGGTTTTCATAAGCAACAGTCTGATTGATTTCATTTATTTTACGGGCAGCATCATCTAGCGTCGGGTAATATTGAATCACAACTCCAGACTCTTGAAACAAAGGGTGCTCACGAAAAAGTTCCTTTGTGAGAGAATCAAATATAGCAGGGGGGAATAGGGTTTTACCATCTTGTATGGATGATGGAGGAAGTTCACAAGCATTAAAATTAAGCATAAAATCGTCTTTGATTTGACTCACAGCTACGTTGATATTTATTTCTGCATTTCGAACACAGCTTCCGCCGGGGGCATAAATACCTTCAGGTAAAATACTGTTGATTTGTACAAAAATGGTGCTATTCAAAATGGGGTTTCCGTCAATGTCAGTATTGTAATATGCAGTCGGGTCACTAATTCTACTATCGGCTGATCGTGTTGATTCTGTGAAATAAGAAAATTCTTCATTGGTAAAGTTTGTGGAGATTGTGCTCTCAAAACTACGAAGGTTGGTCAAAACAACCCCATCTGAATTTCCATCTGTTTCGTCGCATTGTTCAAAAGTGATCACTGGCTGATCGATTACTGGCAAAGGGGTTAGCACAAGATCGAAGGAGTTGGTAGCATTCAAACAAGACAGTGAAGTCAAGGTGTCGATTACACGCACATATATAGTTTTTTGTCGATTGTCTGTTGTGGGCATCGTGTATGAGTCAATGCCATTTACAGACGGGTCTTCAGCATCAGATGGAGAGGTATGATAGCTAATCCTATATTGTCCAGCAGTGCCGCCTAGGAGCACCTCAATTCGCGCATCGTTGAGTCGCAAATCAAAAGTGGTGATATTGTCTGTATCACTGCCACTTGCAAGATCGTCACACCCATAGTGAGGAGGAATGTCAATCACAGGCGGAACTGGCAATACTTGCAAAGAAAAGGAACCAGTTTGATCTGATACACAACCGGTATTGATGTTTTGCAAACGATAGTATAGTTGCTGAGGGTTTGAGGTATTTGTAACCAGCTGGGTGTTATCAATGTTATTTTCGTTCGCATCGTTTTCATTAAAAAAAAACAAAACGTTAAGGGATGTATTTCCATTAAGGATAGCGAGCTCCTGAGCCTGCAGGTCAAAACCACTGACCAGCCCGTTATAGGCGTCTCCGTCTTGTTCATTATCACAGAGCATCATGTTCTTTGCTGGTAAGATTTGAGGCAATGGGTTTACGATGACAGTCGTTTCAACACGGCAAACGACCCCATTCGTGGTCACTTCATAAAAATATGTTGTTGTTTCTGTTGGCGACTGAATAATGGAACTTGTTTCGATTCCATCAAAAACCAGATCGAATCCATTTTGGGGGTCAATTTTTCCCCAAACCACGTCGGTTGTCCCTGTAAATTCAAACACAGGCCAAGAGTCGCCATCTGTGGGGGAGTTATCTGTCATATCATTCCAGGTTTTCGAATAATAGAAATCAAATTGTGCATAATCCTCTTCTCCATCTTCTGTATTTGTTCCACAACAGTCATTCGGCTCACCCGGGCTCCAATTGGCCAAATCGTCGGTCAATAGCCTTCCATCTAACCACTGCCAACCCCCATCGATTTCGTTGTTTGGATTTAATGCGGGTTGTTGTCGCAATCCCAACCAAAAATGAATGTCATCAGTTCCAGCAATCCCAAGCGCATCTAGCGCATCATAAACTGCAGTTTCCTCTTCTGTAGAATTGATCACATACATCGAAGCACCAGCACCCAGAGATTGAATAAGATTATAAGCGTCTGTCCAAGCCATAGACTCTCGCTTTAGAAAATATGATGATTTCTCGTATTGTAAAAACCGTTCAAAATCGGGATTTGCATTGGCAAAATCTTGTGCAGTTTGTGGTACCCCGTTAACCGTGAGTGTTACAGTTTCTCCAAGGCAGATTTCAGTTGAAGATGAAATCAATTCAGGATTACTTATGACGACATCTGTTTGTGCACGGGTTAAGCTCACACACCCATCTGAAGAAATGGCTTCAACAAAATAGGTTTGATCGTGAATCAGGGCCTCATCATCTTCAAGAGGCACCCCTGCGGTTTCAGTAAGAAACACGTCAATCGATCCACCAATACTATTTTTTAAATCCAAGATTGTTGGCAAATCACTAGAACAGTAGGTGTAAATTGGATCTAGTTCTGGAGCTTGAGGAACAGGCAGAACATTTAATATCACACCGCTTGCAGACTCAATTGGACAAGTATAGGTAGGTCGAGAAATAAGCACTTTAATTTCAGCCCCATTCACCAACATTGAATCTGGATCAACCAATGGATCTGTAATTACGGTTAATGTGTTGGTATTCGTCCCTTCTAATAAGCTGTACCCATATAGACCATCACTTCCAATGACATTGTTAACGACAACCCCATCAATTGCCCATTGAAAAATCGCCCCATCGGTCGGGCTGTCCACAGAAAAAGTAGCCACTTCACCGGCACATATGGTTACAGAAACCGGATCTCCATTTAGAGAAATTTCAGCAGGGGACTCATATTCTTGAAAATCATAAATGGAATTGTTATTGTTATCAACTGCCTGAAGTTGATATGTATGTAACAGAACTTCTCCTCTGTTTGAAACTGTATTGTCATCTATTGTAAGCGGATCAACTCCAACTCGACCATTGTTGTCGGAATCAAAAAAACCAGCTTCAATAGCATCAAAACACCCATCATTATCACTATCCAAATCAAAAGCGTCTGCTTGATCATCTTCATCTGAAAACGAATCGAGATTGATAACCCCAATCTGCCCTTCAAATACAGAATCTGCTGTTGAATCATTGTGATGTGTAAAGACTAGTCCGGAAGATTGGGACGCTAAAAAAACAAAACTTGTACTTGTTGAACCAGCGGCAGATTCACTAAATTTAAAAACAATTTTTGAGCTGTTGTACTGTTCAAAACCACCGACAAAAGCATTGTCAATAAGAATTTCAATTTCATTTGCTTCATCTAAAAGCGTAACACTTTCTGAAGGGTTAATGCTTTCTAAGCAGTAGTAGGTGTTTTCCTCACTGGGCAAAGTTTGCCCATCCGCAAAACCAAAAGACAAATGGAGGGATTTGGGAACTAAAGGGGCAAATTCAAAACGAACCTCATCATCACTGGATTGTTTTGGGGGTAAAAAGGAAGTAAATCGACCATCGGGAAAAGGGGTGAAACTTCCATTACCGAGAGAGATATCTTGAGACAATTCAGGTGGATCATATTGCAGTGGACTAGAGAGAACCAGCTCCGGTGGGGTTGCTGTCAAATCAACATTAAAATCCCCTAAAGATTCAATACTATTGTATATCCCATCATTGTCAATATCCAAGTCTATATTATCAACAACACCGTCTTCATCAAAATCACGTGGACAAATACTAACATTAATTGTCGGAGAATAAACGATGCTTTCAGGGGATAAACAATCGACTACCACTTCGAGTCTATAGGCCCCAAAGGTATCGGGAATATACTCTGGACTGTCGCTAGCTGTATTTGGAAAAATAAAACGCCATGTACCATATTGATCTTGTTTTTGCCACTTTAACGAATCGTAGTTATCTGCGTTGGGTAGGCGCAGGGTAACATTTGTGTCACCATCTTCGCTCACACACGACCCCAATGTACTCAGGTTGAGTTCAGGATAAATACGAGGTTCGAGTGTAAATCCAGAGTAAAAAGCGCCAGAAGTTGCTGCGTCATTCGCATTGTAATAAGATACGTAGAGCTCTTCTGAACCAACAATGGAAACATCGTTTTGTAAACCGTCAACTCGGTGAATTTGATATGAACCACCAAAAGTTTGAATTGGACCAAAATTAGTACTAATATTGGGGAAACTTGTTATATTTTGACCATTGACCTCTACTGTAGACCCATAGGAACTGAGCACGAATAGCGAACTGTTAAAAAAAGAAAAATCATCTACCTCGTCAATTCGTGCGATGCTTTCTACATCACCCACACTTGTGCAACTCAACGGAGGCACAAAAAACATTCCTTGATTTGCTCCGTACCAATGTACATCTTGTCCGGGCCCCAACGAACCAATCGATTCCCCCTTTTTTCCAGTTCCTTGGAAAACATAGATGTTCTTGTTGGACTGGAGATATAAATAATCGATATCTGTATTCGGGTTTTCTAAAAACTTATCCCCTTCAATAAATAAATGTTCTCCTGAATCTAGGGAGATAAACGTATTTGTATCTCCATTGAGATTGACTTTCGTTCCATCCTGATCAGCGATAATGAGTGCGTTTTCTATACTGTTAAAGCTATCTCCTTTTAGAAGTAGGTACTCTGTCGCATCGACCGAAGAGTCCAAACTGACTAACTGATCAAAACCCATATCGCTGCCGTTGAGATAACCAATTTCTTCCTCACCAGAAAAGAAATTAGGAGAATCAATAATTTGGTTGCTAAAACTACCAATGATTGATCCAGAATTTACAACAATATCATTTTGGGATTCAATGCGTGTCCCGATAAATAATGCGTTGTTTTCTGCTGTAAAAAGGGCGATATAACTTTCATTTTTTTGAAGTACAACAGAAAGTGGAATAAAGCCGTCTGTGTTTTCAGCTTGTAAATTTGGGTCAAATATAAACTCTACCAAGGTATTATTTTTTGTCGCCATAACTGAGAAAAAAGAAAAATCAGAAACTTCTTGTCTCTCCATTCCGCCAACACGAAAAGTTTTTCCAAGAGCATCTAAGCCTTTGCTAACTAGAGACCCTGCGTGGTTTTGAGATTTCAAGCGTAATGAAACATAAATTTCCCTATTTGCCACAACCTCATAACCTTTATTTGAAAAGGTGTGTGAGTTACCAAATGTTGTTGGGTTGGCACCAACTTGATTGTAATTTAACGTTCCTTTGAATGACGACATACTGCTAACAGTTCCTGTGGTCCAGGAACTTGTGGGCTGGCCAATTGGTTTAATT
This sequence comes from uncultured Flavobacteriaceae bacterium, assembly GCA_913044085.1. Taxonomy (GTDB): domain Bacteria; phylum Bacteroidota; class Bacteroidia; order Flavobacteriales; family Flavobacteriaceae; genus UBA3537. The sequence continues at coordinate 1,315 of CAJWNW010000047.1, read as the reverse complement.
GTAAATTGGACTTCGTCATAAGGAGTTGAAATGTATAAATGTGCAGTTTGGTATACATATTGAGGAACAGGGGGAATAAAATGTTGTTTACTCAGTTGAGCGTTTGAAAAAAAAGAAAGCAACACACCAAACAACACCAAATAGAAGATCGGGGGTTGATTTAAATAATTGTCTTTTATTTGCACAATTCAATTATAGTGAAAAAATTTACATTCATATCACTTAACAGCAATTATGTTAAATGGATCGTATTTTATGTCTTAGGGCAAGTACAACTCATTCACGGTCAGTTGCAGCTTCCCATTTATGTGGACTACCTTACCGATAATTATTTTTTGGTTCACCCAGCAATGGCAGGCGCCCAGTTTGAAGGAGTTCAAACTCGAATGACGCACCGATCACAGTGGCAAGGCGTGTCAAATGCGCCAAGCTTACAGACCATTAATGCGCATGGCCGAATCGGTTTAAAATCTGGGTTAGGAACCGTTTTTTACAACGACAGAAATGGATTTCACAATCAAGTTGGCGCTTCAGTGACATATGCCCATCATATCAATCTTATTCTTGGAAACAGGGATATTCATCAACTTTCATTTGGCCTTTCGGCAGGAGTAATGAATAATACCCACGACCAAACCCAATTCGCACCACACCTTGGGGACCCGCTTGTGGAAGGAAACCAAGTTAAATCCAATGGTCTCCATATGGATTTGGGGCTCACCTACATCCGCTATCAATTCTACACGCACTTCACAGTTAGAAATCTTATTTTTAAAGGTCAGAACATCTCAGATAACATCAGTCTAGACAAGGGGAAAAAATGGATTGCTAACGCAGGACATTTTTTTAAACTCAACGACAACATTTCTCTTGAACCCTCTGCGATGATACAGTTTGTGGAGTATGCAGACCTTCCATCCTTTGATATGAACATAAAGTCACACCACGATCTAAACAATTTAAACCTCTCATTTGGGGCATCATATCGTTTTGGCACACAACCAAATGCAAATCTTTTATTAAGACAGAACCTTAACCAAGATCATAAACAATTGACCCTATTGACAGGATTGCAATTTAAAGGTGTTTCATTTTTTTATACTTACACCTACAGCTTTGAAGATATTCAAATTGCGCCATTCAATAGCCACCAGCTCACCTTAGGGTTTGATCTTTATTCAGATAAATTTCGAATTTTCCCGGTACGAGGAATGTTATAATGTTAAAAAAGTAAAACGAAAATTAATCACAAACTTCCTTCAAACGATCTAAATCTTCTTCGCCATTTACAGTTATTGTTTCACCTTCAACAATA
>CAJWNW010000046.1 GCA_913044085.1 uncultured Flavobacteriaceae bacterium | reverse complement strand
ATAGTATCATTACATTAAAAATCAATATTTTAAAATTTTTCTTAAAGAAATAAGTTGAGAACTCACTTATTCAACAGTAACGGACTTCGCTAAATTTCTAGGCTGGTCCACATTTTTTTCAAGCAACACAGCAATGTGATAAGACAGCAGTTGCAATGGGATTGTTGTGAGCAAAGGAGATAAAAACTCTGAAGTTTCAGGAATTTCAATCACGTGGTCAGCTAATGCTTTGACCTGGTTATCCCCTTCGGTTACAATGCCAATAATTTTACCTTTCCTGGACCTTATTTCTTGAATATTACTTACGATTTTTTCATAGTGACCATATTTTGTGGCAATGACCACAATAGGCATGTTTTCATCAATCAGCGCAATGGGTCCATGTTTCATTTCGGCTGCGGGATAGCCCTCTGCATGGATGTATGAGATTTCTTTTAATTTTAATGCCCCCTCCAGGGCAACCGGAAAATTAAAGCCCCTTCCGAGGTATAGAAAGTTAGTTGCATTTTTGTAATTTTCAGCAATCTCTTTTGCCAAACCGTCAGATTTGAGTGCGATTTCAATTTTTGAGGGAATCGTTTCTAACGCTACCAAACTTCGCTTGAAATCCGAGGTAGAAAGTGTTCCTTTTGCCTTCGCCAATCTTAAAGCCATCATGGCCAACAATGTAATTTGGGTGGTAAATGCCTTGGTGGAGGCCACGCCAATTTCAGGCCCTGCGTGGGTGTAAGCACCTGCGTGGGCTTCTCTTGAGATAGAGGAGCCTACAACGTTACAAACTCCAAAAACAAAGGCCCCGTTATTTTTGGCTAATTTTATGGCAGCAAGTGTGTCTGCTGTTTCTCCAGATTGAGAAATGGCAATCACAACATCTTTGTCAGTTACAATCGGGTTTCGATATCGAAACTCTGAAGCATATTCGACCTCTACAGGAATTCTTGCCAAATTCTCAAAAATATATTCTGCAACCAATCCAGCATGCCAAGACGTACCGCAGGCCACAATTGTAATTTTTTGGGCATTAAGGAATTTCTCTAAGTTGTCTTCAACTCCAGACATTTTGACCAGGCCATCGTGTACCAATAAGCGGCCCCTGTAAGTGTCTTTAATAGCTTGGGGTTGTTCAAAGATTTCCTTGAGCATAAAATGTTCGTACCCTCCTTTTTCTATTTCTTCAATGTTGAGTTTTAACTTTTGAACATAGGGCGTGAAAAGAAGATCGGTTTTAATCTTCCTGAAACGCGGTTCTTTGTGCTGGCGAATGATAGCCATCTCTTCATCTTCTAAGTATATAGCATTGCTAGTGTATTCAATAAATGGTGACGCATCACTAGCGATAAAAAACTCATCTTTACCAACACCAACAGCTAAAGGGCTTCCCAGTCTTGCCGCAACAATTTCATTGGGTTTTTTTATATCCAACACGGCAATGGCATAGGCACCTACAACTTGGTTTAGTGCAATTTGTACAGCCTTCCCCAACATATATCTACCACTTTTCTGAACATCTTCAATGAGGTTAATCAATACTTCTGTATCTGTATCGGAATGAAATATATAGCCTCTATTTACAAGCTCTTGTTTAATGGCCGCGTAATTTTCTATGATACCGTTATGAATAATCACTAAATCTCCTGAGTTTGAATAATGGGGGTGGGAGTTGACATCGTTTGGTACGCCGTGAGTCGCCCAACGTGTGTGGCCAATACCAATGCTGCCATTGGTGTTTTTGTCGGAAGCAATTTTTTCTTCCAGATCACTGACTTTACCTTTGGTTTTGCTAACATGAATACCTGTTCCATCGTAAAGTGCAATTCCCGCACTGTCGTAGCCCCTATATTCTAAGCGTTTTAACCCTCTAATTATAACCGAGCAGGCGTCCCGTTGACCAATATATCCAACAATTCCACACATTTTTTTGAATTAATTTAGTTGTTTACTTGACTGTAGTAAATATTAAGCTTCACTTTTTTCAATGGGTCATTGGAATTACTACCGTGTAAAATAACGCCTTTTGGAGATAGAATAGTTCCGGCAGGAACCCCTTTTACCAAGGGATCGTAGTTTAAAAGTTTTTGGTTGATAGCAGCCCCAACATTTGAAGAAACAACAACCCCTAATTTAAGGTTGGTTGCGTCATTAACAATGATATTATTGAGGTGAGATGTCAAACGCACCTTGTATTTTTTGTAGGTATTACCCTGGTTATCGGTCTCTACACTCATTGGAACTAAATGTATGAATTTTGAGTCGGAAGTACTTGTATTGACAGAGGAGTCTTGGTTATAATCTAATAAAGGCACATTGTATTCAAGGTCGTAAACATAAATTCGGTTTGGAAAGTCGGTATTGGTGTCTAAGCTCGCCTCGTCTACATAAAATTCTAAATAAGCTTCATTAATCAAGCGCTTGATAATGCGTTCTTCATCCGGCTGCCCCTCATTAATAATTTCTCTAAAATCTGTTATGAAATCATCAAAATCATTCCCGGCATCGTCTTCCGAAAAAAGCTCAACAACTGCCATAGACCCTTCACCTCCTTTAAGGAAGAGTTGTGCATCTCCTTGAATCTCGTCCGCGGCGCCAATAGCTTGTAAGAAACCTGTGTTGAAATTATTTTCAAAAAGCGTGGTTTTGTTGCCCGAAAAATTGAGTTGATAAACCCCTTGATTTATAGTAGTATTTCCGTCCTCATCTAAATCTGATTCAAAAGAATAATGAAATTTAACATGGGCATTTGCAGAGGAAAAGTTCAGTTGAACCATACTACCAGAGCTTGGGATTACAGGCTCGACTTTGAAATATAAACCTCGAAAATAGCTGTAGAAATTACTGGCGCTACTCAATTCATCATCATCTTCTTTTTCAAAAATCAAAGTTTCCCAAAAGTCTTGCGGTAGTATATCCGAGTTGTCCAGCCTAATTCGAAGGCTTGGCGCCAGAGTTTCTGAGACAAATGTTTCGCCATCTTCATTTATTTCTTCAAGATCGATAGTCGCATTGCTGGGTGTAAACGCATTTGATGTATACAATAATTGAGCTTCTAAATCTGTAGGGTTCAAGCTTTCAGAGGCAGACAAGGCACCATTGGAATAATAAACTTGAAAATCATCTAAATCACTTCCTGGGTCAAAATTTCGCAAGAAAAAATTGTTTTTAAATACAGATAATTTGATAGGGCCATTGCCGTAGAGTGAATCTAATGTGTAGGTCTCTCCGTCTGTTTTACTGAAATATGGTATGGTGAGAAACACAGAGTCTAAAACTGGATTATTCCCAAAACTTGGACTGAAATTCTGAGGGGTTAACTGTGATAAAAAATGGGCTGTTGTGCCACCAAAGTTGGTGTCGTAATAATAGCCTAATAAGTTGCTAGGTAAGATGTTCGATTGGAAAGGCGTGATGCGCTTATTATAGGTCTTAGCGGGATAGGACTGATTATCAATAGAGATGTTCTGATTATTGATGACGTCTGTCCCAATTTCTGTGTAATCCTCTTCACAACATAGCGTAAAAGCAGTAAAGCAGAAAAAGACTAATATTTTGGAATAGGGGGTGCAAAAAAATTTCATAAGATTAGGGACTCAAGTTTAAAATTTGGGTGCTGTAAAATTCTGTGTAGGCTTCGGCAAAAGATTCAGGGAACTGATAATCTAAAAACGGCTTTTTGGTTTTATCAATATAATTATTTAATTCTTCAGGAATTGTTTGAGACCCTTTAATTAGGCCGTCTGAAAAATCAATCGCTGTTTTCATCAAACTCACATAGTCTGGTGATTTTAAATTCTCTAAGTGGTCATCATCAATTTCGTCAAATTTAACCTTATCAATTAGCAACTTGTTCAGCGTTCCCTCAAAACTTTGGCCATATACAGAAGTAACCACTTTACTGTCTTTGAACAATGGTTCGTCTTTGTAGTATTCTTTGAGATACAGTGGCAACAATGAGGCCAACCATCCGTGAACATGAATTATATCTGGTGCCCAATTCAATTTTTTTACAGTTTCAATGACCCCTTTAGCAAAAAAGATGGCACGTTCATCATTGTCCTCAAACAACTTTCCGTCTTCGTCAGTGAGGGTTGCTTTTCTTTTGAAATAATCTTCATTATCTATAAAATATACTTGAATTCTTTCTTTTGGAATTGAGGCGACTTTTATAATGAGCGGCATGTCTAAATCATTTACGACCAGGTTGATACCCGATAAGCGAATGACTTCATGTAATTGGTGCCGGCGCTCATTAATGTTTCCGTAACGCGGCATGAATATTCGGATTTGCCCCCCCTGTTTGTTGACCATTCTAGGCGCTTCAAAAGACATGGATGAAACTTCAGTTTCTGGCAAATAAGGAATAACTTCAGACGACACATACAATATTCTCTTGTCTTTCATACAAACAAAGCTTTGGATTTCTCAATAAAAATATCGCAAAAATACAAAAATTTGTGCAGATTAACTGTAATAGCTTAAGTTTGCATCCCATTATTGTCAAGTCAATGAAAGTTTTTACTACAAATCAGTCTCTACACTCCTGTCTAGCGTCTCTAAAAACGTCAGCTTCAAGCCTCGGATTTGTACCTACTATGGGTGCCTTACACCAGGGTCATTTGTCCTTGATTAAACGAGCAACAAAAGAAAATGAGAATGTTGTGGTAAGTATTTTTGTAAACCCCACTCAGTTTAACAATACAGGCGATTTAGAAACATACCCTCGGGACCTCAATCAAGACTTGAAAAGAATAGAATCCATAGAATCTTTGGGTGAAATCATTGTTTACGCCCCAAGTGAGGCAGCAGTTTATGGAAATTCCGTTACAAAAGAAGCTTTTGATTTTGGAGGGCTTGAACTACAAATGGAAGGAAAGTTTAGACCAGGCCATTTTCATGGTGTTGGTACCGTCGTTCAAAAGCTTTTAGACATTGTAGGGCCTACCCAAGCCTATTTTGGAGAAAAAGATTTTCAACAACTACAAATCATTAAGAAACTGGTTAAAATATCCAAAACGAATGTCAAAATTATTGCTTGCTCCATAGAAAGAGAACCCAACGGTTTGGCAATGAGTTCTAGAAACACACGCCTTACTTCAGCCGAACGCTTCCACGCTTCAAAAATTTACGACGTATTAAAAACGACCAAAGGCAAATTTAGCGACACTCCGCTTGATGAGATAACCAAATGGGTCGCAAATCAATTCGAAAAAGACGCCATAATAAACTTGGAATATTTTCAAATTTCAGAGCAATTAACTTTACAGCCTGCAAATAAAATAGAACCTCAAAAAAAGTACCGTGCATTTATTTCGGTCTATATTAGAAACATTCGATTGATTGATAATATCGCACTAAATTAATACCTTTGTACCATGCTAATACAAGTTGTTAAATCTAAAATTCACCGTGTAAAAGTCACAGGCGCCGATTTAAATTATATTGGAAGTATTACCATTGATGAAGACCTAATGGACGCTGCCAACATCATTCAAGGTGAAAAAATTCAAGTGGTCAACAACAACAATGGCGAGCGTTTAGAAACCTATGTTATACCGGGACCAAGAAACTCAGGTGAAATCACTTTAAATGGAGCGGCAGCTCACAAAGTTGATATAGGGGATGTCCTTATTTTAATTACTTACGCCACAATGAGCGTCGAAACCGCCAAAGGCTTTACTCCAGCCTTGGTTTTCCCAGATGAAACCTCCAACCTTTTGAAATAGTCCATTGAACAGCGCTGTTAAATCCACTTTAAAAATTATATTACCACTGTTGTTGGGGGGTGTTTTGGTTTGGTATTCGTTGCGTAAAATTTCATTTTCTGAATTGGCTGCCTATTTTATAAATGCCAACTATTTTTGGATTACATTGGGTATTTTTTTTGGTATTTTAAGCCACTTATCGCGCGCCTATCGCTGGAAGTACATGCTTGAGCCCATGGGCTATAGTTTGCGGTTTTCAAATAGCATTATGGCTGTTTTTTCGGGCTATCTTATCAATTATACTGTTCCAAGAGCCGGGGAGGTATCACGGGCTACAATTCTGACTAATTATGAAGGCGTCCCTTTTGAAAAAGGATTTGGAACTATTGTTGCTGAACGCGTGGCTGATGTTTTTGTGATGTTGCTTATTATTGGATTTACGCTCATTTGGAAATTTGATATCATATATGATTTTTTAATTGATGGTCTTGATTTACAAAACCAGTTATTCATTTTATCTCCCATAGCCCTATTTTTATTTTACTGTTTTTATCAAATTATTAAAAAAGGAAACCACCCTTTTTTAGTAAGAATCAGATTATTTTTAAGTGGTTTTTTGGATGGCATTATGAGTATTTTCAGAATGGAACACAAATGGGCTTTTATAGCACATACGTGCTTTATTTGGGCCATGTATGTTTTAATGTTTTATGTCACTTCTTTTTCAATAGACAGTATTTCACAGCTTCCCTTTTCAGCGATTTTGATTGGCTTTATTGCAGCGAGTTTTAGTGTTGCTGCAACCAATGGCGGTATTGGCGCCTACCCGCTGGCAGTTTATGCGGCCTTTTCAATTTTTAATATTGAAGAAGTGCCAAGTCTTGCCTTTGGCTGGATTATGTGGAGTTCGCATACTGTAATGATTGTTGTTGTGGGTGGGCTTTCATTCGTTTTCTTGCCTATTTACAACCGACTCTCTCCAAAAACCAACTAAAACAAACTGCAGTTTCACTTCTTTATTTTTAGTTATTTACTTAACTTGTGAGTTCTTATTTTAAAGTTTTTTATGCGCCTATTTTTCCTTTTGTCATTGATTTTCACAGCTTCTACAACGGCACAAACACAGTATGAATTTATAGATTCTGAGCGCCTTGGGAATAGAGCTTTAAAAATTCAATTGCCTAGAAATTACCAAGAAAATAGCGCACAATTTTACCCCCTCATTGTGGTCTTGGACGGAGATTACCTATTTGAAACCATTGCTGGAACAACAGATTATATGGCCTATTGGGATGATATGCCCGAAACCATTGTTGTCGGAATCAATCAAGACAGCACTAGAAACGAGGATTTATTTCTTTCAGATGAGGATCATTTCCCTATTGATAGCGGGGCTAAATTCTATGAATTCTTAGGCGCCGAATTGGTCCCTTATATGGTTGAGAAATACAGAGTTGGTAGATTTAAAGTTGTGGTTGGTCATGGAGAGACTGCCAATTTTATTAATTTTATGAGTTTTGTAAAAAAACCACTTTTCCAAGCTTACATCGCGATGAGCCCCACCTTTTCACCATTTATGAGTGAGAATCTTTCAAAACGCCTCCCCGAGATTAACACCGCCCTATTTTATTATATGGCCACTGCAGCAGAAGATTTTAAAGACAACAGAAAAACCATCTTAAACTTGAACCAAAAACTCAATGCGCAAGAGTTTAAAGCAATATTGTACAAGTTTGATGATTTTGAGGCCCAAAACCACTATTCTTTAGTCTCTAGTGCGATTCCTTCTGCGCTTGAACATGTTTTTGGCATCTATCAGCCAATTTCTCGTTCAGAATACAAAACAAAGATGCTTACTTTAGAATCCTCAGCAGTCGATTACCTTTCTGAAAAATATGACAGAATCGACAAACTTTTTGGTATTGAAAAGCAAATTATATTAAACGACTTTCGTGCCACCGCTGCCGCACTAAACAAAAACGAAAACTTTAGTTATTACAAAGACCTCGCTAAGTTGGCGCGAAAACACTATCCAGAATCCTTGCTTAGCAATTTTTATCTGGGCCGTTTTTATGAGGGCAGTGGTCAACGCAGAAAGGCCATAAAAGCCTATCAAGAAGCCTTTGTATATGACGAAATTGATGGTATTTCTAAAGAAGACATGCTAGACAAAGCAGAACGGTTAAAAGCTGAATCTGAAAACTAATGGCGAAGGTTAAAACAACATTTTTTTGTCAGAGCTGTGGGGCTCAATATGCGAAGTGGCAAGGCCAATGCAATGTTTGTAAGTCTTGGAATACAATTGCCGAAGAAGTTCTTCAGAAACCGAAAAAAGAAGATTGGGACACAGCGACAACAGGCCCTGCCAAGCGCGCTTCAAAACCCTTAAAAATTTCTGAAATTGATACCGCTAAAACACCTCGGCTAAATACTATAGACGTAGAATTAAACCGAGTTTTAGGGGGCGGAATCGTTCCTGGATCACTAATTCTTTTGGGCGGAGAACCTGGCATAGGTAAAAGCACGCTCATGCTTCAGCTGGCCTTAAAACTACCTTACAAAACACTTTACGTTTCTGGTGAAGAAAGTCAAAAACAGATAAAACTTCGCGCCCAGCGCATTTCACCAGACAGTGAACAATGTTATGTTTTAACAGAAACAAACACCCAGCAAATTTTTAAACAAATTGAAGGGCTAAAACCCGATATCCTAGTGATTGATTCCATTCAAACCCTACATAGTGATTTTTTAGAAGCTTCTGCGGGTAGCGTTTCTCAAATTAAGCAAACAACAACAGAGTTGATGAAATTTGCCAAAGCGACAGCGACGCCAGTTGTTTTAATTGGGCACATCACTAAAGAGGGCAGTATCGCTGGTCCAAAAATTTTAGAACACATGGTCGATACCGTATTGCAATTTGAAGGCGATCGCAACCACGTTTTTAGAATCTTGAGGGCCCACAAAAACAGGTTTGGTTCAACCCATGAATTGGGGATTTACGAAATGCAAGGGGATGGCTTAAGAGAGGTTCAAAACCCATCAGAAGTACTAATTTCTGAAAAAGACACCCCGCTTTCTGGCAATGCGATAGCTGTTACACTAGAGGGCATGCGCCCTTTATTGGTTGAAGTACAAGCTTTGGTCAGCTCCGCCGTTTATGGTACGCCGCAACGCAGCACTACAGGCTTCAACGCAAAGCGCCTGAATATGCTGTTGGCGGTTCTAGAAAAGCGTGCGGGTTTCCGCCTCGGTGCCAAAGATGTTTTTTTAAATATAACTGGGGGTATTCGTGTAGATGATCCGGCCATTGATTTGGCGGTTGTAGCAGCCATTTTATCATCAAACGCCGATGCGGCATTGACTGAAAAATATTGTTTTGCAGGTGAGGTTGGTTTGTCAGGAGAAATACGTCCCGTTCAACGCGTTGAACAGCGCATTATGGAAGCTGAAAAACTTGGGTTTGAAGCGATTTTTATTTCCAAACACAACAAATTGAGCTTAAAGCCTACTAAGATTAAAATTCACTTATTGTCTAAAATAGAGGCATTGCTGAATTTTCTTTAAATTCAGTATCAACAAACAAACTTTTAGTGTTCAAGGATTTTACAGTTCTAACAATGGGTATTGTAAGCGTCCTTTAAGTTTTCTGCAATGAGTTCAGCAGGACGGCCTTCAATGTGGTGACGTTCTAACATATGGACCAATTCACCATCTTTAAACAAGGCCATACAAGGAGAACTGGGCGGAAAAGGGACCATGTGTTCTCTTACCTTATTCACGGCTTCTTTATCAACGCCTGCAAAAACGGTAACACTTTGCGCAGGGCGTTTATCATTTTTTAAACTCTGAATCACACCTGGGCGTGCGTTGGCCGCTGCACATCCGCAAACGGAATTTACCACCACAAGCGTGGTGCCGGGCTGAGATAAAGCTGCGTCAACAGCATCTGCGCTGTACAATTCATCAAATCCAACTTGTGCAAGTTGATCGCGCATGGGTTTTACTAATTCTGCTGGGTACATAAAAATTAATTTAATAAATTGACTACAAAGATACACAATTCTGTTTCAAATTTTGAATGAAATTCCTTAGGTTTGAAAATGTAAATGAGAATGTAAATTATGAGTTTTGCAAAATGGATTGGTGCTTCTGTCGGCTGGTCTTTTGGAGGTCCCATTGGCGCGATTATTGGGTTGGCATTAGGGAGTTTGGTGGATAATTCATCTGGAAAATCCCAAACCCAGAAGCGGGTGCGCTCACAAACCCAATCGGGGGATTTTGAAGTAAGTTTACTGATTTTGGCTTCTCTTGTCATAAAAGCTGACGGTAAACAAGACCGGCGGGAATTGGATTTTGTGCGTCGCCAATTTGTACAGATGTATGGGAAAGCACGCGCGAATCAAGCCTTTAGGCTCTTTAAGGCCATCAACCAACAATCAAATATTTCACTGCGTCAAGTATGTTTGCAAATTCAACAAATGATGGACCATGCCTCGCGCTTGCAACTGTTACATTTTCTATTTGGAATTGCAAAGGCCGATGGGGCCGTAGCGTCCAGTGAAGTGTCCGTCATTGAACAAATTGCTCAATACTTAAGAATCAGTACAAACGATTTTCAAAGCATTAAGGCCATGTTTTACAGCAGCCAGGCCAATGCTTATAAAATCCTAGAAATAGACAAAGGCGCCAGTCCTCAAGCCATAAAAAAGGCTTACAGAAAAATGGCCAAAAAATTTCATCCCGATAAGGTTCAGCATCTCGGCGAATCCCATCAAAAAGGGGCTGAGGAAAAATTCAGGAAGGTTCAAGAAGCCTATGAACAGTTGCAATCAGAATTAGGATTCTAAAAACTGCTTATTTTTAAACCTAAGAAAGCTGTTCTTGGCATTGCCGGCCCGTAAACATAATTACTGTCCCTGTTTTTACCACTGTCAAAATCTGTTTGGTAGGCGTCTAGAACATTTTTTACACCTCCAAAAATTTCCAATTTCGAGGCTGTATTTTTCAAACCAAAAGTATAACTTGTTTTAAGCCCGAGTTCAGAAAAAGCTTTTGAAGTCAAAAACGTATCTATACTTTGTTCTGGGGCGCCAGCCAAATGCAATAATTTCATTGGACCGGTGTAGACGTAATTTATACTGCTTTTAAATTTTTCATTGGGCAAATAACTTAGGGTGGCAAACCCATACTGATTAGGGGTTCGTAAAAATTCCCGTGTTGAGGGCAATCCTTCAAGCACTTCAACTGCGCTGTCATAACGGCTAGATTGGATATTAAACCCTGTTTCAAGTTGAATTTTCTTTTTATAATTTGCACGTAACTCCACAGTCATTCCTTGTACTCTAGCCGTTTCGCCATTTTGTTTTTCAAAACGTTCTCCAAAGGCATCTTCTCCAAGCGGTGCGAGGAAAAAGGCATCATTTAAGGAAGTATAAAACCCTTCCAATGTAAATCCAAAAATATAATTTTCAGTTGGGTGGTCGTAATTAACGGAGGCGCTAAAGCTGTTTGAGCGCTCTTCCTTAAGGTTATCTGCCAATGAAATTCTTGAGATACCACCCCCTGCGAAGGCAATGTGTAAATCGGCATCAAAGGCTTGCGGTGCTCTAAAACCACTGCTCCAAGTCGTTCGAATTTGTAGTGCAGATTGCGGTTTGTACATGACCGAAATGCGCGGACTAAAAATGAGCTTATCCACCAAATTATGCCGCTCCATCCTAATGCCTGAAAGCAAACTCAAGGTTGGCGTAATTTCCCAATCGCTTTGTAAAAACAAGGCTTGGCTTTCAGTCGTTTGATCGATGTTGTAATTGTAAGCTGGTATATTGTCTAAAACTGCGTCTTTAAGATACTCACCGCCCAATGTAAATACATTTGAGCCTTTAAAAAAACGATTTACCCTGTAGTTGAATTGCGCTCCCCCTTGGAAAGTAGTTGTTTCTGAAATGCCGTAAGGCGGGCTGCTTAAATGGGTCTCTATTGCTGCCTGATCATCCGGGAAAATTCCGGTGTAATGGTCGCGGTTCGTTCGCTGCCCTGAGAGGTATGCTATTAGAGCGCTCTTATCCTCATTAAAATTGATTTGATAATCCAAACTTCCCATCCATACATTGTGGGTGCGGTCTTCCGCTTGTTGGTTCAAATGCGCGGTCTGGTCGACCATTTCACCTCCGTAGCGGTATTCGTTTAAGTGACTGATACTGGCTTCTAATTTTTGGTTTTCATTGGGCAAATAGAAAAGGCTGGCTCCATAAGCTGTATTTTCCAGCGCAGGAAGTTCAGAAAAATTATCCCCATCGGCATCGTAATATTCCCGTGTTCTTTTGTTGGCAAATATGGCGATTCCTGTCGATTTGTCCTTTGAAACAAGTGTTGCATTTCCATTGAATATATTTTCATTGGCCGCCGATTTGATGCTTTGGTGAGCATAACTTATTTCTATATTATTGGATTTGGGGATTTTGGTGATTACATTGACGACTCCTCCAATGGCGCTAGAGCCAAAGAGCGTTGAACCGCCGCCGCGAATGGTTTCTATCCTTTCAATCATATTGACGGGAATTTGTTCTAGGCCATACAGCCCGGTCAGTGGGCTAAAAACAGGCCTTCCATTGATAAGAATTTGAGAATAGCCGCCGGCCAAGCCGTTCATACGAAG
>CAJWNW010000045.1 GCA_913044085.1 uncultured Flavobacteriaceae bacterium | reverse complement strand
TCTGTGATTTCAACATTTATGTAGCGGCCATTTTGTTTAAAGTCACTAAAAAACTCTAGCACTTTTGGCATATGAACAGTTTCTGTGTTAAAAAATGAAAAACTATCCTTCACATCTACTTTAAAAACAGAATCTTGTCCAAGCTCCAGACTGTCTCTAAGAAAGTCTTTTAGCCGCATCCAATCGTAACCGTCTTTTTTACCAATATTTATAAAAAATCTCGCAGAGTTATCAGTTTCATTTTTTTCTGAAAAGTTGTCATTTCCCTTAGGAGCGTTCAAATTTTTCACTTTATCGTAATAATTGTAAAAGCGTGTAAATTCTACTGAAAAGAATTTTTTGATGAGGTCCTCTTTTGAAACATTCTCAAACAACGCATTAATTTCTTCTAAATAGTTGTCAATTTTATGATTTATTTCTGTTTCGTGAATTTTGTGCGCCAATGCCTTGAGTTGGACTTCACATATTTCCATTCCTTGCGGAATTTCTTTTTTCACAAATTGTTTTTGAATCATTTTTTCAATTGACTTGATTTTGCGTTGCTCACTTTTGGTAATGATAACCATAGATAAGCCTGTCTTTCCTGCACGTCCTGTTCGGCCACTGCGGTGAGTGTAAGTCTCAATTTCGTCCGGTAATTGGTAGTTAATAACGTGAGTGATATCGTCGACATCAATACCACGAGCTGCCACATCTGTAGCGACTAACATTTGAATTTGTTTATTTCGGAAAGACTTCATGACCAAGTCACGTTGATTTTGACTTAAATCACCATGCAATGCCCCTGCATTGTACCCATCTTCAATAAGTTTTTCAGCCACTTTTTGGGTGTCTCTTTTTGTTCTACAAAAAATAACAGCAAATATATTTGGGTTGGCGTCTGCCAAACGTTTTAGAACAGGATAACGGTCTCTTGAACCTACCAAATAGAATTCATGTGAAACATTTTTACTGCCAATGTTTTTGTGTCCTACTGTGATTTCCGTTGGATTGGACATGAATTTTTTAGCGATTATTGAAACCTCTTTGGGCATGGTAGCAGAAAATAACCAAGTTGATTTTTCTTCTGGAGTATGCGAAAGAATGGATTTTATGTCCTCAAAAAAGCCCATATTAAGCATTTCATCAGCTTCGTCTAATACGGCATAGTCAATTTTTGAAATATCAACCAAGCGCCTGTTGATCATATCCTTCATACGTCCAGGAGTCGCTACAATTATTTGCGCACCACGCTTAACGTTTTTTGCTTGATCTGTAATGCTAGCGCCACCGTAAATAGCCGTGACATTTAAACCTTTGCAGTATTTTCCATAGAGTTTTATCTCATTTGTTATTTGAAGACAAAGTTCTCTTGTTGGCGATAAAATTAAACCTTGGGTCGTTCGGCTCTCAATATTTATTTTTTGCAGCATTGGAAAGCCAAATGCTGCAGTTTTACCTGTTCCTGTTTGCGCCAGTGCCACAAGATCACATTCTTTAGAGAGAAGGGTTGGTATTGTTTTTTCTTGAACTTCACTTGGTGTTTCAAAGCCAAGATCTGTGATGGCCTGAAGCAAGTGTGCTTCAAGACCTAATGTTTGGAATACATTCATTAGTATGTTTATTTCGATATGCGTTTGTCGTGTTGCCTCAGAAGCGTATCGAATTTTATACCTAATGCTCCTTACATCACATCCTCACCCTGAGGATTTGCGGCAAAGGTACATTAATTAATTAAGTTTGTTTAAGCTTCAAAGAAATCAATTAACTGAGCAACAGCCTGGCCTCTGTGTCCAATCTTGTTTTTTTCATATAAAGCCAATTGCGCGAAAGTTTTTGAATGCCCTAAAGGTTTGAAAATCGGATCGTAACCAAAGCCTCCAGAACCCCTAACATTTTCTGTGATTTTTCCTTTACAAATCCCTTCAAAAGTTATTAATTTCCCCCTAAAATGCATTGCAATAACCGTTTTAAATTGTGCTTTTCGGTTGGCTTTATCTTTTAATTTATAAAGTAATTTTTGGATGTTATCATCCGCATTTTTTTCAGGACCGGCATAACGTGCTGAGTAGACTCCAGGTTCCCCATTTAAAATTTCAACTTCTAAGCCAGTATCGTCAGCAAAGCAATCTAAATTGTATTTTTTCTTGATATAATTGACTTTTTGAATGGCATTACCCTCAATGGTATTTTGAGTTTCAGGAATGTCTTCGTTACATCCAATGTCTTTTAAGCTAATGAGTTTAATCCCTTTGGGAAGTTGTGCTTGAACTTCATGAAGTTTGTTGGGATTATTAGTTGCAAAAACGATTTCAATCATGGCCTCTTTTATTGGTGGTGATAGGGTTCGTTTTTTAATATACTCATACCTCTGTACAATTGCTCTACAACAAATAAACGAATCATTTGATGGGAAAAAGTCATTTTTGAAAACGAAATTTTACCATGAGCACTTTTATGTACTGCTTCTGAAAAACCATAAGGTCCGCCAATCGCAAGCACCATTTGTTTTAATCCAGAGTTCATTTGTTTTTGTAAAAACATTGAAAATTCAATAGAATCATAATCTTTTCCTTTTTCGTCTAACAAAAACAAGCGATCTGAAGTGTTTATTTTATTCAAAATCAGTTGCCCTTCTTTTTCTTTTTGTAGACTTATGCTAAGATTTTTGGTATGCTTTAAGTCGGGAATGATTTCCATCGAAAACGGAATGTAATGCCGAAGTCTGGATTCGTATTTTTGAATCAATTCTTTCAGCGCTTTTGCGTCTGTTTTCCCTAGGACCAATACTTTGATTTTCACATGGCAAAGTTAATCATAAAATAGATTTTATTCTTATATTTATAAGCATTCAAATTATTACATTCGCATTAAACTAAATTCTATGATCAGTTCATTAGCTTTTAAAAATGAAATAGAACGTATTATAGCCAATGCCATTCGCGAAGATGTAGGGGAGGGCGATCACAGTTCTCTTGCGTGTATTCCAGAAAATACTTTTGGTAAAGCCCGACTCATTGTAAAGGACAATGGGATTTTAGCTGGAGTAACATTCGCCAAAAGTGTGTTTAAATATGTTGACCCGAAGCTAAAGGTAAAGGTTCTGATCAAGGATGGAACTGCTGTTAAATTTGGGGATATTGCTTTTGAAGTAATGGGTTCACAGCAATCCATTTTAAAAGCTGAGCGTTTGGTACTCAACGCCATGCAACGCATGAGTGCAATTGCTACAAAGACAAGTGCATATGTTGATTTACTAAAGGGCACAAAAACAAGAATTTTAGACACCCGCAAAACAACCCCTGGCATAAGAGTTTTGGAAAAATGGGCGGTGTCTATTGGTGGGGGTGTCAACCATCGATTTGCCTTGTATGACATGATCATGCTCAAGGACAATCATATCGATTTTGCAGGCGGAGTTACTGAGGCATTAGAAAAAACAATGCTTTATCTTAGGAAACACGATTTGTCCCTAAAAATTATTGTTGAAGCACGTGATTTGGACGAAATACAAGCAATTTTAGACCACGGGGGTGCCGATCGTATTTTAATTGATAATTTCGGAATACAAGACACCAAAAAAGCGGTTTCTTTAATTGGAGACCAGTGCCAGACAGAATCTTCTGGTGGCATTAATGAGGTTACTTTACGACATTATGCCGAATGTGGTGTTGATTTTATTTCATCAGGTGCATTGACACACTCAGTTCACAACTTAGATTTAAGTTTAAAAGCCTTTAAATGAGTCAAAATATTGAAAATCAATTGAATAAAATTCCTTTGGTCAAATGGGTGGTTCAACTGTTTAAATCCATTCAGCTTCCAGGACTTGAGGGCTTGTCCTTATACGATTTGTTTGAAATGTATATTTTAGGAATTATTAATGGTGCACTTAGCATACGAGCCAGTGCGGTAGCCTACAGTTTCTTTATGGCTATTTTCCCCTTTTTATTGTTTATTATTATTCTTATCCCGTATATTCCAATAGAGAGCTTTCAATCTGAATTTCTCAATTTTCTAGATGCGTCCTTGCCTCCAAACACTTCTGAATTTTTTAATCAAAATATTTTTGAAAACATCAATAAAAACAGTTCTGGCGGTTTGTTGTCTTCTGTTTTCATAGTTTCTATGTTGTTGATGTCCAACGGGGTTAATGCTGTTTTTTCTGGCTTTGAAAACTCATACCACCAAAAATTAAATCGAAATTTCATCAATCAATATCTGCATGCTTTTGGCGTTTCCATCATTTTGGTTCTCATACTGATTTCAACCCTTGTTGGTGTTGGATTTTTAGAAATTTATATAGTGCATCCTATATACCAAAGTTTGAATATGACCGATTCAGTTTCTGAATTAGAATGGATAAATGCTTTAAAATTCTTATTTTTTATTTTGATGATTTATTTAGGTACTGCTGTTCTTTATTTTTTTGGTACAAAAGACGGTAGATTGTTTCGGTTTTTCTCTGTCGGTGCTTTGTTGACTACTTTTTTGGTGCTTTTGAACTCTTATCTTTTTGGAATTTACATTGAGAATTTCTCAACTTATAATCAACTTTACGGATCCATTGGAGCCCTTTTAATCCTTCTTTTTTACTTCTGGCTCAATGCCATTATTTTATTGCTAGGTTTTGAATTGAATGCTTCTTTGCAACGCCTGAAAGATTCATGTCAGTAGCACATCAATATTTTGTAGATGTGATTTTACCGTTTCCGTTGGAACGCAACTTCACCTATGCTATTACCAAAGCCGAGTCAGAATTTATAAAACCTGGTTTCCGAGTTACGGTTCCTTTCGGTAAGAATAAAATATACACAAGTATTGCATTAAAATTACACGGTAAAGCACCCATTGCTTATGAAGTGAAGTCCATTCACAGCATTTTAGACAATGCACCCATAGTTAATGCTTTTCAATTTAAGTTATGGGATTGGATATCTAAGTATTATATGTGTAGCCTTGGAGAAGTTATGAGCGCAGCCATTCCAAGTGCGTTTCTTTTGCAAAGTGAAACATTGGTTGCGCTTGTTCCCAACGCAAATGTCAATACTATTCAACTAACTGATGATCAATATTTAATATTAGAGGCCTTAGAACAAGCATCAAGATTAAAAATAGAAGACATCCAAAATATTCTCAATAAAAAGAATGTTTTTTCTGTTTTAACCCCATTGATGGAGGCTAAGATCTTAACAACCTCTCAAAGTCTCAAAGAAAAATTTAAACCAAAATTAGAAAGATGCGTTCGAATTTCTAATTCTTACTCTGGCAATGATGCCTTGGCCAAACTTGAACAGGAATTAAAAAGAGCTAAAAAGTTAAGCACCATTGTTTTGGGGTATTTTTCTTTGGTAAGTCAGAAAAGTCAAATTACCGTATCTGATTTAAAAACCCAAACTAATGCTACCGCCTCTCAAATTAAAACTCTGATTGACAAAGGTGTTTTTGAAGCTTATTTTATTGAAGTCGATCGTATTAAATTTGAAAATTACAAAGACCAGCAAGACATTGCTTTAAGTCCAGAGCAGTCAATCGCCTTTGATGCTATAAATCACAACTTAAAAGAGAAATCGGTTTGTCTTTTTCATGGCGTTACTTCATCTGGAAAAACGGAAATTTATATCAAAAAAATTGAAAGTATCTTGCGTCACGGGATGCAAGCTTTATTTTTAGTGCCTGAAATTGCCCTGACTTCTCAATTGGTTTTTCGTCTCAAGCAATTTTTTGGATCTCAAGTTGTGGTTTACCACTCTCGCTTCAGTCCAAATGAACGGTTAGAAATATGGCAGAAAGTGTTAAAAAATTCTGAGCAGGCAAGAGTGGTAATTGGTGCCCGCTCATCCTTGTTGCTTCCATTTTCTAATTTGGGATTGATTGTAGTTGACGAGGAGCACGAATCTTCATATAAACAATTTGATCCATCGCCGCGCTACCATGCACGAGACACTTCCATTGTGCTGGCAAATTTTTTTAATGCGAAAACAATTTTAGGATCTGCTACGCCAAGTATTGAGAGTTACTACAATGCTACCATTCATAAAAAATATGGCTATGTATCTCTCAATAAGCGTTATAACAATGTTATATTACCTGGTATTGAGTTGGTTGATTTAAAGGATAAATACAAGCGAAAACGAATGAAAGGTCATTTTAGTGACCGCTTAATTTCTGAAATTCAAGAGACTTTGGATTCAGGCTATCAAGTCATTTTGTTTCAAAATAGACGTGGTTATGCGCCAGTAGTATCTTGTAATAGTTGTGGTCATGTTCCCCAATGTTCCAATTGTGATGTCAGTTTGACCTATCACCAACACATCAAACAATTGCGCTGTCATTATTGTAGCTATACCATCGCTGTTCAACCAATATGTATGGCATGCGGAGGGGTTGATATAAACCATAAAGGTTTTGGAACTGAACAAATTCAAGAAGAGGCACAAGCTTTATTTCCAAGTGCCTCTATTGCGCGCATGGATTTTGATACGACTCGAGGAAAATATGGCTATGATCAAATCATTCACCGTTTTGAGAAAAAAGACATTGATATTTTAGTCGGTACACAAATGCTTACCAAAGGTTTAGATTTCAGATATGTGAAGCTGGTTGGTGTGCTCAACGCGGACCAATTGATTAATTTTCCTGATTTTAGATCTCATGAAAGAAGTTTTCAATTGCTGCAACAAGTTTCAGGCCGTGCTGGTAGGAGGGATGTTAGAGGCCAAGTATTGATTCAGTCTTTTAATCCAAATCACAATGTATTGCAACAGGTTTCGACAAATGATTACCACAAAATGTTTGAGGAACAAACCTACCAACGGCGTATATACAAATATCCGCCTTACTATAGACTTATAAAAATCACTTTAAAACACAAAGACTATAACCGTGTCAATGAAGGTGCTGATTGGCTAAAAACAGCACTTTATCAGGTTTTTAAGGACCATGTTTTGGGACCTGAATTCCCACCCGTACCACGTATTAGAAATTTATTTCACAAAAATATACTAATTAAAATACCAAACGAGCAATCCTTAAAAAAGACAAAGTTAGTGCTTAGTAAAATTAAAAATAGCTTTTTGAGTACAAAGGCATTTAGATCCGTGAGAGTTGTCCTAAATGTGGATAATTATTAAAATTATTTTGCTGTTTCAAGAGCTTTAGAAAGGTTGTTTTTTTTGTTGCGACTTAAAGGGATTTGTGAGTTGTCAATTTCAACAAAGCGACTATTGTAACGATCAATTTTTTTAAGGTTGATGATGTAGGACTTGTGAATTCTTAGAAATTTTCCTGCTGGCAAATCATTCTCAAAAGCTTTCATAGTTGATAAGATTACATAGCTGCCATTGGTTGTAATTAATTTTACATAGTCACCAAGTGCTTCTACCCATTTGATATCTTTAACAAAAACCTTTCTTTTCTTAAGGTTGCTCTTAACAAAAATATGCTGGTTTTCTTTTGGTTTCCTCACAGCATTAGTGGAATTAAACAAAGCAATTGTTTTATTTATTGCTTTGTCAAAACGGCCAACGTCAAGTGGTTTTGATAAAAAGTCAGCAACACCATAGCTGTATGAAGTAAAAGCCGCTTCAGTTCGTTTCGATATAATAACAACTTTGGGAACAGATAAACTTGAAGCACTTAAGATATCAAGAAATTCAAACCCTCCCATTTTAGGAATATCAATTTCCAAAAAAATTAAATCTACATCTGTATTGGATAAAAACTCTTTGGCTTCAATACAAGAGCTAAATTCTGCCAATAAATTGACACTATCGTGGTCATTGGCTTTTTTAACAGTATCCATACGCTGCAGTGCGTTGGAGTCAATTACAATTGAATTTAGAGTCATGTTAAATTGGTTAGAGGTTCTACAATTCAGATTTGAATTACAAAATTAAGTAAAAAATCGATTAAAACCAATTAAAGACGTTTAAATGCTTTACCTAGAGACATTAAAAAGATGTAAATTGTGTTGTCAAAACCGCAATAATTACTTAAGTTTGCACGCATTTTAAAATATAAATTATGAATCATTACGAAACTGTTTTCATCTTAAATCCCGTTTTATCTGATGACCAGATAAAGGAAACAGTAAAGAAATACGAAGATTTTCTCGTTTCAAAAGGAGCCAAGATGGTATCAAAAGAGGATTGGGGTCTAAAGAAATTGGCTTATCCCATCCAAAATAAAAAAAGTGGATTTTACCACCTTTTTGAATACATAGTCCCAGGAGAGGCCATTGGTCCTCTTGAGGTTGAATTTAGACGTGACGAACGTTTTATGCGTTACCTCACTGTTAAATTAAACAAGCACGCCATATCATGGGCAGAGCGCAGGAGAGATAAACTTAAAACCAAAGCGTAATTATGTCATTAGAACAACAAGCTAAAGGAAAAAAAGGGGGAGAAATAAGATATTTAACTCCTTTGAATATCGAAACCAACAAAACAAAGAAATACTGTCGTTTTAAAAAATCAGGTATAAAATACATTGATTATAAAGATCCAGACTTTCTCTTAAAATTTGTAAACGAACAAGGCAAACTACTTCCAAGACGCCTCACTGGAACGTCTTTAAAGTACCAAAGAAAAGTATCTGTTGCCGTAAAAAGAGCACGCCACTTGGCGTTGATGCCTTATGTAGCGGATTTATTAAAATAAAATAATCATAACGATGGAACTAATATTAAAACAAGACGTTGAAGGATTGGGCTTTAAGGATGATGTTGTAACCGTTAAAAATGGTTATGGTAGAAATTTTTTAATTCCTAGTGGTCAGGCAGTGTTAGCAACAACTTCAGCAAAAAAAGTACGTGCTGAAAATTTAAAGCAACGCGCTTTCAAAGAAAAGAAAATTATTGAAGATGCTCAAAAAGTAGCTGAAAATATCAAGGATCTAGAGCTTAAAATCACGGCCAAAGTGGGCAGTGGTGACAAACTCTTCGGATCGGTTAACAATATTGATGTAGCAGCCGCACTGGACAAAGCAGGTCAAAGCATTGAAAAAAAGTTCATCACTGTTACAGGTGGTAATGTGAAACGATTAGGCAAATACAATGCTCAGATTCGATTGCACCGCGATGTGAATGTAGAGTTGCCTTTTGAAATTATTGCTGAAAAAGCATAATCATCAAACTCAAATTTTTAGTTTAAAAGGCCTGTTTAACCGACAGGCCTTTTTTTAAGTTTAAAAGCATGAAGTACAGACGACTTAGCAAAGAACAATTTGAGGAATTGCACAAAGAATTTATTAATTTTTTGGCTACACAATCTATTACTGCAGCAGAATGGGAAGTACTAAAGTCTCAGAAACCAGAAGTTGTTGAAGCTGAGATGGATATTTTCAGTGATTTAATATGGGAAGGTGTTTTGGATAAAGTTTTATTCTTAGAAAATATTGCACCCCAACACATGTATTTATTTCATGTTAAAGAAAACGCTATCGCCTTGATTGGACTAAAAGTCAATATTAAAACTGTAGATTTAACTACAAAAGCCGGCTTCTCTTGGCTGCGTGAGAACTTGATGTCTGATACTGTAGAAATTTTTGATGCTGAAAAGCAAATTAAAGAGGATAAAAAGATACAGATTTTTGAATTGATAGAAAAGGGTGCGCAGATAACTAAGGGTGAATTGTTTAAGTATTTTGAGCAACTCATTGGTTAGCATCTTAAAAAATCAGATATTTGTTAATAAATAAGCGTTATGGCTTCTAAACCACGCATTTCTAAAGGAACGCGAGACTTCAACTCGCAACAGATTGCCAATCGCGATTACATTTTCAGTACCATAAAGTCAAATTTCAAACGCTTTGGTTTTGCACCCATTGAAACACCCAGCTTTGAGTTGTCGGAAACCCTCTTGGGAAAATACGGAGATGAAGGCGATCGTTTGATTTTTAAAATTTTAAACTCTGGTGAAAAGGTTAAAAAAGCGGATTTAAGCGCCTTAGAAAACAATCAACTTGCACGCTTTTCAAATTCACTCTCTGAAAAAGCATTGCGTTACGATTTAACTGTACCATTTGCACGTTATGTTGTACAATATCAGAACGACATTACCTTTCCTTTTAAACGTTATCAAATTCAACCTGTTTGGCGTGCCGATCGTCCTCAAAAGGGGCGCTTCCAAGAATTTTTCCAATGTGATGCCGATGCAGTTGGTTCGGATTCCATGTGGCAAGAAGTTGAATTTATCCAGTTGTATGATGCTGTTTTCTCAGACTTAAAATTAAAAGGGGTCACTATTAAAATTAACAATAGAAAAATTTTAGCAGCCATTGCAGAACGCATTGGCGCTCAAGACAAGCTTATAGATTTTACTGTGGCTTTGGATAAGCTGGATAAAATAGGGGCAGAAAAAGTAAAAGAAGAGATGCTTTCTAAAGGCATTTTACCCGATGGTATCGCTTTATTAACTCCTCTTTTAAAGATTTCAGGGGATTTCAAAGCACAGCTAAAAGCCTTGAGTAGTCTATTTAGAACTTCTCAGATTGGTAGGGAAGGACTTTCCGAGCTAGAATTTATAGCGGATAAAATCAATAAACTGGGACTAAAAACAGCTACTCTAAAATTAGATATTACACTCGCACGTGGTCTAAACTACTACACAGGTGCTATTTTTGAGGTCTCTGCGCCAGATGCTGTTGCCATGGGGTCTATTGGCGGTGGTGGGCGTTACGATGATTTGACCAGTATTTTTGGACTCAAAGGCGTGAGCGGAGTAGGCATTAGTTTTGGCCTTGACAGAATCGCACTTGTTTTGGAAGAATTGGGACTTTTTCCAGAAAATAATACCCAAACAACCCAAGTATTGTTTACCAATTTTGGACCTGAAGAAAGTCTTTATTGTTACAAAGCCATTCAATCTTTGAGATCCAATGGTATTGTTGCCGAGCTCTATCCTGATGCACTTAAGTTGAAAAAGCAAATCACATACGCCAATAAACGCAATATTCCATATATAGTTTTGGTTGGAAATCAAGAAATGAACTCCAATACTTTTACCCTAAAAAATATGTTGGATGGCAGTCAAAAAACACTGGACTTAGAAGCGCTAATTTCACAATTTAATAACTAAAAAAACCCTTGAAGTACAAGGGTTTAAAAGTAGCGTGGGGGAGATTTGAACTCCCGACCTCCGGGTTATGAATCCGACGCTCTAACCAACTGAGCTACCACGCCATAATTGATGGCTGCAAATATAGAAACAAATTGCTGGGCTTTCAAAATAAATCCTTTGTAAAAAATATTTTTTTTCTTTTAAAACTAATAAATTAATGTATATATTGGAAAACTAATTACCACAACTATGAGTACCAAAGTTAAATACGAATTGGAATTTCCAATACAAGCCTCTCCGCAGTTGCTTTACAACTATATTTCTACACCTTCAGGCCTTTCAGAATGGTTTGCGGATAATGTAAATTCAAGAGGGGAGTTGTTCACATTTATATGGGATGATTCTGAGGAGCAAGCTAAATTGTTGACTAAAAAAAATTCAGAGCGAATCAAATTCAGATGGTTAGAAAATGAAGATGACGACTGCTTTTTTGAACTTAGAATTCAGGTAGACAGTATTACAAAAGATGTTTCCATCATAGTAACAGATTTTTCAGATGACGATGAGGTTGAAGAATCTAAAATGCTATGGGAAAATCAAATCGCAAGTTTAAAGCAAATTTTAGGCTCACGCTAAAATGCTTAATTTGGCATATATTCACAGCATTTTCCTTCAATATTTATGATTAACATCAACGGGACCATTTTAGAAGATTCCGAAGCCTATTTATCAGTTGACAACAGGGGTTTTGCCTATGGCGATGCGGTTTTTGAAACCATCAAAGTTAACAGCAAGCCTCTTTTTTGGGAAGCACATTATTTCCGACTTATGGCTTCAATGCGCATTCTTCGCATGGAGATTCCGATGCACTTTACTCCTGAGTTTTTAGAGTCTCAAATCATGGATTTAGTTGATACACAATCCGAAAAAGCAAAATCTTACCGAGTTAAATTAACAGTTTTTAGAGCAACAGGGGGTTATTACACACCCACTTCCAACGCCGTCAAATTCACAATTGCTTTAGCACCCTTGGATTCTGATATTTACAATTCACATACCGATTCTTGTGAAATAGAACTTTTTAAGGATTATTTTATCGCCCCAAATTTATTATCTACTTTAAAAACCAATAACAAAGCCATCAATGTTGTGGGCAGTATATTTGCCAAAGAAAATAACTATGACAACTGTTTGTTGCTAAATACCAACAAAAATATCATTGAGGCCCTTAACGGAAATGTTTTTCTTGTCAAAGATAATGTCATCAAAACACCGCCATTGGCAGATGGTTGCTTAAAGGGTATTATTAGAGATCAATTAATTGACATGATTTCTGAATCTGACAATTACGATTTGATTGAAACTTCTATTTCTCCATTTGAGTTGCAAAA
>CAJWNW010000044.1 GCA_913044085.1 uncultured Flavobacteriaceae bacterium | reverse complement strand
TTTTTAAAACAACTTAAAATTTAAAAACTCCGCTTCGGCGGAGTTTTTTATGCTTAAATTTTAAAAACCTTTTTAATTCAAATGCATTATGTAAATTTGTTTTATGATTGCTAGCGATTTTTCATTCATTATTCCAGTTTACAACCGCCCAGAAGAAGTGCGAGAATTGTTAGAAAGTTTTTGTAAATTAGAAGTCTCCAAAACCTTTGAAATTGTCATTGTTGAAGATGGATCAAGTCTGGATGCACGCCTCATTATTGAACATTTTCAATCCCAGCTCAATATTAGTTATTATTACAAAAAAAATACAGGCCCTGGACATTCTCGTAATTATGGAATGGAGCGCGCGAAAGGGCATTATTTTATTGTACTGGATTGCGATT
Source organism: uncultured Flavobacteriaceae bacterium (assembly GCA_913044085.1). Taxonomy (GTDB): domain Bacteria; phylum Bacteroidota; class Bacteroidia; order Flavobacteriales; family Flavobacteriaceae; genus UBA3537. The sequence continues at coordinate 12,155 of CAJWNW010000044.1, read as the reverse complement.
GCATTTTACCAAAACACTATCTTACAGAAGTTATATCGTTTTTAGAGAAAAATTATGTAGATTGTTTTGGTGGTCCAGATGCCGCTAAACATAATTTTTCAGAACTTCAAAAAGCCATCAACTTCACAATGACTTCTAAAATTACAACCGGAGGGATTAGAGGAGGAGATAAAGAAATTGATGGTTATGAGCCTCGCAGTTTTAATATGGGGATTTCAAAAGAAGCTTTTCTAGCTTCTGGTGGATTTGGGAACATTCATCCAGGTGAAGACCCCGATCTTTCAATTAGATTGAAAGACATGGGGTATAAACTTTGCTTAATTTCTAAAGCTTATGTTTACCACAAGCGTCGAATTTCTTTTAAAAGTTTCTTACTACAAGTTTACAAGTTTGGACAGGTACGGCCAATTCTAAACAAATGGTACCCGCATTCAAAAAAAACTGCATATTGGTTTCCTTCGTTTTTCACAGTCGTATTTCTAATTAGTTTACTGTTGCTTATTTATGATTTTAAATGGGGGCTGTATATATATGGTGCTTATTTTTTGACAGTATTTATGATGGCATTGAAAAGTACGGCTAATATTATTGTAAGCATTTTGTGTATGCCTGCAATTTTGATTCAATTTTCTGGCTATGGACTAGGTTTTCTGAAATCTACCCTAAAGTTGAAAATATCTCGAAAACCTGAAACGACTCTTTTTCCAAAACTATTTTTTAAATCCTAAATGATACAGAAGTTAAAATCGATTTTAATAAACTGGATTCAGATCAAACGCTTTAATGTGTTTGTACTATTTTTAGTTTTGGCTTTTATCATATCAATGGTTGCAAAATTATCAAATCAATTGAATCAAACGCTTCGATTAAAACTTATTCCTACGCAACTTAGCACACAAGAAATATTGACTAAAAAAAAGCCCGATTATGTCAGTGTTACTATTAAAACTCAAGGTTTTAATATGCTTAAATATGCATTTAAGGACTTAGCTATTGAAATTGATGTTACCAAATTGGAAAAAGACCGCTCTTCCTATTATTGGCGTACCAACCCCAAGGACTTAATATTGTTGAATTATTTTGATAGTGATGTTGTCGTTGAAGCCATTACTCCAAATACGGTTTCATTTTCCTACGATGTTCAATCAATAAAGAAAATCCCAGTAGTTGTTCGTGCAACTCCTGAATTTGCTTTAGGTTATGACCTTTTAAATGACTTAAAAAGTCATCCAGACTCCATCACAGTTGTAGGGCCTAAAATTTTGTTGGATTCTATTTCTAGTGTTATTACATCAAATCTTTTACTTAAAGACGTAAAAAAAGACATTAACCAGACTGTTGCATTAGAAATCACACCAAATTTAATTTTTTCAAATAAATTTGTTCAAGTCAAAGGTAAAGTTGATAAATTCACGGAAGGTAAATTAAACATACCAGTAAGTGTAATTAATTTACCCGAGGCCATTAGTCTGTCAATTTTCCCAAAAGAAGTCCCTGTTGTATTTTATACAAACTTGAGTTCTTACAACAGCATTGATGCTACTGATTTTGTTGTTTCGTGCGATTATAATAAACTTGATAATTCAACTAACATGTTAACACCAATTTTAGAATCCTATCCAACAACAGTCAAGAACGCATCACTTCAAATAAATAAGTTAGAGTATGTAATTAAAAAAAGTAATGACTAAAGTTTTAGGACTTACTGGCGGAATTGGAAGTGGAAAAACAACCGTTGCTAAAATGTTTGAGGCACTTGAGGTTCCTGTTTATAATGCGGATAAAGCCGCCAAAACATTGATGCAATCATCAAAAGATTTAAAGCAAAAGATAAAGCAACTTTTAGGAGAAGATGCTTACAAGCAAAATCAATTAAATAAAGGATTTATATCTGAAAAGATTTTTAATAACAAGGTGCTTTTAAAACAAATAAATGCGCTGGTGCACCCTGAGGTGGCTTTGGATTTTAATTCATGGCTGTCAATACAGACCTCAGTTTATGTTGTCAAAGAAGTTGCTATTATATTTGAAATTGCTGCGGAAAATCAATTTGATTATATTTTAACCGTTACCGCCCCAGAGTCGATGCGTGTACAACGGATTATTGAGAGAGATCAAGCTTCTTTAGCAAAAATTAAGGCTTTAATGTCCAACCAATTGCAAGATTTAGAAAAAACTGCGAAATCAGACTTTGTGATTATCAATGTAGATTTGGATGATACACAAAAACAGGTTTATGACATTCACAATACAATTCACAAAGAAACTTATAATTTATAAAATTTTAACATTTTAGTTAATAGCAAGTTAAAAATATCCAAAATTATCCCAAATATTCTAATTTTGCGAGGTGAATAAAAAATTATTTTCAGTACTGGTTATTCTTATGAGTTTATCGCTCATCGGAATTGTATTTGTTCAAGCTTATTATATAAATAATATTCTCAAAACGAAAGAAGAACAAGATATTGTTGTCATCACATTGCTCTCTCTTGTTTTCACTTTAATTATCATAATTGGTTATATGAGCGCCGTCTATCAATTAATTCGCCAGCGTAAAATATCTCAAATGAAATCAGACTTCATCAACAATATGACACATGAATTTAAAACACCAATTGCGACAATTAGCTTGGCTTTAGATGCTATTAAAAACCCAAAAATCTTCAACAATAAAGAAAAGGTACATACCTACATTTCTATGATAAAAGAAGAAAATAAACGGATGAACGCTCAGGTCGAAAATGTACTTCGCATCTCCAAACTTCAAAAAAAACAATTAATTATTAGCAAAGACAGATTTCAGCTTCACGATTTAATTTTAGACGCCATAACCCATGTTGAGTTAATTGTACAAAGTAGAGATGGGTATATCAAAACCAATTTTAAAGCATTTAAATGCTCAATTATTGCCAACGAGTCTTATTTCACGAATGTCATCGTCAATATTCTAGACAATGCTGTAAAATATTCAGAAGGCCCTCCAAGAATTGATGTGACTACAGAAAATATTGGAAATAATATTTTGATGTCCATAAAAGATCAAGGCATTGGAATTGGTAAATCAGCCCTAGGAAGAATTTTTGAAGAGTTTTATCGTGAACACACAGGCGATGTTCACAATGTTAAAGGCCACGGCCTTGGTCTATCAAATGTGAAACGAATTGTTGAAAATCATCAAGGCGTCATCACTGTTGAGAGCGAAAAATGGAAAGGAAGTACCTTCACCATTAAATTACCACTAATATCATAACACTATGGAAGAAATCACAAAACGAATTTTACTGGTAGAAGATGACCCAAATTTTGGGACTGTTTTAAAGGAATACTTAACAATTAACGACTACGAAGTCGTGCTAGCAAAAAATGGTATGGAAGGCTTTGAGAAGTTCAAAAAGTCAGATTTCCATCTTTGTATTTTAGATGTAATGATGCCCTATAAGGATGGCTTTACACTAGCACAAGAAATTAGAGAAAAGGACAAAGAAGTGCCAATTATTTTTCTCACGGCGAAATCATTAAAAGAAGATGTTTTAAAAGGCTACAAGATCGGTGCTGATGATTATTTAAATAAACCTTTTGATAGTGAAGTCTTATTGTTGAAAATTAAAGCTATTATTCAACGAAAAACAGTTGAAAGTATTGCAGACAGTAAGCAATTTGAATTTGAAATAGGAAGTTTTAAGTTGAATTCCAAGCTTCGGTTTTTAATACAAGGAGATACACAAATAAAACTATCACCAAAAGAGAACGAGCTTTTAAGACTTTTGGCACTACACGTCAATGATTTGATGCCACGTGAAATCGCATTGACCAAAATTTGGAGAGACGACAACTATTTCACTTCAAGAAGTATGGATGTTTATATAGCAAAGCTTAGGAAATATTTAAAACTAGACCCAAAAGTTGAAATTTTAAACATTCATGGCGAAGGATTCCGATTGGTAATTAATGATTAGATAGCTTTGAAATTTCTGTTTTGATTTCACTCAGGATGATCTTAAAAGGAGTTTGATAATCATGCCATTGCGTATTTTTATTTTTTTTAAACCAAGTCAATTGTCTTTTGGCAAAACGGCGTGAATTTTTTTTGATTTCTTCCACTGCAAAGTCTAAGGTCCAGTTACCCGCAAAGTGTTCAAATAATTCTTTATAACCAACGGTATTTAGTGCATTCATCCCTTTGTGTTTGTAGACAGTATGGGCTTCTTTAAGCAGGCCGTTTTTGAGCATCTGATCCACTCTTTTATTGATGCGCTCATAAACAATGTCTCGCGCTGCATCCAAACCAATTGAAATAGGGGTGAAGCCTCTTTTAACCTTATCCTTGTTTATGAACTGACTGTAAGGTTTTCCTGCACCTCTACATATTTCAAGGACCCGGATTATTCTGTGAGAATTTTCTAAATCTATTTTTGCATACGTTTCAGGATCTTTGGCTTTAAGTTCTTTTTGCAAGGCCATAATGCCTTCTGTTTTGAGCTCTAAATTTAATTGCTCGCGAATCTTTGAATCTATCTCAGGGAAGTCATCCAAGCCTTCTAAAACGGATTTAACATACAGCCCCGAGCCTCCAATTAAAATTAAAACATCGTGTTTTTGGTGCAGTTTTTCAATACAATCTAAAACTTCTTTTTCGTAATGCCCCACGCTGTAGTTATCTGTGATGGATTTGTTATGAATAAAATGATGTGGAATTAATGCCAATTCTTCATTTTTTGGAGCTGCTGTACCAATGGGAATTTCTTTAAAAAACTGGCGGGAGTCGGCAGAGATTATCTCTGTTTGAAAATGGGCCGCCAATTTTAAACTTAAGTCCGTTTTTCCAATACCTGTTGGGCCAACAATTGAAATGATAAATTTATTCATAATGAAATATCAGTCCACATTTTATACAAATTTAGTTTGGTTTTTGGTTCAGACATAGATCAAAAATACTAAAAAACTTTAGTCCTCTAGGGCAATGACTTTCAATCTTTTGTGACGCCTCATATAACTCTGGAGAATGTGCTGGGCATCTTTGTTGTGTTCTAATGGGGTAACCAGGCTTGATAAAACATCAATGTTTGAAATCTGAAAATTTAAATTGAAATAGGCAAAACCTCTTAAAACCCCATTTTCAACCCAAACAGCACTGCGTTCATCAAGATTTCGGCCTTTATCAATAAGAAGTAAACTTTTGGTTTTAAAACTGTAGTATTTAATAATTTTATAAACTTTTATATTGTAGTCTTCCACCAATTCTTCTCCAACACATGCCCCTTCACATTCTTTAATGGTATGGCCAAAGCAGCTGCTTTTTGATTTATATAACCCACATAATTTTTGGCACAAACTGTGTTTTTCAACGATTTTGTTTATAAAGCTTTTACCCTTTTGAATGTTAGCAAAGGTGGTAATAGGCTTTTGATTTCCTTTAATCTTTTGAATTTTTAAATTGATGTATCCATTTTCGTCTTTAAAGCTGAAAAGGCCGTGTGTAAAAATGGTACGTCTTAGCGCCCGATTGAACTTGGGTTTGTGGTGTTTTATTTCGGCACTTTCTTTGAGTAAAGCCAATAATTCGCTCCCAGTTTCTTCGAATGTAACCGCAGAAACTTCCAATTGAATTTTTTTAGATTTTGAATTTTGACTCGCAAAATGCTGATTGATTCGACTCTTGATATTTTTGCTTTTTCCGATATATATAATATTACCCGCTTCATTGTGCATATAATATACACCTGTAACAGAAGAAAGTGAATTGATAATAGCTACCAATTTTGGTTCCAATTGTCGCTTGGGTTCCATTCGAATCGAGGCTTTTACAATCTGTTTGTCGAGGTCCTTATTTAGCAATAACTCAAATAATTTAGTGGTAGCCATGGCATCTCCAGAAGCGCGATGGCGGTCACTCATTGGAATTCCTAAAGAGCGAACCAACTTTCCCAAACTGTAGGAAGGAAGATTGGGAATCAGATGTTTAGACAATTCTACAGTACATAAATTTTTCCGTTCAAATTTAAAACCCAAGCGCTCGAATTCCAGTGATAAAATTCTATAATCAAATTTAGCATTGTGCGCTACTAAAACGCAATTCTCGGTGATTTCAACAATCCGTTTGGCAACTTCAAAGAACTTTGGTGCGGAACGCAACATTTTATTAGAAATTCCGGTCAGATTTGCGACATAAGGTTGGATGGGGCGTTTGGGATTTATCAGGCTAATAAATTGGTCAACAACGCGTTTTCCGTCGTGCTTGTAAATGGCAATTTCGGTAATGCCTTCTTCGTTGTACTTTCCACCAGTGGTTTCTATGTCTACTATTGCGTAAATTCTGTAAGTTTTATGTGTATTGCCTGTTCCCGAATATGAGGCTACCTACCCGAATCATGTTGCTGCCACATTCAATCGCAAGCGGGTAATCTCCACTCATTCCCATGGAAATAACACCCATGTTTTTTTGTAATTGTTTTAATGTTTCAAACGCTAATTTTAGATTTTTGAATTCTGTTGAAATCTGAATCTTATCTTCAGTAAAGCTCGCCATTCCCATAACCCCCGTAATTTTGATATTTTTCAAGGCTTTAAAATCATCGCTCTTTAGCAAGTTTTTAGCTTCCTTTGAAGACATTCCAGATTTAGTGCTTTCACACGCTATTTTGATTTGCAGCAAGCATTCAATAACACGTTCATTTTTTTGCGCTTGTTTATTGATTTCTTTCAATAATTTTATACTGTCAACACCGTGTATCAAATGTACAAATGAAGCCATGTATTTCACTTTGTTGCGCTGTAAATTACCAATCATATGCCATTTAATGTCTTTTGGCATTTCATTAAATTTACCTACCATTTCTTGAACTTTGTTTTCGCCAAAAACTCGTTGGCCAGCTTTATAGGCTTCCATTAAATCGCTTACAGGCTTGGTTTTGGAAACGGCTACCAAGGTGACATATGCGGGCAAGGATTTTTTTAATTTTTGAAGTCTATCTGCTAGGGTCATTTCAAAATTCATAAATGGTTAATCCACTTCTTAATTTTGGATAAATATAAGTGCTTTTTGGTGGCATTGTCATTTTGGCATCTGCTATTGCCTTGAGCTGGTTCACAGTTATAGGTTTCAATCCAAAACCAACAGCATAATTTTGTCTGTCAATTTCATTTTTTATCCACCTCATATTGTCATTTTTTGAGACATAATGAAGGCGTTTATCTGTTCTTGTATTTTTAATTCCCAAAATTGGTTTAAGAATTTCTTCTTGCAAAATAGAGACGTCTAGCGCTTGTAGCGGGGAGGCTCTGTTGATAAAATTCTCTTGTAAAGATACTGAATAAAATTGGCCCTTAAGATACATGCAAAAACCGTTTTTTTTTTGGCACAAATCATAAGATTTACAGGGTACAACATTAAACTTTAATTTTAATCTATTTAAAAATATTTTTTCTGAAAGCCCATTCAAATTTGTCACCATTCTGTTATACTCCTGTACAAGCAATTCACTTTCAGGAATTAGAAAAGCCATAAAACCCGCTTTTTGTGCTTTGTTCTCTTCATCAGACAGCAACATTGAAGAAGCAGTTCTGTGGTGGCCATCCGCAATGTACAAGTTTTGAACGCTTTCAAATACTTTCGTTATTTTTTTTACTTGAGAATCTTCCGCGACATACCATAATTTTTGAACTTCATTTTTAGATATAGAGATTACGGATGTAGGCTCTTGGTTTTTGATCGCTTTAATGAGGTCTGAAATCGCCTTTTGATCTCTATAGATCAATAAAACGGCGTCCGCGTTAAAACGTGTTTCTTTTAAGTATTTTTTAAATACCAACTCCCTAGATTTTACGGTATTTTCATGTTTCTTAATGCGTCCTATCTTGTAATCCCTGAGATTGGCTTTTGCAATTATTCCATTATAAGTTTTGCCATTTAGGTTCAGTTCTTGAATGTAAAAACCAAGTTTTTGGTCTTTTATTAAAAGACCACTTGACTTAAATTGGTCGTAATTTTTTTTAACGTTTTCAAAGCGTTTGGAATTGGATAATTCTTTTCTGGGGTTTATATTGTCTTTGATAATCTGTAAGAAGGAATGCGGATTGGTTTTTAAAATATCTTCAATCTCTTCTGGATTGTAAAGTTCAAAAGATTTACTGCTAAAATTATTAGAAATACAGTCATTTGGCCTTACGGCACAAAAAGGATTGATGAGCGTCATACTTTGTAGGTTTTGAGGGTTAAATTTTTATAAATCTGTTGGCTGGGACAATTGCTTTTTTTTCTTTGGCATAATTGTAAAAACCCTCTCCTGATTTTTTACCAAGTTTACCGGCTTTCACCATATTCACTAATAAGGGATTGGGGGCATATTTCGGGTTTTTAAAGCCCTTGAACATAACTTCCAAAATGGAAAGACAAACGTCTAAACCAATAAAATCTGCGAGTTCAAGAGGTCCCATAGGGTGCGCCATACCTAGTTTCATGATGCTGTCAATTTCTAAGACACCACTCACGCCACATTGAAGGGCTTCAACGGCTTCATTGATCATCGGCATTAAAATTCGGTTTGCAATAAACCCGGGGTAATCGTTTACCAAAACAGGAGTTTTACCGATTTCTTTGGTAAGTTTTACAATAAAATCTGTAACTGATTTATCGGTATTATATCCACTGATAATCTCCACAAGTGGCATAATGGGAACGGGATTCATGAAATGCATGCCAATAACTTTACCAGGCCGTTTGGTTGCAGCCGCTATTTTGGTAATGGAAATGGAGGAGGTGTTGGTGGCTAAAATTGTATTTTTTGGGCTAGTTTCATCAAGAATTTTAAAAATTTGAATTTTAACTGCCTCATTTTCGGTTGCTGCCTCAACCACAAGACTGGTATTTTCAACCCCTTTGTTTATATCAGTATAGGTTTTAATATTTTTAATTGTGCTTGTCTTTTGGTCATTTGAAATAACGCCTTTTTCAAGCATGCGATCCAAATTTTTTGAAATGGTTTGAAGTGCTTTGTTCAATGCTATTTCATCAATATCAATTAAATTAACACGGTAGCCCGATTGCGCAAAGCTGTGTGCAATTCCATTGCCCATGGTTCCCGCTCCAATCACTGACATATTTTTCATAAGTTGAATTTTAGAAACAATTAATAATTTGATGCGCAACTTTTAGCGCATTGGCTCCATCACGCAGTGTTACTATGGGTTTTGTGTTATTTTCAATGGCTTCTGCAAAAGTTTCGAGTTCATCCAAAATAGCGTTGTTTGCAGCGATTTTAGGATTTTCAAAATAAATTTGTTTTTTGACCCCTTCAGCATTTTGTAAAATCATGTCGAAATCATCCGGAAATTCAGAGGCATCTTTCATTTTGACTACCTCTGTTTTTTTCTCAAGAAAATCAACACTGATGTAAACATCTTTTTGAAAAAAACGACTCTTACGCATGTTTTTTAAAGAAATACGACTGGCTGTTAAATTAGCGACACAACCATTTTCGAATTCAATTCGGGCATTGGCAATGTCTGGAGTTTCGCTGATTACGGAGACCCCACTGGCTTGCACAGAAAGCACAGGCGATTTTACCACACTAAGAATGATGTCTATGTCGTGAATCATCAAATCTAACACAACTGGGACATCAGTACCTCTCGGGTTAAATTCTGCAAGTCGGTGCGTTTCGATGAACATTGGGTGCTTAATTTCAGATTTAACAGCCTTAAAGGCAGGGTTAAAACGCTCTACGTGCCCTACTTGTCCTCGTAAATTATTTTCTGAAACTAGTAGACGAATGTGCTCGGCTTCTTCAACAGTATTGGTAATGGGTTTTTCAATAAAAATATGTTTTCCCTTTGTGATGGCTTTGATGGCGCAATTGTAATGCGACAATGTAGGGGTCACAATATCAACCACATCCACGGCATCAATAAGGGCATCTAATTGCTCAAAATAGGTGTATTTGAATTCTTTGGCCACGCTTTGACCAATCGCGATATCAGGATCATAGAATCCAATAAGCTCATATTTTTTAGATTGATGAAGTAATTTTAAATGAATTTTGCCAAGGTGACCCGCACCCAATACGCCTACTTTTAGCATCTTATTAATTTTGTACAAAATTAAATATTTTAATGGTATTCTAAATAAATATGAATCAAAACCTTAAGTTTTTAAAATTCTTTCCCCATTATAATTTTAATCTCAACATTGTTTACTTAATTTTGAAAATGAAATTTAACAGATTTGATAGATTCATTTAAACACAAGGGCCTTAGGCAGAAACTCGTTAATACTCTGATTTCAAAGGGCATCAAAAATGAAGCAGTTTTAGAAGCTATTCGGACAATTCCCAGACACTGGTTTATGGATTCTAGTTTTCTGGACCATGCTTATCAAGATAAAGCATTTCCTATTGCTGCCAACCAAACTATTTCTCAGCCTTATACGGTGGCCTATCAAACAGAACTTTTAGAAGTTGAGCCCAACCACAAAGTTTTAGAAATTGGAACTGGTAGTGGATACCAAACTGCAGTTTTATGCCTTTTGGAAGCGGAAGTTTACAGCATTGAACGTCAGTTAGAATTGTTTAAAAAAACGAGTTTATTTTTACCAAAAATTGGCCATGTGGCAAAGCGTCTTATTTTTGGTGATGGTTATAAAGGTTTAAAAGAAGAGGCACCTTTTGATCGAATTTTGGTCACAGCAGGGGCCCCTTTTGTGCCCAAACCCTTGTTAGCCCAACTCAAAGTTGGGGGGCGTTTGGTAATCCCTGTTGGAGAGCAAGAGCAAGTGATGACACTTTACATTCGCAGTGGTCAAAAGAACTTTGAAAAACATGAATTTGGGAACTTCAAATTTGTTCCAATGCTTGAAGATAAATCTTAAAAACTCAGTCCAAACATCAAGGCTTCGTCGCTTTTTCCTCTTGCGAAAGAACGCACATAATCTAATCTTAGAAAGCGGTATTTTTTCCATCCTAAATTGGCAATACCAACATTCATTTCAGTGTAGGGATGAGCAGCATTTCTGGAAATTCCATGCATGCCTATGACTAAATTGTAGTTCAGTTTGTTGATTAAAGGAATTTTACCTAATGCGTAGCCTTTAAAATTGTGTTCTGCGTGGTATTCCAAGTAATCACTAGCTGTACTGTAGTCGTAATAGTGTAAATTTTTAAAGCTATTCAGATAATTTCCTTTGGTATTGATATGGGTTAAATTGCCATTAAAGTGTTTAAAATCAATAAAAGAGAGGCTGTTATTCTTAAAAAAAGTGCCACCCATTAAATTGTAATCAAAAACTCCTATCGATTTTAAATTAACCTCATGTCTAAGTTGAGCAGTCAATTGGTCAAAATTATAATCAGAAATACTAGCATTAAAGCCTTTGGTATAATTTAAAAATAGTTTTGGATAATCCGAGTTGCTGATATTGATTTTTAAATCGGGGTAGCTCATGAATTTTTCTCCAAACCGAATTCCAACGCCCAAGTTAAATTTTAACAAATTGTGATTTGAAAATGCAGCAGTTCCAAATCCATCTGGATTCAAGGGGTTGTTACTGCTGTAATTCACATCCGCTTTTGGAAATACCACATAATCTGTTGTATTGAAAAGCGCTTTGCGTTTTTCGTAAGACAAACTCGAACTAAAACTAACTCCATTAAAAAGTGCCATTCTATAATTGACTTTCGCAAAGGTTCTGTCGTATAGTTTCATAAAATTCTTTTCAAAAAATAAAGAACTTATTTGATTTAAATTTTTCGAAATTGGTTCTTCACTATTGAATTGTTCTGTTTTGGTACCAGCACTTGCACTAAGCTCTGCATTGTTGATGGCGTTAAATTTATAAGTCCCCTTGACTCCAGCGCGGAAGCGCTCCGTTTCAAAGCTATAATTAAAGAGGCCGCTAAAGGCAATAAAATTTTTATAATCGTTATAACGCTTGGTGAAATTAAGACCCAAAGAAAGGTTATAGCCTTGAACCGTATTAAAAGAGAGGCCATTTATTGGCCCCGAAATGCCAAAACTTTTTTTGTTGTAAGAATCATTAAAAGTGTACCCACTAAAAAGTTTTCCGATTTTAAATTTATTACTCACCTCATCAACAGAATCCAAATAAACTTTAGACGTCCTTATGGTTTCTAGACTGTCCCTTTTTTTGTAATCTTCTAATT
>CAJWNW010000043.1 GCA_913044085.1 uncultured Flavobacteriaceae bacterium | reverse complement strand
AATTAGGCCTGTTATAAAAAGTGGCATTGTTTAAAAACGAATGCTTATCGGCATTCAAATGTGTATAGCGCCCATCAATCGAAAAACCATTCTTAAATAAATACCCCATTTGAATGTTGTAGGCCTCCCCTAGCATCATGCGACCCTTGACATAGTTTTCCACGTCTTGAAGATCATTAACCTCAAAAGTAGATGAATATGTACCATTATTTCGGACGCGCTGTGTTATGTCATCTGGAACCGTAGCGGCTGTTTTTATATACTCAGCCAATGCAGAAAACCCATTGTATTTAAATAACAAATCAAAACCAATTTTGGTGTAATCTGGTAAAGATTCCTCTCCCAACTCATTTAAATAAATAAGATCGCCACTGCCACGACCGCGGCGGCTGCTCATACCGTTGTTATGACTGAAATGAGTTCCAATAACTAATTTTGGAGCAGTTTCTCGCATCACGTCGGCTTGTCTAAACTGCCCTTTGTTGGTAAATAATCCAAAGGGTAAGAAATCAATTCGACCTCCGATTTTTAAACCGCCATGGTCTTTACCTAAAACATTGCCTCCGTCTCCATTGGTTAAAACAAAATAAGGTCTTAAGTAAGAACCGCGTCCTGTTCTAAAATTCCCTTGGACAAACAACCCAAATTCTCGAATACTAGCAAAAGCAGATGTAACCCGACTGCGCTCCACTAACTGCAAGGTATTAGAAGACATAAAAAGTTCTCTGTTATCGGTATAGGTTGATCGTTGCCCAAAAGTGGCTTTAATTCTACTTGTAACATCATAAGAAACAAAAGCGTCCAATAAATAATTGGAGCTTACATCTCCCGCTTCTGAGGTACCACTCAAATCAAAGGCGAATCTATACTTGAAGCGCTCGTTTTTTAAATTCCCATCTAAACGGAATCTTGCTCGGCGCAATCTAAAACGGTTTTGGGTACTATTCTCATCCAAATCAGTGTAATTTTTGCTATCAATGTAGGGCTGTATGTAGCCAGTAAACCTAATTTTTGTCCCATTTTCATGAGAGAAATTTAAGCCTTCGCCTAGTTTATATGTTTCTAATTGAGTGTTTTGCCCATATACATTTGCGCTAAATAGTATGGCGCTCAAAAGAACTGTTAGATTAAAAAGCTTCATTTTTTTATAATTCGTTTTAATTTTCATAATTTCCTTCCACAATAATGTCTCCATTAACCATCATTTGTTGGCCCTTGGCAAAAACATCCGTTAGTATAAAATCGTTTGTAAAACAGCATAAATCTGCGTCGCTGCCCACTTCAATACGCCCTTTGTATTGCAATCCTAAATTATTAGCGGGGTTGAGTGTTATGAGTGAAAAAGCATCTGCAATATCAACCCCTCCCTTTTGAACTAGGGCTACTGTTTGAGCAAGGTTTTGATCAATTGGAGCTTTTGTTACGCCAATAAAATTTCCGTTAGCATCAAATTTTGTCAAGCCTGCATTGCCATCTGAGCTGAAGGTTATTTGGTCTATCGAAACGCCTTTTTCCAATGCATACAAAACAGATTTGTAGGGATCTGTATATTTTGAGGCCCCAGTGGTAATATCAATCATACCCCCTAATTTCGCAAAGTCTATAGCTTGTTCAAAAAGCGCTTTTGTTCGACCCACATGCGTAGGCGATATGTGATCAATAGGAAATTGATATTCGTTGACCAATTTAAAAAGCACATCCATTTTTGTTTCAAGGTTGCCTAAGTGTATGTGTAAAATTCCTTTTTTCTTGGCGATAAATCCACCAACCATAATATCTTTGAGCTTTCGCACCAAATCTAAAGTCGTTGGATATGAGGAACGGACGTCACTGATAGCTATTTTACAACCCAGCACCTTATCAATAAAAATCATATCGCTTTGTACATTATTAGTTAAGGTTAAAGAATCCAATCCGTAATAGCCACACAACATATAGGCAGAAATTCCTTCTTCTTCTAAAGATTTAGCTTTGGCATAAAGTGTTTGAATCGACCTAGCAATTCCATCAGTTCCCATAAGCCCAACCACTGTGGTAGTACCGCAGCCAATGAGTTCACTGAGCATAATTTCTGGCGTCATAGATGAAAATCCATGCTTACCCCCTGCACCAGCGATGTGAATGTGCTGGTCTATGAGTCCAGGTGTCACAATTTTTCCTTTGGCATCAAAAATAGCAGCTTCATTTTCAAAAGTTTTTAAATTACTAGCAATTTTCACAATTTTACCCCCAGCGACAAGTAGGTCTTTTTGGCCCAAAGAAGCGGGAGCATATAAATTTGTATTCTTTATAAGTGTAAGCATATTCTTAAATGAAATGATAAATTAGCATAACCAACAAGGCCATTCCCAATGGAATGATATTTCTTTTTACAATGGCAAGGGTTGAAACCTTTGCAATTTCAGCAGTTGCAATCATCACTCCTGAAATGGGCGAAACCGTACGTCCCATTGAGGCAGATAATTGCATAGGTAAAATAATCTCTGCGGTCTCAATACCCAATTTGTCTGCAATTTTAGGGACCAAAGGACCAAAGGCAAAAAAGGATGCGTTTCCACTGCCCATGAGCATAGAGGCTAAAAATATCATTACAGTCATTACCACGCCAATCCCTACAACTCCAAACCCAAAATTTTGGGAGACATCAAGCAGGCCTTCAATAAATCCAAGACTGATCAAGCCTTTGGCAAAAATATCAGCAGCTATGATGAGCGTCACTACTGTTTTGAAGATATTACCCATGCCATTCCAAAACGTCTTCAATGATTCTAAAACTGTTTTAGTATTTTTGGTTCGAGCAAACTCAAATAATAAAGCGACAAAAACACTTATAAACATGGCGGTGGTGGTGTCTAAAGCAATAGTTGTATTAAAAAGGTTAAAGATTTTTGAAAACACAATCAAAAGAACAATAGGCAGTATGGGAATAAATGCATAAACGAGTGGCACTTTGATTTCTTTTGTTTCAGTAGTTTGGATTTCCATTTCCAATGCTATTTTTTTATCAAAATGACGGTTCACAAAATAATAAGTAACCATCATAACAATGCTTAAAGGAATGACCATTGGAATTTGCGACTTTAAAAAAAAGCTGATGGTATCTACTCCAGCAATATCCGTGGCGCTAGCCGTAATTGCTGACGCTGGTCCAATTCCAAAAGCAGTAGTGGCCGTAATGACAGAAACAGCAGATAAACGACTCACTCCTAAATTGACAAGGATTGGAAACATAGAAGCCATCAATAACAAACCCAAGCCTGCAGCAGATGGAATAGCAACAAATAAAAGTTGACCAATTGGAATGACCAAAGAGGCAGCTACATAAGGATATTTTTTGAATAGTTTTAATGGTTTCATTGCCACAAATACCAGGGCATCAGAAGCCTCAATTTTATCAATGTAGGCTACAAAACCGCCTATAGCCATAATCATTAAGCCAACTCCCGCATTTGTTTTACTGAAAGATTCTTTGATATATCTAAATAAATCAAAACCTAAAAACCCTGTTGGTTCTTTCAGCGTTGGCAAATTATAATTTAGGAGCTGTGCTATGATTAACATTAATAATCCAGAAACTAACAACACTGCATGCGGGTTGTACTTTTTTAACAAAAGGATCCCAGTAAAAGCAATGAAAAATAATGACAGTACGGCTCCTAAATATTCCATTATATTGTTATCGCGCTAAATTAAAAAGAACTGCCATCCGTTCGAGTACCTGGTGAGAATAATGCACCATTAGATTCTGGAATTCCAGCGTGTTGTTCAAACTCCCCTGTAAGATCGGGACTTCTGGAATAAGATTCATCTGGATTGTTGGAAAGTGGCTCAACATCAAATGTGAGTATTGTGTTTCCATCGGAATCGGCGAAGGTCACAAAATCTCCAGAATTATTCATATTAATCAAACCTTCCGAAGCGATTTGTACTATGGATTCTCCAAAGTTCCCTGTTGGATTTCCACTTCCAAAAAGAACCAATGCACCGTTAGATGGAACTAAAGTCCCTTCAGGAAAAACATGTCTTAACTGTGTGGCATCAGAAATTGTAAAGCCTGAAATATCCACGTTTTGCGAACCTAAATTGTAAAATTCTATAAATTCATCGCCATTGGCATCTCTAGTGCCATCACCATTGGCATCTCCTGCGGAACCAGAAGGTGGATCGTACAACACTTCGTTAATAATTATTCTAGGATACAAACAACCATCGTACTCAGCAAAGCCAGATTGTTCTGGACAACTGTCCACATTGTCTGGAACGCCATCCTCATCCGTATCCACATCATCATCCAAAAGTGAAATTTCGATTTGAGTTTCAGAAACCAATAACACATCTTGATTGTTAGATATTTGAACGGTTATTGATTCAGTTCCTTCAATTGAATTGTCTTGCAAGCCTGAAAAAATTACACTTCCTGATTCATTGCCAGGCTGTATGATAATTTGTTCTGCACTGACTGAATAATCTTCAGAAAGCAAGGCCGTACCAGATAATATCAATGGAATGGAAATTTGTTGGGATGCGGTCGAGTTGAGGACCGCAGAAAGGGATAAGGTTCCTCCTGCTTCACTCAGAACAGTTTCGTTTGTATTTAATTCTAAGGCGGGTAAGATGTCATCAGTTGTACAAGAAATGGATATTCCAATTAATGAAAGTACAATAGAAATATTTTTCAAAAGAGATTTTACAGTCATTTTTTGTTGTTTTGTTAAATGTCTAATATATGAAATTAAAACAGTTTGTGAGTAAATTAGAATACCCGTTTATTAAAATATTAAATAACAATCGATGATGTAAACAAAAAAAGGTGATTATTATAAAATAACCACCTTCTAGAAAAAAACTAAGTTTTTATTTAATAATCATTTTGATCGTAGAAGAACGGCCTGCGACAGAAACTTGTAATAAATAAACTCCTGAACCAATGGTGCTAACATCCAGAATTTCAGAGTTGATTTGTTTAGACAAAATACAACGGCCCATAATATCATATAGTTTGACGTTTACCGATCCAGATATCTGAGTTTTAATGTTGACAAACCCATCACGAACTGGATTCGGGAAAATAGCCAACTCTTCAGAAGCAAACTCTCCATTCGACAGTGCTGCTAAAAAAGGATATACACATGTTGAGTCAAAACTAGTGGTAGAGCCATCAGTACATTGTTGAACTCCATAAATCCAGCCATCTGGCCAAGTAGAACCTAATACATTTTTATAGGCCCATGAATCTTGGAAAGCCCAATCCATACCGTAGTAATTAGAACCTCCCTCAAAAAAGATTTCACCAAAAGTTTCAACGACAGATCCATTTTTAAAAAGCTCAATCGCATCATTACCATTTTGATTAATTACTGAGCTAGATGTGAGAACATAATCAAACAAATTATAACCATCAGGGGTAAAATAACTTTCCATTGCACTTGGAGTACGCGCTGCTAAAATATGATCTCCGGCAGACACTGAGATCGCATCAAAAGTATATTCTTGACCATCTGATCCTAAACCATTACCCGCTGTTCCGATTCCATAAATACTTAAATCTGGAATGTCGGCTGTAGCCACAACATGAACAGCTTTTCCGTCGTTTCCAGCTGAAGGAACTGTAAAATCAATTACTCCTACGAGTTCTAACTCAACATCCCCTATTGGTTCACAAACTGGGCTGATGACTTCTCTAGTTAAAGCACACAAACCACCAGTGGCTGTATCATTAACAATAATGGTAATATCTGTTCCTTCTGGAATACTACTCACTGTGATAAATCCATCAACAGTTGTGGTCGGATCATCTCCACTAATAGTACCGGCAGTTGCCGTGACTACAAAGTTTGAAGTCCCTGCGCCTGAAAAAGCTAATGTAACAGAGTAACTATCTACTCCAGATGATATCGCATCACAAACTACATCTTGAGAACCAAGGGAGGCTTCGCATGTTGGTGCACATGTATCATTTGGAGCTCCTGGAGTACCTAGTGAACCTGTACCATCTCCATAATCAGAGGTTGAAGCACACCAATTTGAGCCTGTATTGTTATCTGTCTCATTAATACTAGCTGGATCTAATTGCATACTTGCACCAGTTAAATCTGGAAAATTAGGTCCACCGTCATAATTAACACGAGCTATTTCAGTACCTACAGATGATAATAGAATAACTTCATCACCTGCATTACCCAACGTGAAACCACTAGTACCGTATTCGTAATCAACTAAAGCTCCTCCATTCGTAGAGGTATCTGATGTCCTTCCTAGTACAAAATATTCACCTGCTGGAATAACAGTTGAACCTCCAATAGTTCCGTCAATAGTGTGAGAATTGGAGCCATCGTCTTTGACCACCCAACCATTGATATTAATAGAATTTGTAGTTGAATTGTAAACTTCAAACCATTCACCAGTTGTATCACTAACGGGGCTGGGATTATTCATGATTTCAGTAATTACAATATCACCAGTTGATGTTTGAGCAAAGAGCCCATAGTAAAGAAAAGAAAAAATAAAAAGTAATTTTGTTTTCATATGAAAAATTTTAATGTGGTGAATAATTAAAATATATTAGTATTACAAATATATCATAAAGAATGACTATTTTTAATTTATTTTGAAACGAAATGAATTACGTTAAAATTATTTTATTATTAAGTTTTACGATTTTTATTGACTGTGATGATGGCTCAAATATCAATGAAAATACCCCAATAGAGCCCACTGAAAATTTAACAGGAAGCGGTTACTTTGAGTACTCTGATTACACACCTTTTGGTGGTAGCGTTTTAAAAATTCATTACTATATTCCAAACAATACAACTTCAAGTACTAAAATATTATTTGTCTTTCACGGTAATGGTCGTAATGCAATGGATTATAGGG
Organism: uncultured Flavobacteriaceae bacterium; assembly: GCA_913044085.1. Classification (GTDB taxonomy): domain Bacteria; phylum Bacteroidota; class Bacteroidia; order Flavobacteriales; family Flavobacteriaceae; genus UBA3537. The sequence continues at coordinate 5,879 of CAJWNW010000043.1, read as the reverse complement.
ACGCCATGATTTCCAAATCGAATCAATATAATTTTATAGTTGTGGCGCCAGAATTTTCATCAACAAATTTTCCAGGTGGAGATGCTTACAACCTTGGAAATGTATATGAAGATGGGGACAACCCCTCCCCTTCCTCACTAAATCCTGAACCGGAATGGACCTTTTCAGTTATTGAGCCTTTATTTGATTACATAAAAAATTTAATTAATAATAGCACTTTAAAATACCATATTTTTGGACATTCTGCTGGGGGTCAATTTGCGCACCGTTTTTTGATGTTCAAACCCACAGCACAAGTTGATAAAATAATTGTTTCAGCACCAGGATGGTATACAAGCACAGATTACAATGCGGTATTTCCTTATGGTTTTTCAAATTCGATTTTAGAAAACATAGTTTTAGGCGATTTGTTTGATAAGCAATTGACACTTTTAATAGGCGATTTAGACAACGACCCTGACAGCGGTAGCCTCAGACACAACCAATTTGCAGATGCGCAGGGGTTACATCGGTTTGAAAGGGCGCAATACTTTTACAACAAAGCTGCTACATTGAGTGCTGACAACAATGTGGAATTTCAATGGAGCCTAGAAATCAATCCAGGTGCAAATCACAATTTTATACTAGCCTCTAACAAGGCTGCCGATTTAATTTTTAATTAAACTAATAATGAGATTAAGTAAAAAAAATATCGGACTGGTATTGGGTCCAATTGCTTTTACATTGATAGTTTTATTTTTTCATCCAGAGGAGTTGAGCCCTACTGCAAATGCTGTATTGGCCACAGCAGTATGGGTTGCAATTTGGTGGATTACTGAGGCATTGCCCATTGCGGTTACGGCCTTATTGCCTATTGTATTATTCCCACTTAGCGGTGGATTGGGTTTAAAAGAAACCACTGCTTCCTATGGACACAACTATATTTTTTTATTTTTAGGCGGATTTATTTTAGCCATTGCTATTGAAAAATGGAATCTACACAAAAGAATAGCGCTGACAATTATTAGAATTATGGGTACCAATATTTTGCACATTATTTTAGGATTTATGATAGCTACTGCTCTTTTATCTATGTGGATTTCCAATACAGCAACCGCAGTTATGATTTTACCTGTAGGAATGGCCATCGTATCCCAATTAAAAGATAATCCAAACACGATTTCGAATGAAAATTCAATCTTTGCAAAAGCTTTAATGTTAGCCATTGCATACAGTGCTTCTATTGGAGGTATGGCAACCCAAATTGGCACCCCGCCAAACCTTATTTTAGCTGGCGTCATTCAAGAAACATATGGCATTGAAATATCCTTAGGGCAATGGTTTGCTTTCGGATTCCCAATAAGTCTGTTGTTTTTATTTTTAGGTTGGTTCTATTTGACGCGTTTTGCCTTCAAATTTAAACAAAAAGAGTTTCCAGGTGGAAGGGATGAAATTAACAATCAATTAAACTTACTTGGGAGAGTATCCTTTGAAGAAAAAATTATCTTTTATGTATTTATAGCAACCGCATTTGCATGGATTTTTAGATCATGGATTTTACAATCTATAATTCCTTCAGTAGACGATACCATCATTGCGGTCATTGCCGCTATTTTGTTATTCATACTACCCAGCAGTAAAAAAGGCATTCCATTGATAAGCTGGAGTGATGCTGTAAAACTGCCATGGGGCATATTATTGTTGTTTGGCGGAGGAATGGCTCTGGCAATTGGTTTTCAATCCAGCGGATTGGCGCTCTGGATTGGAGAACAATTAAAATCTCTACAAACTTTTCCATTAATTGCCTTGCTACTAATCATAATTGCTTCGGTTAATTTTATAACAGAAATAACATCAAACATAGCCACAACGGCATTAATGTTGCCAATTTTAGCATCGCTTGCACATGCTATTGATGTACATCCATTTTTCTTATTGGTAGGTGCAACAGTTGCTGCTTCTTGCGCATTTATGCTGCCAGTGGCTACACCACCTAATGCTATTGTTTTTGGTTCGGGTCATTTAAAAATTGAAGATATGGTAAAAAAAGGACTGTGGATGAATTTTATTTCCATTATCATTTTGACACTAATGGTTTATTACCTACTTCCACTAATATGGGAATTTCCAGCCTTGTCTTGAATTGTTAAAAGAAATAATAAATTTAAAGACCTCCTCCTAAAAGTTTAAAACTTTGGGTTTTGTAGGAATTTTTGATTGTTAAAATATAAACTCCAGTGTTGAGGTTTGGGAGATCAACATGAGCAGTTCCATCAATAAACTTCAAATAACCCCCATGAATATTTTGCCCAAATTGATTCACCAGGACAAAAGAGGTGGACAAATTGGAATTAGTCGATAAGCTCTTGACATTGAAATGATTTTTAAAAGGATTTGGATATACCAACCAGTCGTCCGAATCAAGATTATCGATTCCCAAGTTTTGATTGTAACAAGTCTCCGGGACAACATAACTTGCCTTTAATAAGTCTTGTATTTTTTGATTTGCAAAACTGGCGCTTGTCAAATTATCTATAAAAGCACTGTTTATACTAGAGGAGTCTGAACCAAGAAAATCCTGCATTAGTGTGGCCATAGATTGTCTATAATCAAATTGAACGGTTTTAATTTGGTAATTATTATTTTGTGTAGCTTCATTAAAATCTACATTAACTCCAGAAATACCACTTTGTACAGGCTTTCCAAAAACGAAAACAGGAGCAACCTCTCCATGGTCTGTTCCAAAACTACCATTCTCCTTGGCTTTTCTTCCAAACTCAGATATAGTAATTCCAACAACATCATCACCAACACTATCAGAATTCAAATCTGTCATAAAAGCCTCAACAGCAGTAGATAACTCATCCAACAAATCGTAATGTCTTCCCTGCAAATCACCAGCGCCCTGAACTTGGTTATTGTGCGTATCAAAGCCTCCAAGACGTACAAGGTATACCTTAGTTTCAATCCCACCACGTATTAAGCGTGCCACTGTTTTTAATTGGTCAGCTAAATTGTTGTCGGGATAATTTGATCCTGAAAAATTACTGCCATCATTAAATGAATCAGAAATTGCTTGCGCATAAATATTAGACACCGCATCGGTATCAACAATATATTGAAGTTCGGTTCCATAATGCGAGTCAGGAAAATCTGCTGGATATTCGCCAGAAAGACCACTCAAAATAGAATAAAAATTTTCTGAATCTTGTCCACTTAAGTTAATCGCTAAACCATGTTCATTTTCACCATGGAAACCTAGTGAAGTATTTGGGGACCCAATTTGAATTCCCACTGGAAAGTTAGTAGGGAATAAATCACTATGGTGATTTTCCAAAAAACGACCCATCCAACCACTATCTTGACCATTGTTCCAATTATTACCATCATTTCCAGTGTTATAAATATCAATAGAAGCAAAATGACTTTTGTTCTGTGAGGGATAGCCTACAGATTGAATTATGTGTAACTGTTCCTGGTCAAACAAATTATACATGCCGGAAAATGCAGGATGAAAAGCAACGTCTTGATTGGTTCCTTGAATACTTGAATCTATATTACTAAGTTGTAGTGTATTGGAGGAGGGTACGTGGATAGTAGGACGCATTTGAATATAATCTGAGTAAACATCTAAAGGAATCACCGTGTTAAGACCATCATTTCCACCCGCCAACTCAATCAAAACAATTTTTCTATTTGAAAAATCACAATTTGAAAAATTATTTAAAAATTTAAAAGATGTATTAAGTTGTATTGGTAAAAGACCTGCTGCTGATGCCGTACTTGTAAGCTTAATAAATTTTCTTCTTTTCATGTAGAATTTTTTTACATCAATTGAAATTCTGGTGCATTAATCAACTTTGTGAACAAGGCGTCCAAACGTGACTTGACTTGAACAGTATTTCCATTTTGAATATATTCGGCCCAAGCACCCGCCCAGTAACCAGGATCTAAATCACTAAGGGATTGAATAAAATAATCCAATCGAGATTGTGTGATACTTTCACAAAAAAGTAATTCTACAAGCTCGGAAACTAATACAGTTGAGTCATAAGGATTAGTAATATTATTTGGATTCGAAATAAAATCAATAGAATTAAATTGGACTTTAATGTTTTGATAGTAATTAACTCCATTTGAGTTTGTTTGAATACCTAAAATTTTATTTTTTCCTGCAATAAGTGATTCAATTGTTTTGTAACGAGCTACGATGGTATTAGAACTGAACCAGCTACGGTCATAATCTGGGCCTTGATAATCTGCAGGATATCCTGCAACTGTTTCTGGTGAAAATATTTTCATCCCAGAACCAGGAAAAAAAGTTTTATGACAAAATTGCCAATAAAAGTGATAAAAGTCAAGTTGGTCTGTTGACCAATTGCTTGGTGGATTTGAACTTGATGCTTCAGGGTTTGGAAGAGGCATATCAATTAATGATATGAGCTCGCTAATAAATTGTATTGGTGGCTTAATAATACCTCCGATAATTTCATTGGATGCATCATTGTTATCTTCATCAAAAAAATGTTGTGATTGCAATAAAGTTTGAACAGTAGAAAGGAGATTAAAATTTGAATTTATAAGATGAATCGATAGTGGATATATAATATTATTTTCAACATCACTATCCCACTCTCTTCTAACAAAAAATCTATAAAGTTTTCGACAATATGCTTTAGCAGTTTCTGGAATTCCAAAGACCATATCAACAAATTCACCTAATTCATCTACTACAGCACTTTGACTTGTGCCGCCACTAATTGTTGTGTTATTAAAAGCACTGCTAAATGTTTTCGAATTAATATCATGTTGAGATAAGTTTACGTATCCACATTGGATACCTGTTTCTGGATCAATCGTATCTCTTAAAGGTTTTACTTTGATGCCTGAAAATATTTTTGCAGCTTGTTGAATATCTTGTTCGGTATAATTGGTGTAATTTCCCTCTGCTATTTGTGGCCCTTTTTGAATGGTAAATAATTCCAAAAATTCGCGTGCATAGTTCTCATTTGGATTATTTTTATTGTTGGTTGTATTGTCTAGATAATACAACATTGCATTATCGAATGTTATTTTTTTAGCCAAATCTTTTATGCTACCATAGGCATAAAAATCTAAAAGTCTAAGATAATCATAAAAATATGATGATTTTCCTGCTCCATTATCTTTGGATACAGTAAAACAAGTGTGGAGAAAAAAAACTAGCTTATGCTTTAATTTATTTTGTTGCATCATATTATACCACCACCAACCGCTTACAATACCTCTTTTTTTGTTTTGTCCATAAGGATATGAAGAAGGTGGGTTTCCGCTGTGAATCCAAAAACCATCAACTGAGCCATTTTGATTATTGATTGTCGTATCGTATGGATCAATCCAAGGGGTGGTAGAATCTAAGGACAATTCCGAAACAGCTTGGGCAGGTGTTAATGTAGCAAAATAATTCAATATCGATTTAGAATAGTGAAAACAAGCACGTCTTAAAAGGTGCTTGGCTTTTCTAGTGCCTAAAACAGAAGTGGATGGATTTAATGACGGCATGTTTTTGTATGAATTATTTTAAAAATGCATAGTAAATCTAAGAATTTTAAAATTAAACAATTGATTCACATTTTTTTTATTGAATTAAAACAAAATAATTTGCTAGTTCAAATTAATTCTATGGATTGCAAAATTTGCAGCCACAGATATGTTACACTTAAAGAAAAAAGCCTCTAAATCATTGAAAGTTAATGATTTAGAGGCTATTGATGTGATCGCACTAGGATTCGAACCTAGGACCGCCTGCTTAGAAGGCAGGTGCTCTATCCAGCTGAGCTATGCGACCATTTAAAAATGTGTTCTTGGTCGGGGTGGCAGGATTCGAACCTGCGACCTCCGCGTCCCAAACGCGGCGCGAT
>CAJWNW010000042.1 GCA_913044085.1 uncultured Flavobacteriaceae bacterium | reverse complement strand
GATGGTAGAGGCGATTTAATTGGCGAATTTAGAGGTGAGGATCGGTTGTTGATAATTACACAATCGGGGAACCTTAAAACCATTATACCAGATGTTTCAACCCATTTTAGTGAGGATATGATTGTTTTGGAAAAATGGATGCCTTCCAAACCTATTTCAGTGGTGTATTTTGATGGCGCAAAAGAAAAATATTTTGTCAAGCGTTTCTTGGTTGAAAATGAAAATAAAGAAGAAGTGTTTATCTCATCACACGCAAAAAGTAGGCTTGAAATCGTTAGTACCGATTGGCGCCCCGTTGTAGACATTACCTTTTCCAAAGATAGAGGTAGGGAGCGAAAACCTAATCAAAGTATCGACATTGAACAGTTTATAGCTGTAAAAGGTATCAATGCATTGGGAAATCAATTGTCTAAATTAAAAGTCAATCAAATTGACTTATTACCCTCATTGCCTTATGACCCTCCTAAAGAAATTCATGCAGATGAGCTAGATGTTATAGATGAAGAAGAAGTAAAAATCACCCCTTCTTTGCAAAGTAATACTGAAATACTTTCGGAACCAATTTCTAATTTAGAGGCAATAGACGGTATTGATGATGAAGACTCTAACAGTTCTGAGGCAGGGCAAACAACACTCTTTTAATCCAGTCTTCTGGCGGTGCCTTTCTGTTTGTTGGCTTCTCCAATATAGCCATACTCAAAGTTGTAAGTATTGTCTGTTGTGTTTAGTATTTTAAGGTGAATGTCTTTTTTCTCAGCCAATGTTTTTGGGTTTATTGTTTTAAAAATCATTTCACAATCATTGATCCATCGTACACTGGCAGAGTCCACTTGCCCTCTAAAAGATTCAACTTGTAGAGATTCAGTCCGTTTAAAAGTTGAGTTAAACAACACTTCGTTTAAAATAATCTCACTTTCAAAAGTGCCCGTTCTAAAAGCATTGCAGTCCCGCTGTACTTCGTAACAAGAGGTTACTAAAAAAACAATTAGTATGATATTAAATTTCATACTGTAAAGATACAAAAGAGGGTACGGACTTTTAGTTATTTTCATTTTCAGTGTAATCACTAAAGGTTCCATCGTTGTAAAACACAACAATGCGCGCTATAGACTTGGCGTTGTTAAAAATCATATTTTTTGAAGGTATTTCGTTTTTAGAATTATTTTCGCCGTTTTCAAATATTTTATCACTTTTTTCTGTAACTACTGATGAGTAGGGGTTGAGGGTCATTTCCCCAGATCCGTTTAGCAACCAATACAAATTAACATCAGGCAAGGCTGAATTTAATTTTGTAATAAAGTCTAAACTTGGTTTGTTTCGACCACTAAGAACGTGTGAAATACTGGAGCGTTGTACATTAATTAGTTCTGCAAAAGCCGAGGCAGAGAGGCTGTAATGTTCAATAACTTCTTTTAAACGCTTACCAAATTTAGTAGCATTCATAATTTTTTACATTTGTGTATTAATTTGTTATTTACAAATGTAAAACTTTATTTTCAGTAATAAAAACGCTAAATTTTTATTAATTAAACCCTTTATATAAATTTATGTAAATACATGATTTACATTAATTTAATTATAATATTTAGAAGAAATTATAATTTTCAATAAACATACTTAAAATATGTACATTTGTAAACTATAATGGACCACAATTCTGTTTACAAATGTAAAAAAGAGATTGATTACTTTTGTAATTGACTCTATCCAATAAATGGAACTGTATCAAAACATACATTCAAATTTTTCAGACCGCAAGGTTCAAGATCTGAATGGACGGTATATTACCAACGCCCATATTTTACCAATTCTGAACAGACTCCCCAATGGTTTTAGTTATGAGATAGCAGGTCATTCTGAACGCAATCAACCAATTTTTGCGGTTAAAGCCGGCAACGGACCCTCCAAAATTTTAATCTGGTCCCAGATGCACGGTAATGAGTCTACCTCTACCAAAGCGCTTTTTGATTTTATATTTAATGTAGAACATTTGGGGATTTCATCCTTTCTAGAGCACTGTTCTTTCTTTATAATTCCGATTCTTAATCCTGATGGCGCACAAGATTACAATAGATTCAATGCGAATGGCATAGATTTAAATCGAGATGCACAAGCACTCACTCAAAGCGAAAGTCTTGTTTTGAGAGAAGCTTTTAATGTCTTTGAGCCTGATTTTTGTTTTAATATGCATGACCAACGCAGTATATATTGTGTTGGTGGTACTAAAAATTCTGCAAGCTTGAGTTTTTTGGCCCCCGCAGAAGATAAGGAGCGCTCAATTTCTTCTAACCGGGAACAAGCGATGGGGGTTATTTCTAAAATTAACAATGTATTGCAATTATTTATACCAGATAAAATTTCAAGGTTTAACGATAGTTTTAACATTAATTGTGTTGGCGATAAGTTTCAATCTTTAGGAGTGCCTACAATCCTTTTTGAGGCTGGACACTCAGGTGATTACCACAGAGAAGATACCCGAAAATACATGCTCATAGCCTTGTTAAGTGCCATTAAATGTTTAAGTCAAAAAACTGTACTCAAAGATGCTGTTGAAACTTACCTTAATATTCCTGAAAATAAACCGCTATTTTTTGATGTTCTGATTAAAAATGTTTCTGTTGAAGTGGATGGAAAAACTGCAATAATTGACATAGGAATTCTTTATGAAGAGGTTTTGACTGAAAGTCAAATTCATTTTGTTCCCACAATAAGTGCTATTGATTGTTTAAACGACTATGGTGCACACCAATTTATTGATGGCAAATTTGAAGCCTTGACACTTTTTAACAATAAAAAAGTTGAATTAGGGGTCACAATTTCCAATTTTTTTATAAAAAAAGAGGAATTTTCACTTTTTGTTAAGAATAATTTACGCTTATAGTCTTTTTGTTGTATATAATTTGTTAAATTTACGTAATTAATAATTATATTATAAAAAATGGCCAAATTTAAACTTGACGAGGTTGATCACCAAATCCTTAGTATGCTGATTGATAATACACGCACCCCTTTCACGGACATTGCGAAAAAACTTCTTATATCTGCCGGTACCGTTCACGTCCGTGTTAAGAAAATGGAAGATGCAAAAATTATAAAGGGATCATCTTTGACTTTAGATTACCAAAAATTAGGTTATTCATTTATTGCTTACGTAGGAATTTACCTACAGAATACGTCCCAAACCAAGTTTGTTTTACAACGCATCAATGAAATTCCTCATGTCACTGTTGCGCACATCACAACGGGGAAATTTAATATTTTTTGTAAAATTCGTGCTAAAAGTACAACCCATGCTAAAGAAATTATATTCAAAATTGATGATATTGAAGGAATATACAGAACTGAGACCATGATTTCATTAGAAGAAAGTATCAATGACAAAAAGCGTTTGATGCACTCTATTTTTGACGAACTACAGTAGTTAATCTTTTGCGTAATATCTAAAGGCACTATAGATTAAAGCTTCGCTCACTTCAACATCTAAGCAGCATTTTCCTATTGCTTCAAGTAATACGAAATTTACACGGCCATGAGTGTTTTTCTTATCGTGTTTAAGTAAATCCAACAAAGACTTAATGTCTTCTCCCCTAAATTCACACTTTTCATAAATTTGAGAAAACGTAGTTTTGATAGCTATTAAGTCATTTTCACTCAATCCACACAGCTTGTAAGATAGAAAGGCTTCTAAGACCATTCCAATTGCAATTGCTTCACCATGTAGCAAAGTTTTTAAGGTTTTACTGTCTAGACAATAAGATTCAATAGCGTGCCCCAGGGTGTGTCCAAAATTTAAAAACTTCCGAACGTTAATTTCATTAGGGTCTTGAGTTACTATTGCATTTTTAATTTCCACAGAACGGTATATATAAGGCGTTAAATCAGCAGTTTTAGGCGATTTAAGCCCTTTTAACGCATCCCAATACAAGCGGTCAGAAATTAAACCGTGTTTTAGCATTTCCGCCATTCCTGAGCGTAATTCTTCTTTTGGTAGTGTGTCTAAAAATTTTGCATCAACGAGCACCATCTCAGCGAAAGTAATGGTCCCAACTTGATTTTTAGAAAGATCTAAATCGACGCCGGTTTTACCGCCTACTGAAGCATCGACCATAGCGAGTAGGGAAGTAGGAATATTGATAAATTTTAGACCCCGTTTAAAAGTAGATGCTACAAAACCACCAAGATCAGTAACGACGCCACCTCCAAGGTTGATCATCAATGAATTTCGATCTGCCCCTAGTTCACTAAGGCGTCTCCATACATTTAAACAGCTAATGATTGTTTTATGAATTTCTCCATTCGGTATTTCAATAATTTCAATTTGTAAATTATTTGCCATCTTATCAATAAGTACAGGCAAACACGAAGCTTTTGTATTAACGTCTACCAAAATAATTATTTTGGAGTGATTACTAGACTGTAAATAGCTGTGCAGTGCTTGAAATGCAGTGTCGCCAAAATGGATGGCGCAGGATGTGGTTAGAATTGATTTCATTTTGTTATTCAAATATAGTATGAAATTTATTAGAATTCTATAATTTTGAAATGAACATTTTATTGATGTATGAAATCATCCAATCCCCACATAGATTTTTCAAACACGGAAATTGCCTTCCATCTAAAAACAGATGCTGAGCTTGAAAGGGCTTATTTTTTATTTAAAATGATTTCCAACCAGCCTTTAGTTCGCATTGGAGCTGCGGCCACGCATTTTGCTTTAAGAAGTAAACTACCCGTTGAGGGCTTAATTCGATCAACTGTTTTTGACCATTTTTGTGGTGGCGTCAATGCAGCTGATTGCATGACTAAAATTGACCGGATGCATATCAGTGGAGTTTACAGCGTTTTAGATTATTCTGTTGAAGGGAAACAAAATGAAGCGCAATTTAATTTTGTAGTTGAAAAAACCTTAGAACTAATCGCTTTTGCTGCTGAAAATAAAGCGATGCCATTTGCTGTATTTAAACCTACTGCTGTAGGTCGTTTTGAGCTTTATGAGAAAGTTAGTAAATCCGATATTTTAACCCCAGCAGAAAACAAAGAATGGGAGCGCATTAAAACACGCTTTCATACCATTTGTAAATACGCTCAGAAAATGAAAATTGCGGTTCTTGTAGATGCCGAGGAAAGTTGGATGCAAGATTCAGCTGATACCTTGCTATTAGATCTCATGAAGGACTACAACAAAGAAAGCGTAGTTGTTTACAACACAATTCAAGCCTACCGCTGGAATCGATTGGACTACCTAAAAGAACTGTATGCTATTGCAAAAAAAGAAAACTTTAAATTGGGTTTTAAATTAGTTAGAGGCGCCTATATGGAAAAAGAACGCAAGCGTGCCGAATTCAAAAACATCAAATCTCCAATTTGCAAAACCAAAGCAGATACGGACATAAATTTTGATAATTGTCTAAAGTTTATTCTTAAGCATCTCCCTGACATCAGTCTTTTTCTTGGCACCCATAATGAAAATAGCACATTATTAGCGTTAAAGACTTTATCCAATCTAAATATCAAAAAGAATGATCCTAGAGTATGGTTTGGGCAGCTCTACGGAATGAGTGATCACATCAGCTTCAATTTGGCAAAATTCGAATATAATGCTGCCAAGTATTTACCTTTTGGCCCTGTAAAAGATGTCATGCCATATTTGATTCGAAGGGCAGAAGAAAACACCTCTGTAGCCGGACAAACCAACCGTGAATTGGAATTGATAAAAAAGGAGAAAAAGCGCAGAAATATTTAGTCTATAGATTTAATACTAATAACCACAGCGGCTTTATCACAGTTCTCTACTTTTAATTTCAAATCATCGCTTTGAATTGTATACAGCTTACAGCTATCCAATCGTGTATTACTTTCGTTGAAATTAACATTGCCATTTTTTAAAACGTCATAAATAGCTAGCGTGTCGATTTGAAATATCTCTATAGTGCTTCTGACATTTTCAGAAAACTGAATGGGTTTATCGTTAATATTTTTAAGAACTCTGTCATTGGGTCCATAGGCAAACTTTGTTTTTTTTTGCTTGAGAAAAAAAGCAAGAAAAACAAGTCCGATTGAAAATCCACCAAGGAAAAATCCAAGTCGATGTTTAAATTTCATATGTAATTAGAAAATTAAAAGATTCAAATCGCTAGAATCCAAATTGAACCAGTTGGAAATAGATTTATTGGTGATGACACCATGGTATAAATAGAGCCCGTTCTTCAACCCATGATCCTGGCGAATGGCATTTTCAAGACCACCAGCATCTGATATTTGCAGCAGGTATGGGGTGAAAATGTTACTCAAAGAGACCGATGAAGTTCTTGAGTAGCGTGCCGGAATGTTAGGCACACAATAGTGTATCACGCCATGTTTTTCAAAAGTCGGTTTGTCGTGAGTTGTGAGTTCGCTAGTTTCAAAACAACCGCCCATATCAATGCTCACATCGACAATTACAGACCCTTGTTTCATAAGCTCTACCATAGCTTCATTGACTAGAATAGGAGCTCTATTTTTTCCTTTTGAAGCTCCTATTGCCACATCGCAGCGCATCAGCGCCTTCATCAAATTCTTGGGTTGCATTGTTGAAGTATAGACACGTCTTCCAATATTGGCTTGTAGTGTTCTTAATTTAGTAATGGAATTGTCAAAAACTCGCACATTGGCACCAAGGCCAATTGCTGACTTGGCAGCATATTCACCAACAATACCAGCCCCAATAATAACCACCTCTGTTGGAGGAACCCCACTGATGTTTCCAAGCATTAAACCATTGCCTTCATTAGTGATGGACATGATTTCTGAGGCGATTAAAATTGAGGCTGCACCTGCAATTTCGCTTATCTGTCTGACTGCAGGAAACGTTCCATCATTGTCTTTTATAAATTCAAATCCAAGGGCAGTAATTTTTTTCTTTGCAAGGGATTGAAAATAAGCTTCCTTTTGCATCTTCAGTTGAAGCGCAGAAATTAAAACCGCATTGGGTTTAATCATTTCAATTTCATCAAGGGTAGGGGGTTCAACTTTTAAAATGATTGGTGATGAAAACACCTTGGCGGTATCACTCGTAATTTCAGCTCCGGCTTCACTGTATTCTTTGTCTTCAAAAGCGGCATTATTTCCAGCTCCGCTTTCGATCAATACCCGATGACCATTATTAGTGAGCGCAGAAACAGCATCTGGCGTTAAACAAATACGCTTTTCTTGAAAAGATCGTTCTTTAGGGATACCGATTAATAAAGATGTGCTGTCGCTTGAAATCTCTAGGCGTTCCTCTTTTGGCAACAGTTGTGCTTTTGAAAAAGGAGATTTTAATTTTTGCATGCTTGGTTGTATTGTTATTGCAAATTACAATTATTTTTTCAACTTAATTTATCCGACTTGCGTTTAAACCCATTCTAATTCACGCTCTTGGTCAGACAAAATTGTAAGCTTGATTGCAGTTGTGTTATCAGGAAGTATATGTTTAATTTTATCAGGCCACTCGATAAAATTCCAATTTCCAGAGTAAAAATAGTCTTCAATTCCAATGTCCAATGCTTCGGTGTGATTTTTTATTCTATATAAATCAAAATGGTATACAATATCTGATTTCACTTTGTATTCATTCACAATTGAAAATGTAGGACTGGATGCTTTTGAATCTCCTCCTAAAATTTTCACCATGGCAGAAATTAGGGTTGTTTTTCCACTGCCCATTTCTCCTTTAAAAAGAATGATTTTTGTTTTGGATTCTTCCAATAATTTTCGTGCTACTTTATCAATGTCTCCTAAAGAATATTTGACGCTCATCGCAATTTATCTTGGATTTAAAACAACAAATGGAATCAAGACCTCTTCCAATGAAATACCACCGTGTTGATAAGAATTTTTGTAGTAACTAACATAGTGATTGTAATTGTTTGGATAGGCAAAAAATAAATTATTTTTTGCGAAAATAAAGGTACTATTCATCGATATAGAGGGCAGCCCAATACTGCTTGGATCTTTGGCTGCAAATACGTCTTTACCATCAAAGCTTAGGCTGCGACCCGTTTTATAGCGCAAATTTAGGCTGGTATTTTTGTCTCCAATAACTTTTGAAGGGTTTTTAACATTTATTGTGCCATGATCTGTGGTAATAATAAGTTTAAATTTAAGGAGTTGTGCTTGCTTTATAATGTCTAATAATGGAGAGTTTTTAAACCAGCTATGTGTAAGCGATCGATAGCCGCGATCGTCCGAGGCTAATTCTTTAATGACTTCCATTTCTGTTTTAGAATGGGAGAGCATGTCAACGAAATTGTATACAAGAACTGTTAAATCATTGTTGGCTTTGCTTTTGAAATTTTCAGCTAATTTTTTTCCAGCTTTCAAATTTGTAATTTTTATGTATTCGTGATTTAAATTTGAAAGCCCCAAACGTTTTAGTTGCGTCTCTAAAAACTTATCCTCGTACAGGTTTTTACCACCTTCGTCGGTATCATTTTTCCAGTATTTTGGGTAATGTGTTTCCATTTCCTTTGGCGTAAGACCAGAAAAAATGGCATTTCGAGCATATTGCGTTGCAGTCGGTAATATGCTGTAGTAAAGCATTTCATCTTTTACTTTATAGTGTGAATTGACGGTTGACTCAATTGTTTTCCACTGGTCAAACCTCAAATTATCAATAACAACTAATAAAGTGGGATGCTCTATTCCAACTTCCGGCGCGATTTTGGTTTTAAAAAGTGTGTGGGATAAAACGGGGGCATTTTCATTCTGAAACCATTGAGGATAATTTTTATCAATAAATCTAGAAAATTGTGCGTTTGCTTCTGTTTTTTGCGCCTCCAATATTTCAAACATTGTTCCATCCTGAGAATTTTCTAATTCCAACTCCCAATAAATTATTTTTTTATACAAATCAGCCCATGCTTCAAAAGAATTAACATCGTTCATTTCCATGGCTATTTTTCGAAACTCTTGAAGGTAATTTGAAGATATTTTTTCAGCGACCAAACGGCTGTGGTCTAAGTTTTTTTTAAGGCTGAGAAGAATTTGATTAGGGTTAACGGGCTTGATAAGATAATCTGCGATTTTACTGCCAATCGCTTCTTCCATTATGTATTCCTCCTCACTTTTGGTAATCATTACAACAGGAATGTTTGATTTTACCTCCTTCAATCCAGCCAAGGTTTCTAGGCCCGATAAACCTGGCATGTTCTCGTCTAAGAAAACAATGTCAAAATCTTCAGACTTAAATATTTCAAGGGCCTCAGAGCCACTTTGACAAGGGCGTATCTTGTAGTTTTTTTTCTCAAGAAATATAATGTGAGGTTTTAAAAATGAAATCTCATCATCCACCCACAAAACATTGATTTCTCTCATAAATACATCTGTTTAAAAATTATATACACTGATTTTTATTACTTTTACTATTAATATAACTTTGATTCTCCATTTAGCATCTAAAATAAAATTTAATTCTTTTGAATACCAAAAACAAGCTTAAAATATTTAACGATCCAATTTATGGATTTATTACTATACCCAGTACTTTAATTTTTGACTTGATTGCCCACCCTTATTTTCAAAGACTTAGAAGAATAACTCAGATGGGGCTATCGTATCTTGTTTATCCCGGCGCTCACCATACGCGGTTTCATCATGCATTAGGAAGTTTGCATTTGATGCAAAAAGCTGTTAGAATTTTAAAATTTAAAGGGACCCTTATTTCAAAAGAAGAGGAAAATGCCCTGTATGTCGCCATACTTTTACACGATATTGGACATGGTCCATTTAGCCATGCCATTGAACACAGCTTGTTAGAAGGTGTTAGCCATGAGTGTATTTCATTGCGTTTTATGGAAATTTTAAATGATGAATTTAATGGGCAATTATCCTTAGCTATCACCATGTTTAAAGGGGACTATAAGCGACCGTTTTTTGGTCAATTGATTTCTGGCCAATTGGACATGGACCGTTCCGATTACCTAAAGCGCGATAGTTTTTACACAGGTGTTTCTGAAGGCAATATCAACAGTGAGCGGTTGATTTCAATGATGAATGTTGTTTCGGATGAACTGGTTATTGAAGAAAAAGGAATTTATTCAATAGAGAAGTTTCTCTCAGCTCGCCGTTTGATGTATTGGCAAGTATATCTGCATAAAACAGGGGTTGTAGCAGAAAACATGATTATCAATGTTTTAAAACGTGCTAAAATGCTTTCTCAATCAAATGCACCCTTGTTTGTAAGTCCCGAACTTGATTTTTTCTTAAAAACTGACATCCATCCTTCAAAACTAACAAAAGCCATATTGGAAAATTTTTCTGAAATAGATGATAATGATCTTGTTTCTGCTTTGAAATCCTGGAAAAATCATCCAGATTTTGTTTTAAGCAATCTTTCTAAAAGACTTTTAAATCGACAGTTACTTAAGATTGAATTCTATTCAAAGCATGACATCGAATCAGCGCTAGAAAAAATTAAAATAAACTTCAAAAAACATTTAAATTTAGACGATACAGAAATACCTTTTTTTGTATTTGATGGGGTAATTTCAAATACAGGTTATGATTCTGAACAATATCCCATCACAATTCTTCATAAAAATGGAAAAACTTCAAATCTGAATGAAAGCTCTGGATTATTAAATATTAAGGGGTTGACAAAAAAAATTACACAGTACTATATCTGCTCCCCAAAAGTGTTGCTATGATAATTTTTTATACTTTTGCAGTGGTATGAAATTTACAGCCAACCAAATAGCAGAATTACTCGATGGGACCGTTGTTGGGGATGAGAATGCTGAAGTCTTTAAACTTTCTAAGATTGAAGAAGGATCGCTAGGGTCTCTCACTTTTCTTTCAAACACAAAATACACACCTTTCATATACTCAACGGATGCCTCTGTCACAATAGTTAATGATGATTTCATACCCGAAAAGGAAATAAATACCACTTTGATTAAAGTTCCCAATGCCTACGCTGCGTTCTCTAAACTTTTAGAGCATTACAGTTCCATAAAATCAAACAAAACTGGTATTGAATCACCTATTCAAATGTCGAGTTCTGTATCTTATGGAGCGGACGTTTACATTGGTGCATTTTCATATATTGGAGACAATGTTGAAATAGGTGATAATGTAAAAATATATCCCAACTGTTATATTGGTGACAATGTTAAAATAGGTAATAAAACAACGCTTCACTCAGGAGTGAGAATTTATTCTGACTGCAGTATCGGAAATCAATGCAATCTTGAAGCTAATGTAGTTATTGGTGCTGATGGGTTTGGATATTCATCAAATGATAAGGGTATTTACAAAAAAGTACCTCAAATTGGTAATGTCGTCATTCACGATTGTGTTGACATTGGAGCCAGCTCCACAATTGACCGAGCAACTATGGGATCTACAATTATACACAAAGGGGTGAAATTAGACAATCAAATTCAAATTGCTCACAACGTTCAAGTTGGTGAAAATACAGTAATTGCTGCTCAAACGGGTATTGCTGGTTCTACAAAAATTGGTGAGAATTGTCAAATTGGAGGGCAGGTTGGCATTGCTGGTCACATAAATATTGGCGATAATGTAAAAATCCAAGGGCAATCTGGAGTTACCAAAGATGTCAAAAGTAATAAATCGCTACAAGGTACTCCGGCATTTGATTTTAGTGAATATTACAAATCCTACGTTCATTTTAAAAACTTACCAAAACTCGCCAATACTCTATTTTCTCTTGAAAAAAAAATAAAAAATGATAACAAAAACCCAAGCTAAACAAACTACGATATCAAAAGAAATATCCCTCAAAGGGGTTGGACTTCATACGGGAAAGAATGTCGAAATTAAATTTTTACCAGCGTCAGCAAATTCTGGTTATTCTTTTGTACGTGTAGATCTTGAGGGCGCTCCGATGATAAAAGCTGATGCAAATTTAGTAACGAGTACACAGCGGGGTACTTGTTTGGAGAAAAACGGAGTGACCATTCAAACCTGTGAACACGTTTTAGCCGCTTTGGTAGGCTTAGAAATTGACAATGTTACAATTGAACTCAACAACGCGGAACCGCCTATCATGGATGGTTCATCTAAGTTTTTCGTTGAAGCCTTAGAATCCGTAGGAATCAAAGCATTAGATACGTTTAGAGATGTTTTTGTCGTAAAAGATGTTATTTCTTATGTAGACGAAGAGACTGGTAGTGACATTACGATTATTCCGTCTGATGAATATCAAGTGACGACCATGGTAGACTTTGGTACTAAGGTTTTGGGAACCCAAAATGCAACCTTATCAAAATTAACAAATTTCAAAACTCAAATTTCTAACTCCAGAACTTTCAGTTTCTTACATGAGTTAGAAATGCTCTTGGAGGATGGTCTTATTAAAGGGGGAGACTTGAACAATGCCATTGTGTATGTGGACAAACCTTTGTCTGAGAATACGATGGAAAAACTAAAAGAAGCTTTCAATAAAGATTCCATTTCTGTGAAGCCCAATGGTATCTTAGACAACCTTACCCTACATTATCCAAATGAAGCTGCAAGACATAAACTATTAGACGTAGTTGGTGATTTAGCTCTAGTAGGCATTCGGCTTCAAGGCAAGGTCATCGCCAACAAACCTGGACACTATGTCAATACACAATTTGCAAAAAAAATGGCAAAAATTATTAAAATAGAACGCCGCAACAATATGCCAGCGGTTGATTTAAATAAAACACCAGTCATGGATGTGAATGCGATTATGGAGATGTTACCACACCGCCCACCATTTCTAATGCTTGATAAAGTTTTTGAATTGTCTTCTAATCATGTCATCGGATCAAAAAATGTAACGATGAATGAATCTTTTTTTCAAGGTCACTTTCCTGGTGTTCC
>CAJWNW010000041.1 GCA_913044085.1 uncultured Flavobacteriaceae bacterium | reverse complement strand
ATACCAATTTAACAAGGCGCGGTCAAAACCATTTTGATATCCATTATCATCCTCACTCCCTTGGGTATAAACACGGCCCAAGGCTTTGGGGCGGCTCGACAAAAACCAAGACTGGGGACTGAGCAAGCTGATGCCATTTTGAGTACCTTCAAAGTCGTCAATATAAGAGGTTACTTCACTGTTAAAGTCCGTTCCCTTTGGAGCCCCAGGCTTCAAGTAAGCAAACTCCCCACGAACCGACAAATTAGAGGTCACATCCGTGTCTATATTGGGCAATTTATTAGCCATTCGGGTAAGAAATGGCACTTCAGTGGAATAATTTCCGTTCAAGCCAAAAATCGTGTTATTTATAGGCTCAGTACCGTAATTTGCTTTTTGTGTGATTGGCCTTTCATTCAAGTTAAGTAGTGTTCCTCCTAATACAAAATTTTCATTGAATTGATGCTCAATATTAAAGCCTGTAAAACGTTTTGTTTGCTGTCCAAAAACCGCATTGTTTTCAACAGAAACTTGGATGGGTGTATTCGAGCTCTGTAAAGAAGGGTCTAAAATCTGAACCGTTCCGATTTGATAATTGACCGTATAGTCAACCCCTTCGACTAGAACACGGCCAGCTGCGGTGACTTTTACAGAGCCCCTAGGGACATTGTAAGCACCAATGGGAATTCCGGAACCCCCTGTTGATTTATAACGGCCACGAATTCGAAATTTATTTTTTTCACTGTCTTGAAGTGCTGCTGTTTTGGTGCTACTGTACAAAGACTTATATACGTATTTAGATTGGTTAGCATTGTAATTACCAGGTATGGATTCTTCAGATTCATAAGATTCAGAAAGATCCAAACGTAAAGTTTCAAATAAATAACTTCCAAAGGGTTCAGTTTTCGTAAAAATAATCTTTCCGTTTTCAGGAATCACCGTGATTTGAGGAACAAAGTCGAAAAAGCCATCGCCTTTATTTTGTGGGTCGTTGTTAAAGTTTAAACGGTCAAAATTAAAAAGTCGAATTAATGGAATCTCATTAATAGGATCTGCATTCCCGATCGGGGTAGGAAAAGGCGTCCCACTCACTGGGGTTATATAGTTTAACAACGAAGTTTCATTATAAAAAATATTCAATTTAAAATCTTCTTGCGATAGCTGGTAAGCACCTGTACTGTAAATATTTTTCATCATCAAATCCCAAATAGGCTGATCGACGTTTGTTACTGGACTTTTCAACATTTTCAGTACCAAACTTTGGTTGTTTACAATTTGATTACCATTATTGACATTGATGTTAACTTCAGTTGCATTGACCCCATCATTGGCAAACTCTCCAACTTGATAAACCTGACCACCAACTGTAAATTGATAGGCCACTGCCAAAACCTCATCATTTTGGAGCCGTTGATTTAGAGAGATGTATCCCAATTGGGGATTAACAGTATATTCACTATTCTGATTTAATTTCCTGGCATTTTCCAATTTACCGTAATCAAAGCCTTCATTTACAGCGTTGACTAAAAAACCAGACTGGGCGTTCGCAATGTCTCTAACTTCCTCCGTGAGTTGAGAGCCTGAACCTCCGATATTGGTGGGGTCAAAAGCATTGTTTGGATTATCGGGATAAGCACCCGGTCCAACGTTTATAAAACCCGCAGGTGGGGCAGTCAGCCCTATTCTTGAAGACTCCCCAAGATCTTGCAAAGCTATGATATTTCTAATATTTTGGGTTTGATTGGTACGATTGGTAACCCAAACCTCAATTCTAGTAATCTGAATCTGAGAATTTATAAAAGGATAATTTTCTAGCGCTTTATCGTAGTTTTCTCTAAAATAATGACCCAGGAAAAAGTGTCTATTTTCGTCGTAATCCAAACCAAATAAATCAAATTCTTGAAGGGTGCCACCTCCTTGTGCTACGATGTTACGCGTTTCAGAACGCTGTTCAGAAAAAACACCTGTAATACGCGTTTTCCCAAATTGCAGTTCTGTTTTGACTCCAAATAAGGACTGAGCCCCACTAATTAGAGAACTGTTTAGCGGCATACTGATATTTCCAATTTCTAATTTCTGGAGGATGTTATCTTCGCCACCATCAACAGTGGGGTCAAAATCTAGTTTGAAGATGTTTTGAAAATCGAAAGTTGATTGGGTATCATAATTTAAATTCGCTTGAAGCCGAGTCCCAATTTTACCCACAAGGCTTAAACTAATACGCTGGTCAAAATCGAAAGTAAAATTACTTTGATTCCTTGGCGAAAAGGAAGGGTTTTCTTGCTTTGTGTACATCACACCTAAATCTATTTCAACGGAACCTTGAGGCACAATTGAAATGATATTACTTCCAAAAATTGATTCAAAGAATTTATTATTCACATAAAGATCTGGAATCAAATTTTTCCTAGCAGCATCGTCGCCATCTTTTAATCCTTTGTAGGCATCAATTTTTTCTTTGTAATAAAGTTTTAAGTTTTCAGTTTGTATAAGTTCTTGAAATTCTTTGGAGGTTAAAATGACTGGATAATTGATGTTATATTCACCAATTTTGGACGTGTAATAATAACGGTCCGTTATGGGGTCGTAAGTATATTGACTAACAATACTGTTAGGATTTGGGATTTCCAAGTTTCTGAAAGAGAAAGTGGTGGAGGTGGAGTCTCTAACTACAGCGGGGTTTTGCCCCCAAACAAAGCATGTGAAAGTCAGCAAAGCTGCCACAAGAAAATGACGTCTCAAAATTATTTTGGAGTAGATAATTTTCAATACTTAAAGATTTTTTAAAGCCTCTTTTATGAGAAACTCCACAGAAGCCTTTGGATTGTTGTTCAATATTTTCATAACGATACGCTCACTTTGCTTTTTAGCAAAACCCAATACTTCCAATGCAGATAACGCTTCATCTTTATTTGTATTGTTTGAAACAGAAAGAGTTTCATCAATGTCATATATTTTTAAAATCTTATCCTTAAGATCAATGATTACACGCTGCGCTGTTTTAAGCCCAATCCCTTTAACCGATTGAATTAAAGCCACATCTTCGACGGCAATAGCTTCTCTAACTTGTTTTGGTGTCAACGAAGACAACATAGTTCTTGCAGTATTGGTTCCAATACCGCTGACAGATATTAAAAGTCTAAAAATTTTCCGTTCCATAGCTGTTGCAAAGCCATAAAGCTGATGAGCATCTTCCTTGACTTGTAAATGTGTCAAGAGTTTAATTGACTCACTATCTGTAAGCTGAGAAAATGTATGTAAGGAAATATGAATAAAATAGCCTACACCATTGCAGTCAATAACTACCCCTGTGGGCGACTTTTCAACCAATTTACCTCTAATTTGAGTAATCATCTTTTGAATATTAGAGCCTCAAATGTACTAAAATTATCATACATTTTAAGATGAAAATCGGAGGCTGTATTTTTTATTGCTTCTGTTTTTGTTGCGCATCAATGACAGCCACAGCAGTCATATTTACAATTTCATCCACACTGGCCCCAAATTGGATGATATGAACCGGTTTTTTAAGTCCCATCATAATGGGACCAATCGATTCAGCGTTATTGAGTTCTTTCAGCAATTTATAGGTGATGTTAGCCGATTCTAAATTTGGAAAAATTAAGGCATTTACTTTTTTATTGGCAAGTTTTGAAAATGGAAAATTGGCCTTGAGCAGTTTACTGTTCAAGGCAAAGTCCGTTTGCAGTTCGCCATCAACAGATAAATCGGGATGACGACGGTGCAAATAATTAACTGCTTCCCTTACCTTTGTGGCCGTTTGATCTTTGGAAGATCCAAAATTTGAATAAGACAGCATGGCCATAACAGGCTTAATTCCAAACATTTTCATCACGCCAGAAGTCATTTGTGTAATTTTAATCAAATCGTGTGCCGTAGGGTTGATATTGATGGCCGTATCGCTTAAAAACATCGGCCCACGCTGAGTGATCATAACGTTCGTGGTTGCAATTCTTGTTGAACCCGGGGCTAATCCTATTAAATCCAACATCGGTTTTACAATCGATGGGTAGCTCCTAGAATAACCTGTTATCAAAGCATCTGCATCGCCTTCATTGACCATCATGGCGGCGTAGTAATTGCGCTCACGCATGAGTTTTTGGGCTGAAAAAAGTGTTTGACCCCTACGCTTTTGTTGTTTCCAAAATACTTCGCCGTATTTATTTTTCTGTGCGTTATGAACCTCGTCTTTGGGGTCAATAATTGGTACATCAGCATCAAATTCTAGTTCTGCCTTCAAATTTTCAATTTGTTTTTTATTCCCTAATAAAATAGGATGCGCAATGCCCTCTTCGTGAACAATTTGAGCCGCTTTGAGCACGTCTAACTGATCGGCTTCCGCAAACACTACGCGTTTGGGGTTTGATTTAGCACCGGCAAATAACAGCCGTACAATTTTATTATCGGCGTTCATGCGGTCTAATAATCTGCCTTCATATTTTTCCCAATCAAAAATAGGGGCCTGAGCAACGCCACTTTTTATTGCTGCTTTGGCAACTGCTGGAGGAATTTTAGCGATTAGTCTGGGATCAAAAGGTTTTGGAATGATATAATCATGACCAAAAGTGAGGCGCATTTCTCCATAGGCAACATTCACTTGCTCTGGAACTGGCTCTTTAGCTAGGTCTGCTAGGGCAACAACGGCAGCCTTTTTCATGGCTTCATTTATGGTCGTAGCACGTACATCTAAAGCACCTCTGAATATAAAAGGAAAACCCAACACATTATTGACCTGGTTTGGCGTGTCGCTACGACCAGTAGCCATGATGATGTCATCACGAGTTTTCACAGCTAAATTGTACTTTATTTCAGGGTCAGGATTGGCCATCGCAAATACAATAGGTTTGTCCGCCATAGATTTTAGCATTTTTGGAGTGACCAAATTTGCTATTGAAAGTCCTATAAAAACATCGGCATTAACCATGGCATCTTCCAGAGAATTTACATCCTTGGCGGTCGCAAATTCAGACTTTTGAGTGCTTAAGTTTTCTCGATCTTGACGGATTACACCTTTACTGTCTAACATCACAATGTTTTCTGGTTTGGCCCCAAATGACCTGTAAAGCCTTGTACAAGAAATAGCAGCAGCTCCAGCCCCACTGACCACAATTTGCACTTCATCAATATTCTTGCCCGCCAATTCAAGTGCATTGAGAAGCGCAGCAGCGGAAATAATGGCCGTCCCATGTTGATCGTCATGCATCACTGGAATGTTTAATTCTGCCTTGAGCCGTTTTTCAATTTCAAAAGCTTCAGGGGCTTTGATATCTTCTAGATTAATGCCTCCAAATGTGGGGGCTATATTTTTAACCGTTGCGATAAATTCTTCAATATTTTCGGTATCAACCTCAATATCAAAAACATCGATATCTGCAAAAATTTTAAATAAAAGCCCCTTGCCTTCCATAACAGGTTTTGAGGCCTCAGGGCCAATATTCCCTAATCCTAAAACCGCTGTCCCATTAGAAATAACAGCCACTAAATTTCCTTTGGAGGTGTATTTATAGGCTTCCGAAGGATTTTTTTGAATTTCGAGACAAGGTGCCGCTACACCTGGAGAATAAGCCAAAGACAAATCTCGCTGAGTGGCGTATTTTTTTGTAGGTATAACTTGTATTTTTCCTGGATTTGGCTTGGCATGGTACGCAAGGGCCTCAAGTTCGTGTCTGGTGCGTTTTGACATAATAAATTTTAATTATTAAATATACAAAGTTAGGGGTATATTTGACATGAATACTTAGGGTTATTCCTTTAAAAATTCAATATTACGCTTTAAACCACTGTATTTAGCTCTCTTGACAGCGGATTTTTTGAATACTTTACTAAATGTTTCTTGGGTAATTTCTTCCCAATCATTTTTGGTCATTGAAAGTAATTCCGGCTTGGGATTGAACAGTGGCTCGCTGTGTTTTTTTGAGAAATGATTCCAAGGACATACGTCTTGACATACATCACAACCAAACGCCCAATGGTCTAACTTTCCTTTAATTTCGTTTGGGATGTTATCTTTTAATTCTATAGTAAAATACGAAATACACTTACTGCCATCTACCTGAAAGGGTTCTGTAATAGCTTCTGTTGGGCAGGCATCAATACAAGCTGTGCAACTGCCACAGTGGTCGGTCACAGCATGATCAACTTCTAAATCTAAATCGATAATCAGTTCAGAAATAAAATAAAAAGAACCTACTTTTTGTGTGATTAAATTACTGTTTTTACCGATCCAGCCCAAACCCGATTTTTTGGCCCATGCTCTCTCCATAATTGGTGCAGAATCAACAAATGCACGGCCGTGTACATCTCCAATTTCTGCTTTTATAAATTCTAAAAGTTGATTCAATTTGTCTTTGATTACGTAATGGTAATCAACCCCATATGCATACTTGCTGATTTTTGGGGCAGTAGGGTCTTGCTGCAGTTGATCGGTATGATAATTATAGGTCAATGAGATGACACTCTTGGAGCCTTCGACCAGTAGTGTTGGGTTTAAACGCTTGTCAAAATGGTTCTCCATATAATACATTTTGCCATGCTTGTTTTGATGAAGCCAAGACTCCAAACGTGGGGCCTCTTCTTCCAAAAATTCAGCTTTACTGATACCACAAGACAGAAAACCAAGACGCTTGGCTTCGGTTTTAATGCTTTGTGCATATGCCGCCTTTTTTGACATATCTAAAACAATCCTGCTTGATGGTCTCCTTTTTGGCGGCCAAGGTGTTTGTAGGCTAATGCTGTGACTTCACGTCCTCTTGGGGTACGCATGATAAATCCTTGTTGAATAAGAAAAGGCTCATATACTTCTCCAATTGTTTCAGGGCTTTCACTCACCGCAGTGGCAATTGTAGTAATTCCTACAGGACCCCCTTTAAATTTATCGATAATTGTGGTCAATATTTTATTGTCCATTTCATCCAAACCGTGAACGTCTACATTTAAAGCTTTCAAAGCAAATTTGGCAATTTCAATGTCGATATTTCCGTTGCCCTTTATTTGGGCAAAGTCTCGAACACGTCTCAATAATGCATTTGCAATTCTTGGGGTTCCACGGCTGCGGCCTGCAATTTCAATTGCCGCTTCAAAGCTAATAGGAACCTTTATAATTTGAGCGCTGCGCTGTAGAATTGTTGAGAGCAACTCCGTGGAGTAATACTCCAAACGGCTACTGATTCCAAAACGGGCACGCATAGGTGCAGTGAGTAGGCCAGAACGCGTAGTTGCCCCCACAAGCGTAAAAGGATTCAGGTTGATTTGGACCGTACGCGCATTGGGACCCGATTCAATCATAATATCAATCTTATAATCTTCCATGGCTGAATATAAATACTCTTCGACAATAGGGCTTAAGCGGTGAATCTCGTCAATGAATAAAACATCTCGTTCTTCCAAATTGGTTAACAAACCGGCAAGATCTCCAGGTTTGTCTAGGACGGGACCGGAGGAAACTTTAATACCAACGTTGAGTTCATTTGCTAAAATATGGGCTAAGGTTGTTTTACCAAGACCTGGAGGTCCATGAAAAAGGGTGTGGTCGAGGGCTTCTTCGCGTGCAACAGCTGCTTTGACAAATATTTGTAAATTTTCAAGCACCTGTGCTTGCCCAGAAAAATCATCAAAGGTTAAGGGCCTTAATGCCTTTTCAAAATCTTGTTCTTCTGAAGATAAATTTTCGTCTTTTGGGTCAAGATGCTGATTCATGGTAACAAATATAAAGAAAAAGCCTTACGCGAATACGTAAGGCTTTCTAAAGATGTTAGGAATTAACAAACAACTAATGCTGTAGTTCTTCCTCCCCTTTTTTAAGAGGAATATTCTGAGGAACAAAATCATCATCGTGGCCAGGCTTGCTATAATCGTACGCCCAACGATGCACATGTGGAATTTTTCCTGGCCAGTTACCATGCATATGCTCAACAGGGGCTGTCCACTCAAGCGTATTAGAACGCCATGGATTTTGCTCGGTTTTCTTGCCATAAAACATACTGTGGACAAAATTATACAAGAAAACCAATTGTACCAAACCTGCCACTAGGGCAAAAACAGTAATGAGAACTTGTACATCTTGAGTGTCGTCAAAAAGCGGGAAATTACTATTGGTGTAGTAACGCCTGGGAAGTCCCGCCATGCCGATAAAATGCATAGGGAAAAATACGCCATATGCACAAACTGCTGTCACCCAAAAATGGACGTATCCTAAATTTTTGTTTAACATCCGGCCAAACATTTTTGGGAACCAATGGTAGACGCCTGCAAAGAGCCCATATAGTGCCGAGATACCCATCACTAAGTGAAAGTGGGCTACCACAAAATAAGTGTCGTGTACATTAATGTCTAGGGCACTGTCCCCAAGTATAATACCAGTAAGTCCTCCAGTGATAAAAGTCGAAACCAATCCAATAGAAAATAGCATAGCTGGGTTAAGTTGAAGATTTCCTTTCCAGAGCGTTGTAATGTAGTTAAAGGCTTTAACCGCTGATGGAATCGCAATAAGAAGGGTTGTAAATGTAAATACAGAACCTAAAAATGGGTTCATTCCAGAAATAAACATATGGTGCCCCCAAACAATCGTTGAGAGAAAGGCGATGGCAATGATCGAAGCCACCATGGCGCGGTAACCAAAAATAGGCTTACGTGCATTGGTCGCGATGACCTCGGAGGTGATTCCCAAGGCTGGCAACAACACAATATAAACTTCAGGGTGACCTAAAAACCAAAATAAATGTTCAAATAAAACGGGAGACCCGCCTTGGTAATGAAGGACTTCTCCCTGAATAAAAATATCCGAAAGAAAAAATGAAGTCCCAAAACTTCTGTCCATAATCAGAAGCAATGCTGCAGATAATAACACTGGGAATGAAATAATCCCAATCACTGCAGTAATGAAAAAAGCCCAAATGGTCAATGGCAACCTAGTCATTGACATGCCTTTGGTTCTCAGATTTATTACAGTTACTACATAATTTAGAGAGCCCAATAAAGACGAAGCAATAAAAATCGCCATAGAAACGAGCCAGAGTGTCATCCCAGCACCAGAACCACCTTGTGCCATAGGCAAGGCACTCAAAGGTGGATATATGGTCCATCCTGCTGCTGCAGGCCCTGCTTCAACAAAGAATGAACACACCATCAGGACACTCGATAAAAAGAAGAGCCAGTAGGAAACCATATTCAAAAATCCTGAGGCCATATCTCTTGCGCCAATTTGTAAGGGAATCAAAAGATTACTAAAAGTTCCACTCAACCCTGCCGTTAAAACGAAAAACACCATGATGGTGCCATGGATGGTAACCAGTGCCAAATAGATATCGGCGTCCATTACCCCTCCTTCAGCCCATTTCCCAAGTAATGCTTTAAAAATGACATTGGGCTCTTCAGGCCATGCAATTTGCATGCGCATGAGTAAGGACATTAAGATCCCGATAATCCCCATGATAAGGCCGGTAATCAAATATTGCTTTGCAATCATTTTATGATCTTGACTAAAGATGTATTTAGTGACAAAAGTCTCCTTGTGATGATGTCCGTGATTGTCTTCGTGTGTATGAATTTCTGCGTGTGCTGACATAGTCTTTATCTATTACAAAATTAGCAATTAGTTTTGAACCAATGAATTTTTAAATAAGCGCTGTTCTTTTAACCAAGAATTATAATCGTCTTGTGTTTCAACAATAATTTTCATCTGCATATTATAATGCGACTTCCCACATATTTTATTGCAGAGCAGTAGGTAATCAAATTCGTAGCGGTCTAAAGGCTCCTCCCCTTTGGCTTGTAGCTTTTTACTTTTCTTGTTTCGAATTTTATTAATGTTACTGACCTTGTCATAGATTTCAGGGTTAAGGCGCATCTCTTCTGTTGTTATTGTAGGTGTGAAAGCAAATTGCGTAATCATACCAGGAACACAATTCATTTGGGCTCTAAAATGAGGCATATAAGCAGAATGCAGTACATCTTGCGAGCGCATTTTAAATAGGATGGGCCTCCCAACAGGAAGGTGAAGCTCTGTTGTAATGATATCGTCTTGTGCGTTTGGATCGGATTCATCCAGGCCTAAAATATTGGCATTGTCTAAGTTAATCAATCGAACATTAGCTTCTCCTAGAACATTGTCTTGGCCAGCATAACGCGCTTTCCAGTTAAATTGCTGTGCATACAATTCAATGACTAGTGGGTCCTCTTCTTCATCAATAATCATGATGTCATTCCAGGTAAACAAGCCGTACATGATAAGTCCGGCCAAAACAATGACTGGAATGATCGTCCAAATAAATTCTAATTTATCGTTGTCTGCATAAAAGAGCGCTTTCTTCCCTTTTTCACCTTTGTATTTATAAGCAAAATAATGCAGCAGAAATTGGGTGATGGTTTGTACAGCGAAAATAACTGCCATAGAAATGATCATCAAGCGGTCAATCTCAGGACCATGTTCGGATGCTGAATTAGAAACAAGAGGCAAGTCGCCCCACAATACAAAGGAAATGATTGTAATGAGGTAAATAAAACCTAAAAATCCAAGCATTAAATATCCATTAATGGAATTGTCTTTATCATTGGCAACTTGTGAGGTATCGCGATTGGTTTGGGTCAAATCAAATATTTTGACCATTTGCCATATTGCAATTGTGATTCCTAATAAAATTAATATCGTTAATAAAGCAGTCATTCTTCTTTACTTTCTTTTGAATTTAATTAATAATGAAACTGTTCACTTTCCTTAATAAATGGATTTCCTTTTGGCAGTAACGGCGCCTTTGAAAGCGCGTAAAATACCGTCAACAGGAAAAGTCCTAAAAATAATGCAACGGCGCTGAGCTCGGGGAGCCCAATAAACCAACGATCTCCTACTGTAGCTGGCATGATCATGTTGAATACATCGATATAATGTCCAAATAATATCACAATTCCTGCCATGACAATAAACCATGGTACACGTTTGTAATCGCTATTCATTAACACCAAAAATGGGAATATGAAATTGAGGATTAGCATACCAAAAAATGGCAGATTATAATCTTCGATTCGCGTGATGAAATAGGTGACCTCTTCTGGGATATTGGCATACCATATAAGCATGAATTGAGAAAACCACAAATAGGTCCAGAATACACTAATCCCAAACATAAACTTGGCTAAATCATGTAAATGGCTATCGTTGACAAATTCCATAAGTCCCTTGGCCTTAAGATAAATTGTGATCAATGCAATGACCGTGATTCCACTGACAAACATGCTGGCAAATACATACCAGCCAAAAAGCGTACTGAACCAATGCGGATCTACACTCATGACCCAGTCCCAAGACATCATGGACTCGGTGTAAATATAAAAAACGAGGAAAGCAGCAGAAATTCGGAAATTTTTCTTGAAATTACTATTGTCATTAATATCTGCTAGATCTTGTGCCAAAGAAAATTTTCTTGAAAAATAACGGTATAAGCTCCAGCCTGCAATGAAAATCAGGCCTCGAATTGCAAACCATGTTTTGTTTAGCCATCCAGACTTACCTTGAATGAGTTTGTCGTGTGCAACGACTTCTGGATCCATCCAAATAAAAATGTGATCGTCCGCCCAAAGTCCGATTGCAAGAACAATTAGTGCTCCAGGTAAAAGGTAATAAGTAATGGCTTCCATGACCCTAAATAATACAGGAGACCATCCGGCTTGTGCCGCATACTGTATACCATAAAATGCTAAGACCCCTAGTGAAATCATCATAAAAAAGAAAGCCGCTACGTAGAGCGCCGCATAAGGACGGTTGTGCATTTGGTGTAAAACGTGTTCTGCATGCTCATCATCATGATGGTTTGCTTCTTGGTGGTGGTCTTCTTTGTGGTGGCCAGCTGCTTCGGGATGGTCCGCTTTATGCTCAGAATGTATCATCGCTGCATGTGCCTTACCGTCATCGTGAGCGGTATCATGGGATGCGTAATCTGCTTTGTGGTGTGAATCATCGCTATGGTGAGCCGCAGCTCCATGGTGTGCGTGTTCGTCAGCAAGCATAATCTTGACATCCTCTATGGTTAGATGGTGTGAAGCTGTATAGCTAGAGACCCAGCCAATAGCCCCAATAAGAATGAGGGTGATTGCTGTTATTATTAATCTTTTCGAAAGCTTGTACATCTTTTATTTCCGTTTTACTTTTCTTATTTTAATAGTTCTGCTCTAAGCGCTTCTACGTAAGCCGTAACTTGCCAGCGTTCCTCTTCATTTAAAAAATTGGCATAAGAGCCCATTGAGTTCTTACCGTAATAAATAACGTGGTAAATACTTCCTGTTGTGATGGCACGGTCTGCATAGCTGGGAACCCCTAATATTTTTTCTCGCTTGACAAGTTTTCCCATACCCGCTCCTTTGTTACCATGACATATGGCACAATAAATCTCATACAATTCTTTACCTTTTTTGGAATCAATTTCGGGACTGCTTAGGGGAGATTTTAAATTTTTAAGCGCAGCATCATAACCTGCATTCGTGTTTTCAAAAGCATAGAGCGAATGGCCGCGAGCAATGGTATTCTCCGGAGGAAGAAGTGCTTCTTGGCTGTTAGGAAAAACGTCGTATTCACCATAGGCTTCATAGCCAACTGGCGCATACATGTTTGGGAAAAACTGATAATTAGGACGCCTCTTGTCTTGACAAGACCAAAGGCTTGCAACAACCAAAACTAAAACGAATCTATTTATTATATTTCTCATGGCTCTAATGGGCATCTTTTTCTACAACATGTAACTCAACTGCACCAGTTTTGGCAAGCAGAGCTTTGAGTTGTTTTTCGTTATCTTGAATGGGAATTTCCATTAAAAAATGGTCATCCGTTGTTCTAGGGTCTGGATTTTCAGCATTTTTAAAAGGCC
>CAJWNW010000040.1 GCA_913044085.1 uncultured Flavobacteriaceae bacterium | reverse complement strand
ATAAGGAATCTGTTTAGCATTCGCCTTGTACTCATCTAAGGCCGCTTCAGAGTCTGTCTTTTCATATTTCCCATTAAACTGTTTTGATAAAAGTGCTTTGGCCAAAATAACATTGATAGGTTCAAAAGTGTATTGATTGAATGTTTTTACCAAAACATATTCAATTTTTGGACCAACAGTAAGTGCGGTGTTACTTGGCAATGTCCAAGGGGTTGTGGTCCAAGCCAAAAGATGAATATCACCTTCGTTTTTTAAAGCATTAGGAAGGGTTTCTGGGATTGCTTTAAACTGCGCCACAACCGTGGTATCGGTAATATCTTGATAGGTTCCAGGTTGGTTTAGTTCATGAGAGCTCAATCCAGTACCTGCTTTGGGGGAATAGGGCTGTATAGTATAGCCTTTGTAGAGTAATTTTTTGTTGTAAATTTCTTTTAAAAGCCACCAAACACTTTCCATATACTTAGGATCGTAAGTGATGTAAGGGTCTTCCATATTCACCCAATAGCCCATTTTTTGGGTTAAATCGTTCCACACATCAGTGTAGCGCATCACAGCTTTGCGACAGGCGTCATTATAGGCTTCAACAGATATGGTTTTACCAATGTCTTCTTTGGTAATCCCCAGTTCTTTTTCCACACCCAATTCTATAGGCAGACCGTGGGTGTCCCAGCCCGCTTTGCGCTTGACTTGAAAACCTTTCATGGTTTTATAACGCGGAAAAATATCTTTAATGGCGCGTGCAAGAACATGGTGAACTCCCGGCAGACCATTGGCGGAAGGAGGTCCTTCAAAAAAAACATAGGGTTTTTTCCCCTCCCTTGATGATACACTTTTTTCAAAAACATCATAGGCACGCCAATAGTCCAGCATTTGATCTGATAACTTTGGTAAATTCAATCCTTTGTACTCAGGAAAAAAAGCGCTCATTATTCTTTAATTAGTCAGCAAAATTACTAAATTTTAACATAACTAAGAGGTCTAAAAAAATGTATTTTCGGGAATCAATTTCTTTTTAAACAGAAAGTTTTTTTTGAGATAAAAGATAAATTATATTTTTATAGAATATAAAACATCAGTCCCACTTTTAAGCTTTTCATCTCCAATGGGTTTTGATTTATTGAGGCCCTCTCAAAAATAGCATTTAAACCATAATAAATAAACGCATTCCAGTTGTTATAGCCCGCACTCAAAGTAAGCCCAAATTGCCATGGATTCAATTCTAAATCCTTATAAATCGTCGTTTCGTTGTTTGCCTTGAAAAAGGTTTTTGAAGCAAACACATAACTAGCTTTGAACCCCGTATAGATGCGCCAGAATTTATTGCTATGAGCTGTCGAAGTCCGCCATCTAAATTCAAAAGGAATTTCAATGGCTTGGTATGAAAATCGATTTTTCTGATAGTTTTGCCCAGACAGGAATTCGTAGTCAAAACTTCCATTAACAGTTGGCGTAATTTTTAAGTTTTGTGCAGATGTGTTTAATGCATAACCAAATCCTAACCCAAAGGCAATATTCCGTTTCTTATTAATTGGAAAATCTCGAATAAACCCTGCTTTAAAACCTGGAGAAAAGTTAGTTTGTGTGTAGGCTTCAGGCGTATCAATAAGCGTATTATAAGTGACGCCAAAATAAATTTGATCTTCCCTGTAAAGGGTGTCAATAGCAACCTCGGACGCGTTCTTTGAAAGCCCAATAAATGGCAGTGGGAATAACAGAACTAAAATGCTTTTTTTTATCATTTTTCTAAGCTTACTTATGAACTAAAAAAGGCATTCTAGACAGAACACCTTTTAAATTTAAAAACAACGAGGTGTATCAGTTGAAATTGGTTTCAACATCTCCAATCCCAGTTGTGTAATTAATTTTTAAAGCATTGACTTTCCTGAGTTCTTGCTTTACATCTCCCACAATTCCCATGTTGGCCTCTCTGTCAACCTTCAAGGCAACGGTAAGAAAGGGGATTAATTCTTCTCTGAGTGCAGAGCGCTCTGCACTGATAAAAGCACTCACGTCAGTTAAAGCCGCAAATTGATCGTTTAGTTGAATGCGAGCCTCCGTTCCAAATTTCTCATAGCCAGAACTTGGTTTTCCCATGTAAATATAACTCACTGGGTTTTTCTTGTCCAACTTCTCAACTTGGTTGGCTACGGGAAGAGAATTCTGAATCTTAAGTGAGTTTTCACGCATCACAGTAGCTACCATAAAAAAGAACAGTAACATGAAAACAATATCAGGAAGTGAGGCCGTTGAAATAGCGGGCAGTCCTCCGTCTTTTTTCTTTTTAAATTTTGACATATGCTATACTTTTGAAATTAAATTTATTGAACTTCTGATAATTTTTGAGGGAACTCCAATTTAATTTGATCGATTAAAGCCTTTAGCTTTTCCTTATTTCCAACAAAGCGCGCGTCTTTATAATTCCTTTGCATTTGTGTGAAATTCATGTCTCGAAAGCCGCGTCTTGGACCAATTTCTAAAGCGCGTCGGTTTCTAAGCACATTATAAGCCGCCACTAATTCGTTTTGAACAGAAATATAAGCAGCATATGACGTTTCACGCTCATTCTTCAAAGAAATGATGGCCTTGTCTGGATTGTCTGAAGATCTTGGGTCTTTATTACCCTGGCAGTAATCACAAGTCTCATCTCCATTATTGTCCAAGAATTCGACTGCAGCATCTCTTAAATCCGCCACTTCCATTAGCTCATCCTCAACCAATAATTGGTCTTTTCCGTTCAACAAGACTGTGAAAATATTTTTCTGCTTAATAATCGGCGGATCAATTTCTTCCATTGGAGGTAATTTTCTATTGATACCAGAATCTTTTTCAATGGTTGTAGTGACCAAGAAAAATATCAAAAGCAAGAAAGCAATATCGGCCATAGAGCCGGCATTCACTTCAGGAGCGGATCGTTTTGCCATAATTACTTATTAAGAGATTTTTTGACACCAAAAAACAACATGGTACCTCCCGCAACAACAGCAAGAGAATAAAACAAATACAATCCAGCACCAACAAGTTTAGACTGCGCAACAGACAGCATGGTTCCGTCCTTAAGCATGGTCTCAACACCAGATGCAAATATAAAATAGCATATGAGCGCTAGAAGCGTAAATGCTCCAATAGCAATAAGTGTGTTTTTAAGGCTTGCAGCATTGGATATTAAATTTGAAAGTGTGAAGAAAACTACTGATACAACGGCCGCTGCAAGAATGAAGTAAGCAACGTACATATAAGCACCAACACTTGCAGCCCCATCCCCAGCCTTTATAGCATCATCTCCTGTGGAAATAATAGTGATAAGAAAAGCAATCGAAAGTAGGCCAACCACAGCAGCAACAATCTTTAATATTTTTTGTAAATCCATAATTAATTGATTTGTGTAGTGATTAAAGTTGTTTACTTTTTATTATTTACAAGGATGTCCATTAATGAAATGGAAGCGTCTTCCATGTCATTGACAATACTATCAATTTTGGCAATAATGTAATTGTAAAATACTTGTAGAATAATGGCAACTATCAAACCAAATACAGTTGTTAAAAGAGCTACTTTAATACCACCAGCAACAAGAGACGGTTGCATGTCGCCTGCTGCTTCAATTTTATCAAAAGCTTGAATCATCCCGATTACAGTTCCCATAAAACCAAGCATTGGTGCCAAGGCTATAAAGAGTGAAATCCATGATACATTTTTCTCCAACTGCCCCATTTGAACCCCGCCATAGGCAACAACGGCTTTTTCAGCAGCATCTAAATCTTCGTTAGAACGTTCCAATCCTTGGTAAAAAATAGAAGCGATAGGGCCCTTAGTATTTCTACAAACTTCTTTTGCTGACTCCACGCCACCTGAAGACAAAGCATCTTCAACATCTTCAATTAATTTATTTGAGTTGGTAGTAGAAAGATTTAAAAATATAATTCTTTCAATCGCAATGGCTAGGCCTAAAATCAGACAAAGCAAAACAATTCCCATGAAACCTGGGCCGCCTTCAATAAAACGCTTTTTTAACTCTTGGTGAAACCCTAGAGACTCTACTTCAGAGCCTGTGGCATCGTCCTGTACTGGACTTACAACTGTAGCTATTGAGGGATTCAAGTTCGCGAATGTGCTTGCATTGACACTCCCGAATGCCATTGTCATTGCAACGACTAAAATTGGAAATAATTTTTTCATTGTTATTATCTTAAATTTATATAATGTTCTGTTTGTAAATTTTCCTTTGTAATTATAGGTTGCTAAAGATATAAAAAAAAACATATTAAAAAATATATTTATCCCAACAATTGGGATTAGTTTTTAATTTATAAACTAAGGCTTTTATAGTCATAGTGATACCTACAAAATTAGCAGAGACTTAATCCTAATAATTATAAAGATTATTAACCTCTAACTTAAGACTTGAATAGGTAAATAATTCGAAATAAAATATATTACTTAAATACTTTAATCATAAAGTAAATACCCAAAAAGCTTAAACCTGCGATAAGTAAATATTGAGCATATTGCCAAGACATAAGTTTAAATAAAATAGCAAATGAAGTGATAGAAAGTCCTATATATTTAATCTTGTTTAACAAATTAATGTAAGTTTATTTATCAAAATATATATTTGCAGAGAGGAAGGGATTCGAACCCTCGATACGCTTTTGGCGTATACACACTTTCCAGGCGTGCGCCTTCGACCACTCGGCCACCTCTCTATTTTCTTTTTTTAAAGATCTCAAATAAAGAAAAAAATGTTTAATTCTGAAAGTAAAAATCCTTTAATTTTCAGTTAATTCACCTCTTAATGAAGTTTCAAACACCGATTTAAAATCGAGGTCTTTTAGTGTACCTAATAGATACATCATCTTGGTAATCGCGGCCTCAGTGGTCATGTCCTTGGCGGAAATAACTCCAATATCTTGTAATGATTGGCTTGTTTCATATTGCCCCATCTGAACCATGCCTCCAGAACATTGCGTGGTATTAACAATATAAATGCCGCGAGAAATTGCTTTTTTAAGAAGTGATAAAAACCAAGCAGCTGAAGGGGCATTCCCTGCACCATAGGTTTCCAAAACAACCCCTTTAAGTTGAGGAGTTTCCAATATAGAGTTTAAAGTTGAAGCTTGCAAACCAGGAAATAATTTGATAATAACAATTTCTTTACACATCTTGGTGTGAATATTTAATCCTTTACTGGACGGACCTTTAAAAAGCACTTCACGGCGTATGTTTAACTTAACACCAGAGGTGACAAGGGGTGGGAAATTCTTAGATGCAAAAGCTTTAAAATGGTCTGCATTGATTTTGGTGGTGCGGTTACCTCTGAACAATTTGTATTCAAAATACAATCCTACTTCTTTGATGACGGGCTTATTTTTGTCTTGTAAACTGGCCAGTTGAATGGCGGTAATGAGGTTTTCTTTGGCATCTGTACGCAAATCTCCAACGGGAAGCTGAGAGCCAGTAAAAATCACCGGCTTGTTTAGATTTTCCAACATAAAGCTCAAGGCAGAAGCAGAATAACTCATTGTATCACTGCCATGCAGTACCACAAAACCCTGGTGGGTGTGGTAGTGTCTTTCTATAATACCTGCCAAATATACCCAATGATCTGGGGTGGTATTTGAAGAATCAATAGGGTCATCAAAAGAAACTGTTTCAATTTCACATTGTAAAAGTTTCAGTTCAGGGATGTTTTTAAGCAGGCTATCAAAATCGAAAGGTTGAAGTATTTTTGTATCCGCCGCTTTGACCATACCTATGGACCCACCTGTGTAAATCAATAGTATTTTTGGGTGCATTTTGTTAAATTTTAAAAATATCCAAAGCGTTATTGGTTGTAATCTGAGCGATATCTTGTTTATCCATTCCGTAAATACTAGCAACCTTATCAAGTACATTTAACAAATAAGCACTTTCGTTTCGCTTTCCACGATAGGGCACTGGAGATAAATAGGGTGCATCGGTTTCCAAAACAATATGTGACGAATCAATTTTAGATAAGAATTGATCAATTTTTCCATTTTTAAAGGTTACAACACCTCCGATACCAAGTTTCATATTATATGAAATAGCTCGTTGGGCTTGCGCTAAATTCCCTGTGAAACAATGAAAAATTCCGAACAAGTCATCTGACCTCTCAGCTTCTAAAATTTCAAAAACTTCCTCAAACGCATCTCGGCAATGAATTACAATAGGCAATTTATACTGCTTGGCCAATTGAATTTGAAGATAAAAGGCTTCTTGTTGTTGCTTTAAGCTAGTTTTATCCCAATACAGATCGATTCCAATTTCTCCAATGGCAACAAATTTTCGATGCTCAAGATTTTCTTTAACATGTGCTAATTCGACTTTGAAGTCGTCTTTTACATGGGTTGGATGCAACCCCGCCATTAAAAAAACGTGGTTGGGGTATTTCCGCTCCAACGCATACATACTTTCTGTATAACTCGAATCTATGGCCGGTAAATAAAATCGAGAAATTCCAGCTTTCAAGGCTCTTTTAATCATTTGATCTCGGTCTATATCAAAAGCTTTGCTATAAAGATGTGTATGAGTGTCTGCTAAAATCACAGTACAAAAATACTATTTTGTATGCTATCTTTGTCAAAAAAAATAAGCCTTGAAAAAAAATACTTCATTAAAAGAGTTTTTAAATCAAAAGGATTTCTATAAAATTAAATTGCATCTGATTTCTAGTAATCACTATAAAATAGTCGCTAAAATAAACAATACCAAAGGTTGGTTTATTTTAGATACTGGTGCGTCTACAACTTTTGTTGCGCAATCTGCGATTGAAAAATTTAGGCTTAATATTGAACCTGAAAGAATAAAAGCGCATGGAGCTGGAACAGACGAAATTGAATCAAAGATTTCTAAAAACAACAAACTGCGTATTGGCCAATGGGTGTTTGAAAAATGCAACGTAGCTTGTATAGATTTAAATCCCATCAACAAGGCTTTTAAATCAGCTGATTTAGGGAAAGTAGATGGCATTATTGGAGCCGATGTGTTAAAAAAAGGAAATGCAATTATTGATTGCGATAAAAACTATCTATATTTAAAATAGAACATCCCGTGATTGGCGGGATGTTCTTAAATAAAAAGTTTCTTAGAAATTAATCCTGAACTTGGAAAGTAATAGGCAAGGAATAAGGTACAATTACCGGCTTACCTCTTTGCCGTCCAGGTTTCATCCTAGGCAACATATTAATCACGCGGGCCGCTTCTTTTTCAAGTCTTGGATGTGGTGCTCTTGATCGCACACCCACTACATTTCCGTTTTTATCAATTTTAAAAATCACACTAATG
Source organism: uncultured Flavobacteriaceae bacterium (assembly GCA_913044085.1). GTDB lineage: Bacteria > Bacteroidota > Bacteroidia > Flavobacteriales > Flavobacteriaceae > UBA3537. Next base: position 6,168 of record CAJWNW010000040.1, on the reverse strand, counting down.
CGTTGTCTTCCAGATAAACCTAAATCTCCAGCCAAATCGGTATTGAACTTTCGTTGAACAAATTTGGCAATTTTGTCCGACATGCACTTTCTTTTTTCGGCATTAGAACCGCGCTCACATCCTGGATATTCCGGTACGTTTTCAATGACAGCAAATGGCACTTCAACATCTTCAACAAACTCTTCGACTTCAATTTCTTCGACCTCAATCTCTTCATCTTGATCAGTTTCAGTTGATTCGATGACAGTTTCTTCAACTTCTTCTTCGTCTTCAACGACTTCAATGACTTCAGGAGCCGCTGGAGGAGGAGGAGGAGGTGGTGGTGGGATAACTTGCTCGATGATGGGGATTTCTTCTTCCAATTCATTGTCGAGGTTTAACTTGCCAATATCTATATCCGATTTGTCATAGGTTTTCCAGTTTAGCGTAGAATATGTTAAAAATAACATCAGTGCTAAACCTACAGCGAAATAGATAGATCCATTTCTACTGACGTCTGATTTTAAATTTTTCTTTGATTCCATTGGGTTTATTTATGCGTGGTTAAATTAAATAAAATTTACAGAACTACATAAATGTTTCTAATTTTTTAACAATGAACGTTTTTATTTAAGGCAATCAATTTTGCCATAATCAAAATTCCTGTAACATTTGCCATAATATCAAAAATTTCAAACTCTCTGTAAGATGTGAGATTTGCTTGTAAAAATTCAATAACTATGCCAAAGACAATAGAAACCAAAATACTATATTTTAAAGTATTTTTTAGTTTATAGCTTTTAAACATAAAAAACAATACAAATTGCAACAACGAATAGGCTGTAAGGTGTATTATTTTATCTAGGTGTTCTGTATTTAGCTTTGGAACGCCTCTTAAAGTTGAAAGGCTCCCAATAGTAAGCAGTGTCATATAACAGACTCCGACTGCTGTTAATGTTAGTTTTTTAACCACCAATTAAAGTCATATAGTCTGATGCTTCTAAAAGGCTTTCAATTTCCGATAAATTTTCACACCTGACTTTAACCATCCAACCGGCCCCATAAGGGTCCTCATTGACTTGCTCTGGAGCATCTTCAAGTGTCTCATTGAATTCAATAATTTCTCCAGATACTGGAAGGAACAAATCCGACACTGTTTTAACCGCTTCAACCGTTCCAAAAACAGCTTCAGCTTCAAGAGTTTCGTCTAATGTCTCGACTTCTACATAAACAATATCACCCAATTCATTTTGAGCAAAATCTGTAATGCCAATGGTGAGGATTTCGCCATCAATGCGAATCCATTCGTGGTCTTTTGTGTATTTTAATTCTTCCGGTATATTCATTATTTTGTTTGTATTAAAAATTAGTTTCCAAAATTGTAACGCAAGGTAAATCCAGAGCGGATGGTTGTTTGCGGAAAAGCGGTCGATATGGCATATTCAGAAAATGCATAATCAAAGTAAAAGATTGCGGTCAAATTATTGCTAAAAGCATAGTCTGCAGCATATTTTACACTCCAAATAGTTTGCCCTGCACTAATTTGATTGTTATCTAAATCTAAATAGCGAATAATGGTTTTGTTATTTCTGACAGAAATATCTGCTTTCATATTTAAGTCACTTTTTACAATTTTTCGAGGCCCTGCAAGTTTCGATCGTATTCTTAAATCTTTGATTCGATAACCTATCCCAAGAATATACTCATAGCCTTGAATCTCAGTCAATAAATTATTATCAAAACTTATGGACAAGCTTCTGTCCTTTTTTATTTCTCCAGTAAATTTAATCGAATTTTTCATTTCAAGATCTAATTTTACAAGTGGGCTAAACTGTTCAACCAAGTTTATATTACTAAACAAAGTTTGGGCTTTATAATTTCCCGATTGGTCCAGAACGTTGGTATCTTGAGATGCATAATCTAAGGTTGGGTCGGCAGCTTCATAGTCCAAGTTCATCCTAAATTGATTGATAGTATAGGAAGCCCTGTAGCCATGGGTTATTGAAAAACGTCTAAAATTCTTTTTAAACCATTTATTTCTCATTAATCCCGTATACTTTAAAGTCCAATTGGGAATCGGTATGTCTCTAAAGGCGCTGAGGCTAACCTCATTGGCTCCTTTACCAGTGTAAGCAGACAAAAATGCGGGAAGTAGAACGGCCTGGCTGTTTTTCCCAAATCCTAATGGGTATCCATCAGCATCATTGGTATAAGCAGAAGGTCCATAAAAATTTTCTGCCAATCTTTTTGCAATTACCAAGCGGTTGCTTTTAAAATCTTCAAATGCAGCCGAAGTTATTTCATCGCTTTTACTGAATGCAGTACGGATAAGTGATGTAGAAATATTAAAATTACCAAAAGTGTTTTGGATGAGCGAATTATAACTGTTACTTAATCCATCACTATTGGTGTCAATGGTGTTAAAGTTTTCGGTAAAGTTTGTAGCATACGTTTTGCCCCCTGTAAAATCAATTTTTAAATCTTGAATGGGCTCTGTGTTGATGGCATAATCCAAGTTTTCATTGTGTGCCTCGGTGTATTGCTGATTGAACTGGTCAAAGGTTGTAAGCCAGCCATTTTGAGCAGCTATATAACGGACATCTCTTTGGCTTCCAAGCGTGTATCCCAAAGTTGGTTGTATCGTGCCTATAGCGCCGGGTGTTGGTAAATACCCTGGTAAAAACGAGCTATTGTTTTCAGCATAATTTAGTTGCATCCTTTTGATACTGGTAAGTAAACCAATTCCTATATCTTTTAATTTAAATTTCTTTTTTGAATTTCGCTTTGGATTTTCATCATTGCTAGTATTAAATCCAGATCTCGAAGATAGCCTTCCAGAAGATCGCTTTGAGCTTGATTTTTTTACACCCAAGTAGCGATAAAGTTTTCGCATTTCAAAGGAACTGTTAAAATTGTGCTGGTTGGCATTAGAAATAGAATTCCCTAAATTGTAGGTTTGGCCATCAACATTAAGTTGCCCAAAAAGATCAGAGCCTTTGTTCCATTGAAAATCACCTGTATAAGAATAGTTTGCAGTTATAAAATCAAAAGTTGGAATCTTATTGAGTGGCAATGCATAGTTGATTCCCAGCTGTTGGGTGTGGCGGTTAGGGTCTCCAAAATCAAAAAAGCGATCCCATATGTCTAAATCGGGGTCTTGATCGCCGTTCAAATCATCATTTATGAAATAATTTCGCACAATATGGTTATTTGATGATGTGAAATTCAAACTCAAGGCATTACTCAACTGGTAGTTAATTGTGTACTGAAGGTCAAAGGTGTAATTTCTACGAATCAATTCATCAACCACAATGTTGTTAGCGCCCAAATCGGCATCTCTAAATTTTTGACTGTTAAATTGTCTGTTAATATCTGAACTGACCGTCAAACTAGTAGGCAATAAATTCAAATTAAATTCTTTTAAAATTTTCCAATAACGCCCATTGAAAAGAGAATCGTTTTTCTTGAAAGGTTCAAAATTTAGTGGTTGGAAACTGTGACTGTAGTTGGCACCAACACGCACATTTTGATCCAAAGCATTTTTAATCTCAAAATCGCGGTGTTGTGATTCATTATAAGAGTAATTAAATGTCAAATTTTCAACGTCATAGAGTCTCGGTGTAGCTTCCACAGTTCGTTGCTTTTTTACGCCAATCAGGTTAATACTTTGCCTTTTAGTGTAATCTTCGGATTGTGAAAGAATGCGACCTCTATCCTCACTATTCCCAGCAGCATCTATTCGATTTTGTAATTTTAAATCTTTGTATTGTTGGTCATATTCTGGAGTAATCAATGTCTCACTCTGACCATAATTAAAAGGGATTTGCCAGCCCCATTTTTTTGGTAGTAATTGTCCCACGTTCATATTAGCAACCACATCGTATTGTTTTAAATCCTCACGGCTACGTTCATTAGGGCCTTGATCAAGATTTCCAAATCCTGTAGTACTGCGTTTTACATTGGCATTAATATTCATGAAATCAGCAATATTTGAATCCATACTCATGATGGTGGCCCAGCCCCCCTCGTTGTCCATATCCGCAATTCGAAGTTCATTAAACCAAACTTCTGCGCACAAATCGTTAGAACCAACATTTTTAACTCCAATCATCAAGGATCGAATGTCTCCAAAATTCGGATTCCCTTTTATGGCAATCCGCTGTTCAAATGGGGTTTCGGTTTGAGTGGAGTTGATTCCTAAGGAATAGGGCGAAAAACCATCCACGGGCGTTTCCTGCAACTCACCGTCAATGACATTATAAAAAGTAGGGTCTTCATTACTTAAAGTGCCTTCACTGATACCCAAAGACTTGATTTTTTCAAGCAATTCCAAGGAAATATTAAGCTCATTTAGTTCTGGCCAGACTTCGGACTCGGAAGCCCCTACAGCACCAGAAGATTTTCTTAATGGGATTTCCAATTGATAATAGTTTTGTGTAAAATCATTTCCCATTCTAATAAAAGCAACCAAATCTCCTTGTTGGAAACTGCTGGACTCCCCGTCTTCTGCATGAATAAACATTTTGACCTTTTTGTACTGGCGCATGTCCACATTGATATTCTTAAAAACAGCCCTTGAATCGCTTCCTTCTAAATCACATACATCAACAACCAAGGACTGTTCATTTTGACGGACAATGGTATTGTTATTGTTCAATTGCTCGCGCTGAACACCGGGAGGAGATACATAGCTGCCATCATTTTCCTGGATACCAACGATTCCAACGCTAAAAATAGTGGGCTCTAATAAAGTAGCGGCATCGGACTGTTCGTCCAAAGACTGCTGAAAACGCCTCCAGTCACTTCTAACCAAATCAAAAGTTCCAAATCTAAAAACAGTCGTTTCTGAAAAATCTTTCAAATATAGCCTTGTAAATCGAATAGATCTGAAATCAGAAATCCCACCAACGGCGTTAGTGTAAGCCGTAAGAGGTACCCTAAACTGGTACCAATTGATATTTCCTGATGAAGATCCATTTGGTAAGGTAATGTTAGCGACTGTTTTCCGATCTACAATGAGTGGATTATTGACATTGTTAAGTGCGGCTATACTGATGTCAATTTCATATTCGTAATAGCTGTCAATGGTGTTCATAGTATTATCTCTGTTGATGTCTTCTACATCTGGCTGGGTTGTTGAGCCGCGATTATTTTCTGTAAATATATCTGGAGAGTTACCTTCCAGACCATTATAATACTTATAACGCTCAAAAATATCTCCAGTTGTATTTAAAAAATACTCATAATTGTCATTGGCTGGATCGGATAAATTTGAAAAAGCAGAAAATCTTGAATCCACGCTAGCTTCTTCACTGTCATCATAACCGTCCAAGCCAACATCTTGATTGGTGCGTTCTTGACCTTGAGAAGAAAATGCATAAATTAAAGATTGATTTTGAGGGTTAACAGTGCCCCAAGTGGTCTGTGGTAATAAACTGATGTCTCCGTCGGGAGGAAGGCCATTTTCATACTGTTTTGTACCGTCTTTAATGACATCTTCAGAAATATTCCCAAGGTTTAACACAAGTTTACCTCCAGGGTTTGATGGATTGTCTAGGAAAGGGTCCATCAACCAAAATTCTATATATTCTACATTGGACTGTTCAAAGTCCGTGGAGGTCAATTGTCTCGAAATACCTGCCCAACTATTTTGAGGATTTTCTAAGACTCCGTCTTCAGCACCAGATTGGTAGTTATATGGCCCACGTTCTGTTGGCCTATAAACTAAATCCAAAGAATTTATGACGGAATATTGACCTGTGACCAAATCCAATTCAGGGAAAAGTTCATCAATAAAAATTCGTCTTGTATATAGATTGGAAACATCATTGTCCGTAATTTCACCAGGACGTTGAGAACTGTAAAAAATAGGATCCACTGTATACCAATTTAACAAGGCACGATCAAAGCCATTTTGATATCCATTATCATCCTCGCTGCCTTGGTTATAAATACGGCCCAAGGCTTTAGGGCGACTCGACAAAAACCAAGACTGGGGACTGAGCAAACTGATGCCATTTTGGGTGCCTTCAAAGTCATCAATATAAGAAGTTACTTCGCTATCAAAGTCCGTTCCATTAGGAGCATCAGGCTTCAAGTAAGCAAACTCACCACGAACAGATAAATTTGATATCACATCCGTGTCTATATTAGGCAATTTATTAGCCATTCGTGTAAGAAATGGCACTT
>CAJWNW010000039.1 GCA_913044085.1 uncultured Flavobacteriaceae bacterium | reverse complement strand
AAGTTGAGTGTTTCATCTGAAATTCGTCATAAAAAATAATGATTAACAATTGTTAATATATTAAAGGTGTTACTGTTCGTAACGCCTTTTTTTATATCTAAAGGTTATTTAAATTTGAAAAATATTTTACTGAAATCAACCCACTAATAAAATGCCAAAAAGAAACGATTTAAAATCCATTCTCATCATCGGCTCAGGGCCCATTATTATTGGTCAGGCTTGCGAATTTGATTATTCAGGATCTCAAGCCTTACGATCCTTACGAGAAGATGGAATCGAAACCATTCTAATTAACTCCAATCCAGCAACCATCATGACAGATCCCTCTATGGCCGATCATGTCTATTTGTTGCCTTTGAATACCAAGTCCATTTTAAAGATTTTAAAAGATCACCCACAGATTGATGCAGTTTTACCTACCATGGGCGGACAAACTGCTCTAAATTTATGTATTGAAGCGGATGAAAAAGGAATTTGGGAAGATTATAATGTTGAAATTATTGGTGTTGATATTGACGCGATAAATATTACAGAAGACCGCGAGAAGTTTCGAGAATTGATGTTGAAAATTGACATTCCAATGGCCCCTCAAGCCACGGCAAATTCCTATCTAAAAGGGAAGGAAATTGCACAAGAATTTGGTTTCCCTCTTGTGATTAGAGCGTCTTTTACATTAGGTGGCGCTGGTGCTTCCATTGTCCATAAAGAAGAAGATTTTGATGAACTTTTAAAGCGTGGTCTTGAGATTTCACCCATACATGAGGTCATGATTGACAAGGCGCTTATGGGCTGGAAAGAATATGAATTAGAATTGCTTCGTGATGACAACAATAATGTTGTTATAATTTGTTCCATAGAAAACATGGATCCCATGGGCATTCATACAGGAGACTCTATCACTGTAGCTCCTGCCATGACCTTAAGTGATAATACCTATCAGAAAATGCGCGATATGGCCATTCATATGATGCGTAGCATTGGAGATTTTGCTGGGGGTTGTAATGTTCAATTTGCTGTAAGTCCAGATGAAAACGAGGACATCATTGCCATAGAAATTAATCCACGGGTTTCCCGTTCCTCAGCCCTTGCAAGCAAGGCCACAGGCTATCCAATTGCCAAAGTCGCAGCGAAATTAGCAACAGGATATAATCTTGACGAGCTAGAAAATCAAATCACCAAATCAACCTCTGCTCTTTTTGAACCCACTTTGGATTATGTGATTGTCAAAATACCGCGTTGGAACTTCGATAAATTTGAAGGCAGTGACAGAGAACTAGGGCTTCAAATGAAAGCTGTGGGAGAGGTTATGGGCATCGGTCGTTCGTTTCAAGAGGCCTTACACAAGGCAACACAATCCTTAGAAATCAAACGCAATGGCTTGGGCGCCGACGGAAAAGGCTATAAAGACTACGATCAAGTCATTAGCAAGCTCAAACACGCCAGCTGGGACCGTGTTTTTGTGATTTATGATGCCATTCAAATGGGGATTCCGTTGTCCAGAATTTACGAAATCACCAAAATTGACATGTGGTTTTTAAAACAATATGAGGAAATGTATTTTCTTGAAAAGGAAATTTCGAATTTCGACATTGAAACCATCACGAAACCCCTTCTTTTAGAGGCTAAACAAAAAGGCTACGGAGACCGTCAAATCGCCCATATGCTGGGTTGTTTGGAAAGTGAAGTTTATAAAAAACGAATGGCCTTTCACATCAACCGTGTTTATAAGTTGGTAGATACTTGTGCTGCAGAGTTTGAGGCTAAAACGCCTTATTATTATTCTACTTTTGAGAGTGAAATGACGACTAAAGATGGCAACACCTACACAGACAATGAAAGTGTTGTATCTGATAAAAAGAAAGTTGTTGTATTAGGGTCTGGCCCTAATCGTATTGGTCAAGGGATTGAGTTTGATTATTGTTGTGTTCACGGTGTTTTGGCTGCCGCTGAATGTGGTTACGAAACCATTATGATAAATTGTAATCCTGAAACAGTATCAACCGATTTTGACACTGCAGATAAGCTATATTTCGAACCTGTTTTTTGGGAACACATTTACGACATCATTCAGCATGAAAAACCAGAAGGCGTTATTGTTCAACTCGGAGGCCAAACTGCGCTTAAACTGGCAGAAAAGTTAGACCGTTATGGTATTAAGGTTTTGGGAACCAGTTATCAATCATTAGATTTGGCGGAAGACCGTGGTTCATTTTCTACTTTATTAAAAGACAACAACATTCCATATCCAGAATTTGATACGGCTGAAACGGCGGACCAAGCCTTGCAAGTGGCAGACAAACTGAACTTTCCAATTTTAGTCAGACCTTCCTATGTTTTAGGGGGCCAAGGCATGAAAATTGTAATAAACAAGGAAGAATTAGAATCCCATGTGGTTGATTTACTTCGAAAAATTCCTAATAATAAGCTGCTATTGGATCATTATCTGGATGGCGCTATTGAAGCAGAGGCTGATGCTATATGTGATGGGGAGAATGTTTATATTATTGGGATTATGGAGCATATTGAACCTTGTGGTATCCACTCTGGAGACAGCAATGCGACTTTACCACCCTTTAACTTAGGTGACTTGGTACTTCAACAAATTAAGGACCACACCAAGAAAATTGCGCTTGCGCTGAATACTGTTGGATTGATCAACATTCAGTTTGCAGTCAAAGATGACATGGTTTACATTATAGAAGCCAATCCAAGAGCCTCTAGAACGGTTCCATTCATCGCCAAGGCTTATGGAGAGCCCTATGTTAATTACGCCACCAAGGTAATGTTGGGTCACAACAAGGTCACAGATTTTGATTTCAACCCACAATTGGAAGGCTATGCCATCAAACAACCTGTTTTCTCTTTCAATAAGTTTCCGAATGTCAACAAACAATTGGGACCAGAAATGAAAAGCACTGGTGAGAGCATTTTATTCATAGATAGCCTTAAGGACGATGAATTTTACGACCTGTACGCCAGGCGAAAGATGTATTTAAGCAAGTAATCGCTTTAGAGTATTGTCAATATTTTAACAATTTTAAAGTTTCATTTTAGATATATTTGTTAAAATATCTGATATGAAATACAAAGCATTCCTATTAATTTTCGCAGTTATCGTAACAAGTTGTGAAAACGACAGCATTTCTGATTTAACTCCTGCTACTCCTGATGTCACATTACATGATTTATTTTGGACAAACTCCAGCATTAGTGCAAATCAACAATTAAATATAAAAGTTGGTGATACCGTTCGTTGGACTTGGGGAAGCGGCACCCATAATCTTAGATCGACTTCCGGGGTTGAATCCTTTGATTCTGGATACATTAGCACTGCTGGCTATCAGTTTATGCACGAATTTACAGTAGTCGGAGCCACGCAATATGTATGTGATCCGCACGTAGCTTCTATGTTTGGAACTATCACTGTGACAGAATAAATAGTTCTATAATATGAAACAATTTATACCTTTTTTGTTGATTGTTATTGGCTTTAGCGTGCCGTTAAATTTACAGGCTCAACAGCAGTATTTGACCCGTAATGGCATTATAACATTTGATTCAAAACTCAATTCTTTTGTACCAGTTAAAGCTGAAAATAGCTCAGTTTCAGCCATCTTAAATGTTGACGGTGGTGAGATTGCTGTTTTGGCATTGGTCAAAGGTTTTTCATTTAAAAATTCTCTCATGGAAGAACACTTCAATGAAAGTTACGCTGAATCAGACATTCACCCCAAGACTACATTTACTGGAAAAATTTCCAATTTTGACATTCAGGATTCAAAAACCTGTCTTTTTTCTGGTGTCTTGTCCTTTCACGGTGTTGAAAAACAACTTAATGAAATCCCACTAATTGTAGAAATTAAGAATAACCGAATTGGTATCAATGGCGAATTCCAATTGGTTGTTTCGGACTTTGATATTAAAGTTCCTAGAATTGTTCGCAGTAAAATTCCCGAAAAGATTTATGTTTCTATAAATTTAGATTTAGAAAAATTAAATAATTAAACTTTCCTTTTATGAGAAAAGTAGTGGCTTTAATTATTGCTTTTGCTGTGGTCAGCACCACTGTTTATGTCTGTTTTTTTTTAGACCGAGTAGCGCCTTCAATTGAATTGTCTTCTGCAGAATTAATTTATAAATTTTCAATGGATAACACTTCAAATAAATCAAACTTATCAGAAAATAACATTCTTTTGAGTGGAGCTGTAACAACAGTTAAAAAATCTGCTTTAATAGTTGATAAAAAAATATTTTGTAAGTTTAAAAATGGTATTTCTGATGTGAAAGTTGGAGATACTATAAGGCTTTTGGGAAAATTTATTGGTTACGATGAACTTTTTCAGGAGTATAAATTAAATGATTGTTCGATCGTGAATCAATAATTAATCCAATTTTTTCTATGAAATCACCTATTAAACTTTTTCTGTGTCTGTTGTTTTTCAACCACTGTTTAAATGCTCAAACCGATTTATTAGAGGCCATTGATTACCAAGATAGCAGTCAAGGGGTCTCTGCTGCGTTTAAGGGCTTGAAAGTTGTCAATTTTGAGTCTACCAAACTCGTTTCGGCAAAAGAACTTTCTTTTTCGGTTTCCCATAGGTTTGGAAGTATCAAATATGGTTTTGATAATTTCTTTGGTTTAGACGATGCGGTAACTCGATTAAATTTTATTTATGGTTTAAATTCTTTCTCCAATATTAGTTTTTCAAGAACCTCATACAAGAAAACTTTTGATTTAGGGTTTAAATCCAGGTTGATTAAACAGTCCGAAAATTTTCCTTTCACATTGGTCTATTATTGTTCTATTACTTTGGATTCTTCTCTAGAGAAAGAGTTCTATCCAACACTATCCTTTAGCAACCGCATGGGCTATTTCAACCAGCTTATAATTTCTAAAAAATTCAACAATGCGTTGTCCTTGCTTTTTTCACCTACATTTTTTCATGAAAATACAGTTGTTTTTGACCAACAAGAAAATACCCAGTACGCGCTCAGTCTTGGCGGTCGATATAAAGTTTCCAAACGTACCTCCATCAACATAGATTATGGCTATCATTTCAATAGAGCAGATGCTTCAATTTTCAATAATCCTTTTGGAATAGGAGTCGATATTGAAACGGGTGGTCATGTTTTCCAACTGTTATTTTCTAACTCACAACCCATGAATTCCATCAACGCCATGACCGCTGCTGCTGGAGACTGGTCAGATGGAGATGTTTACTTTGGTTTCAATTTATTTAGAACATTTTAAGGATTCTCAAGCGGTTCTTAAAAAGGTTTTTCGACTCAGTAAATAGCATAGAATCATCACTCCAGTGTAGAAAAAATCTCCCATCAGAGAATTTTTAAAGAAAGGGATTGCCATTGTATAGCATGTTGCCAAGCCTGTCCACGTTTTGGGGTAACCACCAAGTATCCAAACGCCAAAATTGGTAATTATAAAGAAACTGATGCTACTCAATAGAATGCAGGGCACGATTTTAAAAATTTTAGGATTCTTAGAAAGGGTTCCAATGAAACTGACCAGCACAAAGGCGCCATATACAAAATAAGAAATACTTGAAAATCCTAAAAATAAATCTGAAAGCATCATGATACCAATAGGAAGTGCATAAACAAGAAGTTTATTTGTCACATAAAACCCGCTGAACAGTGCAATGGCAGTGACCGGCGCAAAGTTTGGTGGATGTGGAATCAGCCTTGAAATAGCTGCCAAAACCATAATAAGTGCTATAACAAAGTGTTTTTTATTCATTTTTGGCGGTTCATTCAATATACATTAAAGTCTCCAAAGGGTTTAAAGCGTTTAAACCTGTTGGAGGTGCTTCGATTTCTGATGGGAAAGCCAATCTATTGCTGCCTTGAATATCTTGTAGAGCGGCCTTTAACAGTGGCTCTTCTGCATCACCAATCGTTCCGTAGTAGGCAGGGCGCTCTAATAAATTAACAGTTGGTACAATTCCAGAGGGCGGTACTGTTTCATCATTTTTATTCACGGTGATGGCTATTAATGGAAGCAGGGCATAAGTATGGCCTGGATTTGCATTTTCTCGACCCAAATTTGGTGAATCATATACAATTTGAGACGCTTGGGACTTGCCCACGGTTTGACCTCCAATTTGAACAACTTCTATATATGACTTTAAGCTATTAACCATCATTTCACTTGCTGAAGCTGAACGGTTTGAAGTAAGAATGTAAACCTTGTCTAGGTTCAAGCTGTTTATAATTTCCTCATTGCTGAGTGTGTTGGTGAAATTGTAATCAAAATTATTACTTTCCAAAGTCTCATTATACTTTAGAGTTGTAAAAACTTGATTTTGAAACTGCCCAGTGATCATACTTCCCAAAGCGGCTGCTGTTTGAACGCTTCCGCCAGAGTTGTACCTCAAGTCCAATACCAAGTGATCAATACTTTGAGATTTAAAATCACCAAATATCACATTTAGTTCGCTGTCAAATTCATTCACAAAACTGTTGTACATCAAATAGCCTACTTTTTCAGCATTTATATCAATTACTCTTGCATTGAAGATAGGATTCTCTTCATAGCCTTCTTTCACAATAGTAACAGTCTGATTACCATCAATGATTAAATCATCTGAAAAGGTTTCTGTATTGTTGTCATCATAAGTCGCCAAGCCTAAGCTATAGCTATTGTTGGCCAACAAAGATGATAAGTTAGAGGAGTCCAGGGAAATATCGTTAATTTTATTAAAGACTTGTCCACGAGAAAGATTGGCGGAACTCGCACTACTGTTTGGGTGAACCAATCGCACCACCCCAAAAACCGATGTAGTGCTTCCTGGAACCAAATAAAAATTAAATTCGGCACCATTATTCAAAGTAACACCACTCAATTGCTGTTCCAATTCAAAATAGTTGCTCGTGATGAAGCTAAAGCGATCTACATTTTCACGGTCGTATATCAAAGCTTCAAACAAGGTCTCGGGCGTTTCGTTGCTGTCTAAGTAATTTTGGTAATCAGCGTTTGTTGCAAAGCGGTCATTTGAAAGATCATTCACATTAGATTTGTATAGATACACCACATTCATAGCTTTCCACACAAAATCTTTGATGCTTGTGCCTGCTGTAACATTATCGTCTCCGTCCTCAAAACAACTGGAGGTAAACCCCATCAGGATTACAAGTGCGATACATTTAAATTTTGTTTTCATAAAAAGTAGGATTTTATTTAAATATTCAACGCTTAAACGTAGCGTTTAAGCGTTTACAATTTACTGTTATTTATTTTAATTTATAAATATTTTTTAGTCTTGTAACAATCCAAGTCTTAATTCGTCTTAAATTTATAGTTAATTCAATGAGCGAAAGTGAGTATTTAGCGTTTGTTAGCCCTATCACAGATAAAATATTTCGATTTTCGAAACGTTTTTTGGTCTCAAGAGAAGAGGCAGAGGATGCGACACAAGATGTTCTTTTAAAATTATGGAAAAGTCGAAAAGGTTTGAGTGATTATAATAATCCTGAGGCTTTTGCAATGACGATCACAAAAAACCATTGTTTGGACAGATTAAGATCGAGACAGGCTCAAAATTTGAGAATTACTCATGAAAATTACCACAATTGCAAAGCGGCCTCGTTACAAACAAAAATAGAAACCAGCGACAGCATTAGTTTACTTGAGAAGTTGATAAACATTTTACCAGAAAAACAGCAATTAATTGTGCAATTAAGAGATGTTGAATGTTATGATTTTAAGGAAATATCTAAAATATTAGACATGAAAGAAACTGCTATAAGAGTGGCACTTTCAAGAGCCAGAAAAACATTAAAGACTCAATTAAATCAATTACATAATCATGGTATTAAGAAAAATTGAAAATTTATTAAAAAAATACGAATTGGGTGAAACCAATTTAAATGAAGAAGCAGAATTAAAAACGTTTTTTCAAAAATCAGAAATACCTGATCATTTAAAAGTGTATAAACAACTGTTCAATAGTTTTTCAACCGCAGGCTTGGACACCTACAAAAAGAAAATTTTGATTCCTAAAAAAAATCGTAAAATTCAATGGTTTTCAATGGCCGCTGCCGCTGCTTTAATCCTAGGAATTTTCTTGGGAACCAATTTTAATAATGGGACTAAAGAGCTCACAAATGAAAATCTTTTAACTTATAATCAAACCAAATCGGCAATTGAAATGTTATCCAGAAACATAAACAAAGGAACTTCAAAACTTAAAACTTTGCAAATAATCTCAAATTCCTATGGTAAAGGAAAACAAAATCTAACTATTTTAAATAACTTTAACACATCAACCCACAAAATTTTTAAACTTAAAAATTAAAAAACACAATAATGAAAAAATTTTTCACAATATTATCTCTAGTCTCAACCTCTTTAGTTTTCACACAAAGCCTTTTTGAAAAATATGAGGACATGGACAATGTAAGTTCGGTAGTCGTCAATCAAAAAATGTTTGGGATGTTAGCAGAAATGAAAGTCAAAACCAACGATCCAGAAACAGATGCATTTTTAGATCAAATTAAAATGCTCAATAGTTTAACCGTCTTCACTACAACAGACACATCGGTTTCTGATGCCATAAGTGCTGACGTAAAAACCTATGTCAAAGCTTCAAAATTAGAGGAGTTGATGCGCGTTAAAGACGGCGATCAAAATATCAAATTTTATGTTCAATCGGGGCGTGACGAATTTCATGTTTCAGAACTATTGATGTTGGTTCGTGGCAGGTTAAGTTCTGATGAAACTGTTTTACTTTCGCTGAATGGCGATATTGATTTGCGAACTTTAGCTGTTTTGACCGAGCAGTTAAATGTTCCTGGAGGAAAACAACTTGAAAAAGCATCTAAGACAGAATGAAATTACATTTTTCAAAGCCCCTTTTTTTTACACTTATTTGTACACTTTTTTTAAGTTGTAATTCTGAACCCAGCCTTCAAACCTATTATGTTGACCATCAGGAAGCATCCGGTTTTATTGCTATGGACTTTCCCGTATCTTTTTTAGATATTGATATAAATGATATAACCGAGTCTGAACAAAAAGCCATTAATTCTATTCAGAAGTTTAATATGCTTGGTTATAGTTTAAAGTCAGGAAGTGATATTGTTTATAAAGCTGAACTTAATTTTGTAAAACAATTGCTCAAGGAAGTCAAGTACAATGAATTGTTTCGTCTTGGAAACTCTAAGGATGGTAGAATTAAAATTTACACTGTTGGTGAAGATCATAACATGGATGAAGTTGTTATTTTACTCAACTCTAACCAAGTTGGCTTTGCCGTCATTCGTGTTTTAGGTAAGGATATGAATCTTTCCGAAATAATGCAACTTGGGCCCCTCATAGAAAAACTAGACCTTGACTATAAGAACGTAGATAGCTTTTTTAACTTTATGAAGCCATCGGCTTTGTAGAAATTAAATTCCAGTATAGTTTGAAGGGCTGATGTTTTTCAATTCAGCTTTAATGCTGTCACTAACCTCTAAACCGTCAATAAAATCAGCGATGGACTCTGCATTTATCTCCGCATTGGTACGCGTCAATCCTTTGAGTGCTTCGTAGGGATTTGGATAGCCTTCTCTTCTGAGAACTGTTTGAATGGCTTCAGCAGCGACTGCCCAGTTTTGATTTAAATCTTGGGCTATTTTAGTCTCGTTTAGCAGCAGTTTATGAAGTCCTTTTAAGGTCGAATTAAAGGCAATTATTGTGTGGGCATAAGGGACCCCCACATTTCTTAAAACAGTACTGTCCGTCAAATCGCGTTGTAACCTTGAAATGGGAAGTTTGGCCGAGAGGTGTTCAAAAATTGCATTGGCAATCCCAAGATTTCCCTCACTGTTTTCAAAATCAATAGGATTTACTTTATGCGGCATCGCAGAACTACCAACTTCTCCTTTTTTGATTTTTTGTTTAAAATAATCCATGGAGATATAGGTCCAAAAATCACGATCCATATCAATCAAGATTGAATTGATGCGTTTCATTGCATCAAAAAGCGCTGCCATATGGTCATAATGCTCAATTTGAGTGGTAGGGAAGGAGTGCTGCAGCCCAAGCGTTTCGTTCAGCAATTTGTTTGCAAATAACTTCCAGTCAACATTAGGGTATGCCAAATGATGTGCATTGAAATTTCCGGTAGCGCCCCCAAACTTAGCGGCATAGGGGATGCTTTTTAAAATGTCTAATTGCGCTTCTAAGCGCACTTTGAACACCGCTATTTCTTTTCCTAAGCGGGTAGGAGAAGCCGGTTGTCCGTGGGTTCTGGCCAACATAGGAATGGAAGCCCAGTCTTTAGAGAATTTATCCAAGGTCTCAATAAGTGTTAACAATTGAGGAATGTATATTTGTTCATTGGCAAGTTTGATACTCAATGGAATGGCGGTGTTGTTGATGTCTTGGGAGGTCAATCCAAAATGAATAAATTCTTTGTAACGACTGATATTGAACTGGTCAAATTTGTCTTTGATGAAATATTCTACCGCTTTTACGTCGTGATTGGTAGTTTGTTCAATTTGCTTTATAGCTTTTGCATCTTCTGATGAAAACTCTTTATAAATGGCTCTTAAACTTTCAAACAAATTTGAATCAAAATCAGCCAACTGCTTCAATGGATGCTCACAAAGTGCAATGAAATATTCCACTTCTACAAGTACTCTGTATTTAATGAGCGCTTCTTCTGAAAAAAAAGCAGCAAGTTCTACTGTTTTAGATCTGTAGCGACCATCGATGGGTGAAATAGCATTCAGCGGCGTTAATGACATTTGCTCTCAGTTTAAGACGCAAAGATATCACTTTTAATGAGAAGATTTTCATTTCAAGCCAAGATGCGCCGATTAATTTCTATTTTTGAATTGATATTTTATATATGCAGCAGCAAAAAATCTTAATGTGTATAGGCTTTGTTTACCCCGAACCCAGTTCTTCTGCGGCTGGGGCTCGTATTTTACAATTGTTGAAATTGTTTATTGATGCCGATTACAAAATTATTTTTGGCACTACTGCCAGCCTTTCAGCACATTCATTTGATCTGAATACACTAGGAATTGAGGTTAAATCACTAAAGCTTAATGACTCAAGTTTTGATGAATATATTTTTGCGTTAAACCCATCTGTTGTTCTTTTTGACCGCTTTATGACTGAAGAACAATTTGGTTGGCGCGTTGCGAAATGCTGTCCTGATGCGCTTAAAGTTTTAGATACAGAAGATCTTCATTTTTTGAGAAAGGCACGTGGGGAAAATTTAGATTCTACGGTTCGTTTCTCTAAAACGTTTTTGAAATCTGATGTTGCCAAACGCGAAATTGCAAGTATCTACCGCTCAGATCTATCGCTCATTATTTCTGAAGTAGAATTTAAAATTCTTACTCAAGAACTTGGCATTGATGCTTCGCTATTGTTTTACATCCCTTTTGTTTTACATCCAGCTGAAATTCAAAACCTAAAGGATTTTTCGGGCTATGAGACTCGAAAAAATTTCGTTTTTGTAGGAAATTTTATGCACCCTCCTAATGTTCAGGCTGTTCAGTATTTAAAACACAAAATTTGGCCTGTACTAAGTCAAAAATTACCAGAAGCTCAGCTCCATATTTATGGCGCCTATGCAAAGCCACAACATTTGACGCTTGAAGATAAAAAAAATAATTTTTATGTGTATGGACGCGTAGAAGATTTAGATTCACTTTTAAGTTCTTACCGACTTTTATTAGCGCCGCTTCAATTTGGAGCAGGCCTTAAAGGAAAAGTATTAGATGCCATGCGAAATGGAACGCCATGCGGGCTTTCCACTGTTGCTGCAGAAGGCCTTTTTGGCACACTTCCTTCAAATGGATTTATTGAAGATAATCTACAAAACTTTGTATTCAAGTCTTTGCAGTTGTATAACGAAAAAGACATCTGGGAGACTGCCCAAAATGATGGATTTAATGTCCTTTTAAAGCGCTTTTCTCGATGTGAATTTGAATCTCTTTTTTTAGCTAAAATAGACCAGCTATTCAAGCAGCTAGATAATCACCGTTTAAAAAATATAACAGGACTTTTGCTTCAACACCATAGCTTACAATCTACAAAGTACTTATCTAAGTGGATTGAAGCCAAAAACAAAAGGTCTTAATTTTATTAAAAAATGTACACGCAGTTTTTTAGTCACTTTGTGTGTTCATTTTAAACTTAACAAGTCAAGTTATTACTAGACTATCTTATTAAATAATATATTAATTAAAAAAGAATAATGACCGCACCAATTGCTGCTGTCAAAACTGCAACGATCTAGCCGTCACCATGGCTAATTACAAACCTGATAAGCGACCAGTTTCCTACAAAACTTCTTGCAAGACCAATGATTATATTTCCAAAAAGCCCGGCCCAGTTCAGGATCACTGCCTGTTCCTTTAAATATTAGGCTGCCAAGCCATTCCGCCATGACACTTTTAATGATTGTACTTATAATTCCCATTGTATGAATTGTTAGTTACTAAAAAATGTAAATAACAATCCCAAGATGAAGATGCAAGAATAACTTTGATAAAATAGCAAATAATGTTAATGTTGGGGCATGTAGTATTAAATAATCAATTCACGAAAATTTACCAAACAACAAACTTTATAAAACTAATTTCGTTCGCGACTTAAAATTTTATATTCCTCGTAACATTCACTAATCGCATCTAGAATTTGAAGGTCATTGGCTGTATTTATAAAGTCATCCGAATAGTTACATTCACTGATAAGAAGATCCAAATCGATCTTGTCAACCTTTAGAAGAGCAGTTAACATCTCTCTATCAAAACGAGACGAGAGAATGTTACGGATTTCGTCTTGTTGTTTCATTTTTCGAAGTTTTCGCATTTCGCGAGGCTTTTTACCAAAGACATTGTGTAAAAAATCTGCTGGGTTAAAGATAGCGCCCAAAACCTTTGTAACCATGCTGGGAGTTCTAGGACTAGATTCATAGCCCGAATTTAAACCAGAAATACTGTAACGTACATTTTTCTGTATCGGAATTTGCTTGATATCAATTTCTAGATAACCTGTGAGCTTGAGTTTATTAATGACTACCTCTTCTAATGCGAAAGCAAGTTCAGTAAGTTTAATAGTGGTTTGATTACCAAAATTAACCCAATCGTTTGTGACACGAACCTTAATGGATTTATAACCCAAAAATGAAAGATGAAGTGTGTCATTTACCTTCGCTTGAATCTCAAACGCTCCCTCTTCATTGGTCGCAGTTCCAAAAACTTGATTGAGATTTACAATATTGACATTTTCCATGGGCTTATCGTCGGAAGCATCAACAATTTTACCCCTCACAAGCTCCTTTTGTTGCGCCACCAACTGTTGTGGTAAAACAAATAATAAAATGATTATTAGAAGGTGTCTCATGGAGAAAATGATTCTATAAAAGTACTAAACAAAGCTTAAATACCCAATGTCCAATTAAATTTTATTTGAATATTAACATAGTGGCTACCTACGGCGGTTTCTTCTTGGTCGCGAGTGGCCTGAACCTTGTTTGAAATCAAAACTTCTTCGGTTTCGATTTTTGCTAAAATTTCCACGCGACTTTTGATTGTCGTTTCTTCTTTTTCCTTTACGTCTATGACGACTACGGTCTTGTTTGTCTGTGATTTCAACATTTATGTAGCGGCCATTTTGTTTAAAGTCACTAAAAAACT
>CAJWNW010000038.1 GCA_913044085.1 uncultured Flavobacteriaceae bacterium | reverse complement strand
GCACAAGGAGCTTACTACATCGAATCTGATGGAGATGCAGCGGTGATAGATCCTTTGAGAGAGCCTACCCCCTACATTGAACGTGCCAAAAAAAACAAGGTGAAAATCAAATATATTTTTGAAACTCACATCCACGCCGATTTTGTTTCTGGCCACTTAGATTTGGCAAAAAAAACAGCGGCGACCATTGTTTTTGGCCCCAACGCAAACACCCATTACGATTGCTACAATGCGGCAGATGGAGAGACCTTTAAAATTGGAAGCTTGACCCTAAAAGTGATCCACACCCCAGGTCATACGCTCGAATCCGTCAGCTATTTATTGATAGATGCCAACGGAAAAAATCATGCACTTTTCTCTGGGGATACGCTTTTCCTTGGGGATGTTGGAATTCCCGATGTAGCCCAACAATACAAGGACCTTAGTAAAGAAAAGTTAGCAGAAATGCTATTTGAGTCCTTACGTTCTAAAATTATGCCTTTAGAAGACAATATTATTTTATACCCTGCACATGGTGCTGGTTCTGCCTGTGGCAAAAATATGAGTAAAGAAACCATTGGAACACTTGGAGATCAAAAGAGCTCTAATTATGCGCTACGCGCCAATATGACTAAAGAAGAATTTGTCAGTGAAGTTCTAAAGGGTATTGGTTCACCACCCCCCTATTTTATAGAAAACATTTTACTAAATAAAACAGGGTATACGGACCTTGATGTAATTTTATCAAAGAGCAATACTCCTCTTTCCGTTCAATTGTTTGAGGAATTAGCACAAAAAAAAGAAACCTTAGTTTTAGACGTAAGAACCCAACAAGAATTTGTGAAAAGCCACATTCCTGGGGCGCTTTTTATTGGTCTTAATGGTGGTTTTGCTCCTTGGGTGGGAGCGCTCATTTCAGACGTCAATCAGCCTATTTTGTTGGTGGTTCCAGAAGGGTGTTCCGAAGAAGCCATCACAAGACTGGCCCGAGTTGGTTATGACAATAGCCTCGGCTATCTTGAAGGTGGAATGTCAGCTTGGGTTCAGGCTGGGAAAACAACGGAGCAAATCACATCTATAACAGTCAAAGAATTTGAAAAGCGATTCAACACCAAGCCCATCGCCGTTTTAGATGTGCGAAAAGATAGAGAATACAACAGCGTACATTTAGAAGGGGCTCATATACAACACCTTTCGTTGGATAGCATTCACCAAAAAATAAAGGGAATTGAGAGCCAAAAAACTTACCATATTTATTGTGGTGGAGGGTACCGTTCGGTCATTGCAGCTTCTATTTTAAAAGCCAATGGATTTTCGAATGTTATAGATATTGCGGGCGGTTTTGCAGCCCTTAAGAAAACACAGCTACCAATGGTTAATGGGGTTTGCAACGCCTAGAGGAATCTTTAAAAGTTTGCTATATAATTTCGGCACTCAGCCCTGCTTCCAACAATTTAGAACAGCGAGGCCTTAGATCAGTGTAGGGACCTGTTTTGACTGTGCATTTCCCTTTGTAATGGACAAGAATTGAGCATTGCTCGGCTTGTTCATAACTGTGGTCACAAGTGGCTACCAAGGTTTCAATGACGTGGTCAAAAGTATTTACATCATCATTAAACAATACAATCTCATTGAAATTATCATTTAAATTTGAAACATCAATTGCTTCATTAACTTCTTCTTTTGCAGCCATTATTGTTTTTTAAATTTTAGTGCCACCCAGTCGTTCCTAAAAATTTGCGCTTCAAAACTTAAATTACAATGCTTGCAAACCTCTTGGATTTTTGGGATGTCTTCTTTGTAAAACCCACTCAAAAATAAAAAACCATTTGCATTTAAACAAGTGGCATAAACAGGAATATCATTGAGAAGAATATTGCGGTTGATATTGGCAATGATGACATCAAATGCTTGGGTTTTTAACAAGCTTGCGTCTCCCTTAAAAACACGGATGTTTTGACATGAATTGCGGCGAATGTTTTCGAGACTGTTTTGATAACACCATTCATCAATGTCAATAGCCTCTACTGAACTGCTCCCTTTCTTTTCTGCTAAAATGGCCAAGACAGCCGTACCACATCCCATATCCAAAACAGATTTATTTTTTAAATCTGTATCCAACATAAACTGAATCATCATATGGGTGGTTTCGTGATGTCCGGTTCCAAAACTCATTTTAGGTTCAATGACAATGTCAAATTCGTGACCCGCTGAATCATGAAAAGGGGCTCTGATGCAACAACGCACATCCACTGTAATGGGTTTAAAGTTGGCTTCCCACTGGGCATTCCAATTGACTTGTTCGATTTCTTCAATACGATAGCTGATAAAGAATTCGTCGTTTTCTAAAATTTGTAAGTTTTCTAAAATGCTGCTGTAATGGTCTTTTTTTTGAATGTATGCTGAAAGCCCCTCGGAAGTTTCAACAAAACTTTCAAAACCCACAACACCAAGCTCAGCCACGAGAATTTCATTACCAGGAACTGGGGGTGAAACGTCAAAATGATAAGCAATATAAAGCGGGGTGGTCATGTGTTAAAACGCATTGACAATGGAAGTAAAGTGTTCTGCGTCAAGGGCAGCACCTCCAATCAAGCCTCCATCCACATCTGTTTTTGAAAAAATCTCTTCTGCATTGGAAGATTTAACACTTCCGCCATAAAGAATAGAAACAGAATCTGCGAGACTTTGCGCATAGGCATTGGCCAATGTTTTTCTTATAAAAGCATGCATATCTTGTGCTTGGTCTGGCGTAGCAGTTTCACCTGTACCGATGGCCCAAACAGGCTCATAGGCCAAAACAATTTGACTCCAAGCAGCTTCAGGCAAATGAAAAAGTGCTCTTTTAATTTGACTTTCTACCACAGAATTTTCATTTCCTGACTTGCGGTCTTTTAATTCTTCTCCAAAACAAAAAATGACGCGCATCTCATGCGCCAAAGCGGTATTCACTTTTTTGGCCAGTAAATCATCCGATTCGTTAAAATAGGCGCGGCGTTCGCTGTGACCTAAAATAACTGTTTCTACGCCTATACTTTTCAACATAGCGGCACTGACCTCACCAGTATAGGCACCGCTTTCCGCAAAGTGCATATTTTGAGCTGCCACTTTAATAGAACTTCCTTTGAGTGCGTTAATAGACGCCAAAAGATTGGTGAACGGCGGGGCTATAATGACCTCAGTATTAGAATGTTTGTGTTGACCAAGAAGTTTTGAAACCAATATTTCTGAGTCTACATAGTCATTATTCATTTTCCAGTTTCCAGCAACAATTTGTTTTCTCATTTTAAATATTTTGTTAAGTTTTTATCGGATGTTTTAATTGCTCTGTATACGACTATGTCGCCTTCCGAATTCACAATTACAAAACGTGGAATCCAATCCAAGTCTAAAAATGTACCCATAGGACCTTTCCAACCTGATGACATAAAATAATGATCGCCTTCAAGCGCATAACGGCCAATTCCTTTTTTCCAAGCTTTTATGGATTTATCTAAAGACAGAAAAATATAAACTAGCTCTGGGTGTGCGGCTTGAAGTGCTTTTATTTGTGGAAGACTCTCTATACAATCTTTACACCAAGAGGCCCACACATCAATAAAAATCGTTTTTCCAACATTTTGATCCAAAATGGTTTCAAAGGAAACGGAGTTACCATCTAATGCTTCAAAGGTGTCCGCTAGGGCGGCCTCTGAGAAAGTTGTTTTAGGACCCGATTGACAATTTAAAAAGGTATTTATACAAAGGAAAAGTAAAACGGCTTTTTTCATATCAATTGAATTTTATTTTTGGGTTTAAGTATGCGTACACCAAGTCAACAAAAATATTTAGAATTACAAAGATAGTGGCAATAATTAAAACAGCCCCCATTATGACGGGTAAATCTAAGGAATTTAAGGCATTTACAATTTCTTTTCCCAAGCCGTTCCATCCAAAAACATACTCCACAAAAACAGCGCCTGCCAACATAGATGCAAACCAGCCTGAAATGGCGGTAACCACAGGGCTCAGGGCATTTTTAAACGCATGCTTAAACAGCACTTTTCTTGGACAAAGTCCTTTGGCTTTTGCGGTTTTAATATATTCTTGGTTGTAAACTTCCAACAAAGAATTTCGCATCAGTTGAGACACGACTGCTAAAGGTCGAATTCCCAAAACCAAAGCAGGCAATATTAAGTTTTTTAGTTGTAAGCGATTGGCTTCTCCAAAATCATCCAGTTCATACAAACTTCCAGTCATTTCAAGGCCTGTGTATTCATGCCAAACAAATCCAAAAATCCAAGCGGCAATAATGGCCGTAAAAAAAGAAGGTAGACTCATGCCAAGCGTGCTAATGACCAAGATGCTTCGATCTTGCCATTGGTCTTTATAAAGTGCCGACACAAGACCTAAGAAAAGCCCTAGCACAAGGGCTATACTAATAGAAGCCGCGGCCAAAATAAAGGTGTTTGGAAGCGTTTCTTTTAGAATTTGAGTGACTTTTTTTCCTTGTTTTGTAAAGGAACGGCGCAAAAATGGATATTTGACAACCCAACTTCCACTGTGTAATTTTATCAAATGCCTGAACGTATAATTACCAGATTGTAAGCTAGTGTAATGATTTGGACTGTGCCAGTGAAAAGACAGTGGAGAAAGGTCGTTTAAATAGTATCCGTATTGAGTTAAAAGTGGTTGATCAAACCCATATTTTTTTTGAACGATGGCCAATTGGTCTTGATCTTCATTTTGACCCAACATCATCCGAGCAGGATCACCTGGTAATACATTGAAAAGAAAAAAAACAACGGTCACCACTCCAAAAAGGGTCAGAAGTGTATTGGCTGTTTTTTTAAAAAGATAAAATCCCAAAATTACAATGCTAAATCTTCAATGTCATTCCAATGGACTTTTTGCTCCACAGTGCCCTCGTTAAGCTGTAAAACACCAGGGTTCGCGCGAACGACTGTCTTTAGAGCTTTTTCATCACATAAGTAAAATTCAAAATTCAAGTCGTAATCAGATTGAATTCTTTTTTTGACCTCCTTGCCTGAAGCACTCAATCCTATGACGGTATAGCCTTTGTCTAAGGCTGCGTCTGAAAATGCTTTTAATTTCTTTATGCCCGCTACCTCAGCAGTGTCTAAATTATAGGCTACAATCATTAGCAAACGTGGTTCGACTAAAAAGAATTGTGTCAAATCTTCTGAATCGGTTTCAATTGAAAAATCTAAAATAGAAGGCTGATAGCCTTCAGAAATGATTTTGGTTTCAACACCAACATAGGTCCCATCAATATTTGGATAGGAACCGTTGGTAACAACTTCTTGTACTTGACCATTGACCTCAAAAGTCCATTTAAATTCCTGGACTGCTTTGGGCGCGTTTTCAGGCATACTCATGTTTTGAATGAGGTTGTCCCCTATTTTATAAGCGCGAAAATCAATGGTCGGCAGGTGCATCAAGACATGGTATCCAAAAGCGAGACTGAGAATTAAACTCAGACTGGCAATTATATTTGTTATCCAAGGTTTAAAAATGGGTTTAATGTTATTTTTACCATTAAAAATCAAAAGAATAAGCCCTAATAATGCCACATCTTTGGAAAAACTTTCCCATGGCGTTAGTTTCAAAGCGTCACCAAAACAGCCACAGTCTTTGACTTTATCAAAATAGGCGGAGTAAAAGGTTAAAAAGGTAAAAAAGACAATCATGGACAACAGACTCCAAAGGGTAAATTTGCGCTGGTAACCTATCAAAAGAAAAACGCCCAATACAACCTCAAAAACAACCACAAAAATTGAAAGTGCCAAAGCGTATGGCTCCAAAAATGGAAGGTTTAAGACTTCTACACTAAAATACTCTTGAAGTTTATATGAAAAACCAATGGGGTCATTGAGTTTGATAAATCCTGAAATGATAAAGAGTACGCCAACAAAAATTCGAGCAATGGGGGTTATAATTTTCATTCGTTATTGTTTAAATGAATCATGGCAAAAACAGCATAATTGATCATGTCCTGGTAATTGGCATCAATCCCCTCACTGACAAGGGTTTGGCCTGAATTGTCTTCAATTTGTTTGACACGCAGCAGTTTTTGTAAAATAAGGTCTGTTAAAGAGCTGACCCGCATATCGCGCCAAGCTTCTCCGTAATCGTGATTTTTATCCAGCATCAATTGTTTGGTCTGGGCAATTTTGGTGTCGTAATCCAATAAAGTTTCTTCGTTAGTGAGATCGGGTTGTTCTGCAATTCCGCGTTCAATTTGTATCAGAGCCATGATGCAGTAATTAATAATCCCTATGAATTCACTCACAGCCCCCTCATCGACGCGTTGGGTTTTATTTTGTTGCAAGCCGCGAATCCGTTGGGCTTTGATAAAAATTTGATCGGTCAAAGAGGGCAACCTTAAAATACGCCAAGCGCAACCGTAGTCTTTCATTTTCTTTAAAAATAAATCTCTACAACGGCTTACAACGGCATCGTATTGTTTTGAGGTATTTTGCATAAATTCGATTGAAATTTACGTAAATTTCGCTTAAAATTTTCAAACCATCAAAATTTAAGGTTTAAACTTTAAAATTGAATGAATTCAACTAAAAACAACCCCGGTTTTAGCATTAATTGCAAAGGAGAACTGATAGATTTATCGCAGCCGAAAGTGATGGGAATTTTAAACATCACTCCAGATTCTTTTTATGACGGAGGGCGTTTTAAAGACTCTAAAACCATGCTGAATCAAGTTGAAAAAATGTTAATTGAAGGCGCTGCATTTATTGACATTGGCGCTTATAGTTCACGCCCAGGAGCAAACTTTGTCTCGGAAGAAGAAGAGCTACAACGCATCACTCCAATGATCCATTTGGTTTTGAAAACCTTCCCAAATTGCAGAATTTCTATAGACAGCTTCCGATCTAAAGTCATCAAAGAATGTACAGAAATGGGTGCGGCAATTTGCAATGACATTTCAGCCGGAAAATTAGATTCAAAGATGATGGAAACGGTTGGAAAATTAAAGATTCCTTACATCATGATGCACATGAAAGGTACGCCGCGAAGCATGCAAGAACAGACCCAATACAAACATATTGTCAATGATATTTATTATTATTTTTCAGAACGCATACAAGCCGCAAAAGCCCATAAAATTAACGACCTCGTTATAGATCTTGGATTTGGGTTTGCTAAAACGCTGAATCAAAATTACATCCTGTTAAACCAGATGGATTATTTCAAAAATCTAAACTGTCCTATTCTTACTGGAATTTCTCGAAAATCAATGGTTTATAAAGTTTTAGAATCCACAGCCTCTGAAGCACTCAATGGCACCACCGCCCTAAACATGACGGCCTTGATGAACGGCTCTAAAATTTTAAGAGTCCACGATGTGAGGGAGGCTTTAGAATGTGTAAAACTCTACAACGCTTTGACCAAGGCATCCTAAATCTTAAATTTGGTTTTATTTAGTATCTTTAAAAAAAATATTTCAACTTGGAAATTCTCAAAGAGCTATTAGATTTCAGTGTTTTAGATGTTATTGACATCGTCTTGGTAGCACTTTTACTGTATTATGTCTATAAATTGATTAGAGGTACTGTCGCCATTAATATTTTTATTGGTATCGTCATTTTCTATCTCTTTTTTCTTCTTGTAGACACCCTTGAAATGCGCATGCTTTCAAAAATATTGGGCGGGTTTATGAGCGTTGGAATTATTGCGCTTATTGTTGTATTTCAACCTGAAATTCGAAAATTTCTATTGATGATTGGCTCTACCAACTTTGGTAAAAAAAGTGCTATTCTAGGCCGGTTTCAGTTTTTAACCAGCTCTGTTAGAAAAAACAATACCAATGCCAATGATATCGTAAAAGCAGCCACTAAAATGGCCAGTACAAAAACTGGAGCTATAATAATTTTGGAACGCAATAACAACCTTGACTTTTTGGTAGAAACGGGCGATCAAATGAACATTGAACTGACCCAACCCATTCTGGAAAGTATTTTTTTCAAAAACAGCCCACTCCATGACGGCGCTATAATAATATCAAACAACATCATTAAGGCAACCCGTATCATTCTCCCTGTAAGCAATCAAAAAGACATCCCCGCACACTTTGGTTTAAGACATCGCGCTGCGATTGGGATTACAGAAAAAACAGATGCATTAGCCATTGTTGTTAGTGAGGAATCCGGCCAAATATCTTACATCAACAATGGGGCGTTTATCATTTACAAGAATACCCAAGAACTCATTGAAAAATTAGAAGCTGAACTAATTTAGTGTTCCTGCTTCAAAAATTGTGCCTTATACAGCCCACTGTAGGCTCCTTCCTTGTTTTTAAGTAAACTGCTGTGGGTTCCCATTTCAATAATCTCTCCAGCATCCAATACAATTATGACATCCGCTTTTTGAATGGTCGCCAAGCGGTGGGCAATCACAATGGAGGTCCGGTCTTTTGTAATTTTTTTAGTAGCTGCTTGAATGAGCTGTTCTGAGTTCGAATCAATGGATGCTGTGGCTTCGTCCAAAATCAAGACTTTAGGGTTGGTTATATAAGCTCTTAAAAAAGAAATCAATTGGCGCTGACCAACGGATAACATCACACCTCTTTCTTTTACATTGTAGTGGTACGCCCCTGGTAGATTTGTTATAAAGTCATGAATCCCAATTTGCTTAGCGGCATCCACTACAGCAGCTTCAGATATTTGTGAATTTCCAAGGGTAATGTTGTTTAAGATTGTATCGGCGAATAAAAAAACATCTTGAAGTACCACGGAGACTTGTTTTCGTAGCGATTTGAGTGGAATCGATTTTATATTGGTTTGATCAAATAAAATCTGTCCTTTGTCAATTTCGTAAAACCGATTGATCAAGTTAATTATAGTGGATTTTCCAGCCCCCGTGGACCCAACGATTGCAACGGTTTGACCGGGCATGACTTTAAAAGAAACTCCCTTGAGAACAGCTTCATTTTTTACATATGAAAAGTGAACATTTTTAAATTCAATTTTACCACTAAATGCTTTCAATGATTCAGTCCCTAAATCTGAAATATTGGAATTTGTATCCAAGACTTTAAAAACCCGATCAGCTGCTACCATTCCCATTTGAAGGGTGTTAAATTTGTTTGCTATTTGATGCAGGGGACGAAACATCATGGGAACCATCATGATAAAGGCCGCCAAATCTCCAACTGAGGCTGTTTGCTCAAAAACCGTATTTAGTCCTCCCAACCATATGATAATCCCAAGGGTAATGGAAGTCAATAACTCTGCAATTGGGAAAAATACTGAATTGTACCATACGGTCTTAATCCATGCTTTTTTATGGCGCTGATTAATTGCTTCAAAGCTTTTAAACTCAATCATCTCTCTTGCGAAAAGTTGAACAACCTTCATGCCGGTCAAACGCTCTTGAACAAATGAGTTTAAGTTTGACACTTCATTTCTGACCTCTTCAAAAGCTTTTTTCATGTATTTTTGAAAAATTTTTGTCGCTATCAATATAATCGGAAGAGTGAAGAATACTACAATACTCAGTTGCCAGTTCATATAAACCATAACGGTGCCAACCACCAACATTTTGAGGATGTCACTAAAAATCATAAATAGCCCTTCTCCAAAAATATCGGCAATACGTTCCATATCTGTAACCGTTCTGGTCAACAACACCCCTACAGATGAGTTGTCAAAATATTTCATTTTGAATGCCAGAATATGATTGAATAATTTGGTCCTGATATCCCTTACAACTGACTGGCCCAACCAGCTAGCCGTATAAATAAATGTAAGATTGCACAAGACTTCCATAAATAGCAAAGCAAACATCCAAAGTATATACCTTAAAAATCCAGGCTGAAATTGTTGCTCAATGTTTTCATCCATGGCCATTTGCAATACTTTTGGCCGCAAAGCCCCAAATACTGCCAGTCCAATAACTGTAATGAGGGCCAAAACAAAAATTGGATAGTACGGCTTGGTATAGGCCAAAAGACGGCCAAAAAGAGGCGCATCAAAAACAGTTTGCTTTATTTTAGTCATCTAAATAAATTGAATTAGGGTATAAAATTTCGGTCAAATACAAACCTTTTGCTGGTGCAGAAGCGCCCGCATTTGAACGGTCTTTGGATTCAATGATGTTTTTAAATTCATCCAAAGATGTTTTAGAAATTCCAACATCCAGCATGGTTCCTACAATAGCACGCACCATATTTCTTAGAAAACGATTTGCTGTAATTTTAAATTCTAAATGATTTTCGGTTTGAGTCCATTGGGCATGGCTAATTTGACATAAAAAGGTTTTTACATCGGAATGCATCCTTGAAAAACACTCAAAATCTTTATAACCCATCAAAATACGGCTTGCTTTGTTCATAAGATTTACATCTAAAGGCCTGGTAAAACAATGGCGTTTATCGTGTTCAAAAACGTCTTTAGAGGTTGTTATTTTATAAATGTAGCTCCTGCTTGTGGCATCAAATCTTGCGTGGGCCTCTTTGTGAACGTTTTTTATAGCGTTTACCGCAATGTCCTTTGGTAGAAAAGCGTTAAGCTTATACGGCATTTGTTCCGTATCAAAACTTACTTTGGTATCGAAATGTGCAACCATTTGAACCGCATGAACCCCAGTGTCGGTACGTCCTGCCCCCATACTATCAGTGGGAGATTTCAAAAGTACTGAAAGGGCTTTGTTGAGGGTTGCCTGCACAGTTACTGCATTGGGCTGTACTTGCCAACCGTGGTAATGGGTTCCATTATAGGACAAATCAATGAAATATCTCAAGGTATTTTGATACTTTTGTTGTTAGACCATCAAAGATAAGACATTGGTCTAAATACTGTTTTGAGTTTTCAAAGATTCCATGAAAAAAATTCTATTGCTTTCCGACACCCATGGTTATATAGGAGAAGATATCTTAAAACATGTCCATTGGTGTGACGAAGTATGGCATGCCGGTGACATCGGTTCTCTTGAAGTAACCGATGCACTAAAAAAATTAAAACCGCTGAGAGCTGTTTATGGAAATATTGACGGTGCTGCCGCCCGAACTGAATTTCCTTTGCATCAAAAGTTTAAAGTTGAAAGTCTTAAAGTTTGGATCACCCACATTGGAGGCTACCCGAATCGGTATTCAAAGCCTATTCGAGACGTGATTAAATTTGAACGTCCTGGCTTATTTATTTCTGGACATTCCCACATATTGAAAGTAATGCCGGATAAAAAATTAAATTTACTTCATATGAATCCGGGTGCAGTTGGAAAAAATGGATTTCACAAGGTGCGAACCATGTTGCGTTTCAAAGTATCCAAAGGCGAAATAAAAGAATTGGAAATCGTAGAATTTAAACGTTAAGCCATCTCAATGAGTGCGCCTATAATTTATCTCAAGCGGTCGATAGATTTTATGAGAGCTTCATCTTTCTTGATGGCCTTATTTGCCAGTACCAATAAAAATACAGAAACAACAGGGAGAAATAAACCAATGCCATTCTGCGAATTTTGAAATTCTCCAGATAAATTAAGTAATCGGTACACAAATAATCCCAATAAAATTAAGTTTACTATAATATTTATACGACCCAATACAAATTGGGTTTGTCTAGTTTTGTATTTAAAAATAGTCCATCCAGTAATTAGTGTCGAAGCCGCGAATAATCCTAAATATACCGGATGGTCTTGTGCAAAATAAGATCTCGCATCAATCGTAAGTAATGGAAAAACGAAGGGTAAGGCGCCTGTACAAAGTGCCGACAGAAACAAATAAAGCGTTTGAATTCTTTGAAGCATACCATATAGTTTTGCTGCTAAAGTAATCGTTTCTTTTTTATTTATTTCACTAAATTTTAAAAATAATGTTGTATCATTGCATAACAAATTACAAGAGACCTCTTTGTCTCAACTATATTTTTTCATATTACTACATACCGATTCCAAATTCAAATTGTTTCCCACAAAAAAATTATGTTGCAACGCAACAAAACCATATTTAAAAACTTAAATAATTACAACTAAATTATGTTAGAAATCTCAGAACTTAAAGAAAAAAAACTTCCTGAATTACAGGAAATTGCCAAAGGATTAAAAATCCCTAGATTCAGCAGCTTAAAAAAATTAGACTTAATCTATCAGATATTAGATGTTCAAGCAGCCAAGCCTTCCGACAATCAAAAAGAGGCTCCAGCCAAAGCTGAAAATCCGAAAACAGAACATTCCGCAAAGCCTGCGCAAAATTCTCAAAAGGAAAACAAAGCTGCTCCGGCGGAAAAAAACAACAGAAATAACGAAACCTCGGTCAAAGAAAAAAACAACAACAGAGACCAAAACAACAATAACAGACAAAAACAACACAAAAAACAACACCACCAAAACAAGAATAACCATCATAAAAAAGAACATAACGGCAACAAGGACAATAGAAATCGCTATAAAGAGCCTGATTTTGAATTTGATGCTATTATTGAAAGTGAAGGTGTATTGGATGTCATGTCTGATGGATATGGGTTTTTAAGGTCTTCAGAT
Source organism: uncultured Flavobacteriaceae bacterium (assembly GCA_913044085.1). Taxonomy (GTDB): domain Bacteria; phylum Bacteroidota; class Bacteroidia; order Flavobacteriales; family Flavobacteriaceae; genus UBA3537. The sequence goes on along the minus strand of CAJWNW010000038.1, from coordinate 1,431 downwards.
TACAACTATTTATCATCTCCTGATGACATCTATGTATCACAATCTCAAATTAGATTGTTTGGCCTGAAGAATGGAGATACCGTTCTTGGTCATGTACGTCCCCCAAAAGAGGGAGAAAAATACTTTCCACTTATCAAGGTGAGTAAAATCAATGGTTTGGACCCCCAGGTTGTTAGAGACCGTGTTGCTTTTGAACATCTCACGCCTTTGTTTCCTAAAGAAAAATTTAATCTCGCTGAAAAACAAAATACCATTTCCACTCGAATTATGGATTTGTTTTCTCCAATTGGAAAAGGACAACGTGGTATGATTGTCTCTCAACCAAAAACAGGAAAAACAATGCTTTTAAAGGATGTCGCCAATGCGATAGCGGCCAACCATCCAGAAGTTTACCAAATGGTACTCTTGATTGACGAACGTCCTGAAGAAGTTACCGATATGCAAAGAAATGTTCGTGGAGAAGTGATCGCTTCAACTTTTGACAAAGAAGCACACGAGCACGTAAAAATTGCGAACATTGTTTTAGAAAAAGCGAAAAGATTGGTGGAGTGTGGCTATGATGTTGTCATCTTGCTAGATTCTATCACAAGACTGGCTCGTGCTTATAACACTGTCCAACCAGCTTCAGGCAAGATTTTAAGTGGAGGTGTAGATGCCAATGCATTACACAAACCAAAACGCTTTTTTGGTGCTGCAAGAAAAATTGAAAATGGAGGATCGTTAACCATTATTGCGACTGCTCTTACAGAAACTGGGTCTAAAATGGACGAAGTTATTTTTGAAGAATTTAAAGGAACCGGTAATATGGAATTACAACTGGATCGAAAAATATCCAACCGCCGTATTTTCCCTGCCATTGATTTGACCTCTTCAAGTACAAGGCGAGACGACTTACTCTTGGATGAAAAAACCATTCAACGCATGTGGGTGATGAGAAAATACTTGGCGGATATGAATCCTGTAGAAGCCATGGAGTTCATCAACGACCGTTTCAAACAAACCCGAAACAACGAGGAGTTTTTAATTTCCATGAATGGATAACAAAAATTAAACGCATAAAAAAAGTCTTTCCAATGGAAAGACTTTTTTTTATTAAATTATTTAAAATTACAAGCTGGCAATGTGTTGCGCTAGCTTAGATTTTAAGTTTGCCGCTTTGTTGTTATGAATGATATTGCGCTTGGCAAGTTTATCAATCATGGAAGCTACAGAAGGAAACGCTTTTTCAGCTTTTTTCTTTGTAGTTATTTCTCGTAAAGCTTTAATTGCATTACGTGTTGTCTTATGCTGATACTTATTGAGTATGCGCTTAGCGTTATTGCTTCTAATTCTTTTTAATGCAGACTTGTGATTTGCCATATTAATTTAATTTTTTATTTGTAGCCCGTAGGGGAATCGAACCCCTCTTACCAGGATGAAAACCTGGCGTCC
>CAJWNW010000037.1 GCA_913044085.1 uncultured Flavobacteriaceae bacterium | reverse complement strand
TCGTTGTGCATATGATAAGACTGCATGGGTGTTGCAATGTCAAAATGCTTGAGTAGTTTGCCTGAAGTGCGGGTATCCTCAGCTAAAATTAAATCTACCGATTTTAGTGTAGCAATAGCCCGAAGGGTAATATCTTCTATATTACCTATAGGCGTTGGAACAATATATAATTTCATTTAAGGTTTATAAAAATTCAAAGTTACAATGTTTTTTAGATATAAATTGAATTAAAAAAATTAGTTAGAAATCAACTCAAAAAATCTATATTTGTAAAATTATGAGCAAGTTTATTTTTTTAATACCACTTTTTATTTTTGTACAGCATGCGTATGCTCAAGGGATTCAGTTTGCTGACGGGACTAGTACAAAAATGGATAATACCTTTTTAACATTAAGTAGTTCTGAGGATCCCACTATTGAAGGCTCAAGGTATTTGAATGACACTTTTTCAAGAGCTAGAATTTCTTTAATGCCGAGCCAAATTTATGCAGTGCGATATAATGTTTTTGGTGATGAAATGGAATTTCGTGGAACTGACAATAAAATTTTAGCACTAAATAAAAACAAAATTTCTGCGGAAGTGACTTTTTTAGACACAAATATAACTTATTCTTTATATGAATATAAAGAAGACGATGACCTTATAAGCAGAGGCTATTTTACACGATTAAACCCAACTGGAGCAAACATAATACTCAAAAAAAATGTGGTTGTTTTTCTTAAAGAAAAAGAATCAAAAACAGGATATGATCCTTATAGGCCTCCTATGTATAAAAAAGTCAAAGATCGTATCTATATTAAACTGGAAAATGAAATGCCTGTTTTATTAACCCAAAACAAAAGGAAATTATCTAAATTATTCCGTGGGAGAGAAAAAGAAATTATTAATTTTCTAAATAAGGAAAGAATAAATCTAAGTAAAGACAAAGACTTAATTAAATTTTCCAACTACCTAAACAATCTTTAGTTATCTCCAACCTACTACACACTAATAAACAAAAAGACCCTCGGTTCAATGGACTGTTAATTTAAATGGGCCAAGTTACACAACCCTAAACTTTAAGTAATTGTGTATTAGCTATCTGTCTGACAGAAATTATAATTCCTCGAAAAAACACTCCTAATTTTTATTTGAAGGAAACGCGATAAAGTCTTTCAAATAAAAAGGTTCAAAATAAGCAAGGTCTTCAAAATTTCTTGCTTTGTATTTTTGATAAGACAACGCGCACATTTGCTTTGCTGATGGAAGCTGAACGTCAAAATGTGCCTCGGGATGATTAATCAAATCCTGAGTTTTAACGGCGCCATTACCAACAAAAAAAACGGCATGTTTTTCTAATAAATCAGCATAGGACCCGGAGTCTAATATTTTCGCTGTGGTGGGGCCAATACATTCGTGATTGGCATCAAATACTGCCGAATATACCTCCATGCGGCGGGCATCTAAAGTGGCTACAATATAGCCCTCTTCAATCTGTATTTTGTGGGCAAGTACTTCTAATGTAGGGAGCGATATAAGCGGAATGTCTAGACCAAAACAAAGTCCTTTTGCAGCGGAGACACCAATGCGCAAACCAGTATAAGAACCCGGACCTTTACTCACGGCAATCGCATCGATTTGACTGAACTCAGTTTGGGTCTGCTTTAATACCGCATCAATGTAAAGATGAAGTCGCTCGGCGTGTGAGTATTTGGCGCTGTTATCTTCTTTCATGATAAGTAATTCTCCATCAAGTGAAAGCGCAACAGAACAGTTGGTCGTAGAGGTTTCAAGATTTAAAATACAAGCCATTTACAAATTTAAGGGTTTTCCAAGATAAAAGTCTAAGACTTTGGTCTTGAAAATAAAATCGTATTTGGAACGGACTAAGGTTGATTGTGCATTCACTAGTTGGGTTCTGTTTTGTTCTAAATCTAAAGAGTTAAGCGCACCGATGTTAAAGCGCTGTTGTGCATTATCAAAGGACAGCTGACGAGCGGCAACTGATTTTTGGGAAGACACATAGGTCTTTAAGGCGGCTTTGGCATCTGTAAAAGCGCGTTGTATATTGCTCTCTAAGTCGACTTTGGCCAGTTCTAGTGCTAGGTTTTGATTGTCTACCTGAATTTTTGCTTTAGCCAAGGCTGTTTTGTTTTGAAATCTAGAGAAAATAGGAATGTTTAAACTCAGGGCAAAACTATGGCCTCGGTTATCGTTAATTTGCTGAAAAAAAGAATTGTCAGTGCTGAGATTGGAAAAGTTAGCCCCTGTATTCAGACCATAACTAATGCTGAGATTGGGGTAAAATCCACTTCTTGAAATTTCTTTACCCAATTCAGCCGCTTCAATATTTTTCTCAGCAACTTTAATTTCACTTCTATTTTTTAGAGCTTGTGTCAATATGGAAGTGACGTCATTGTACAAAAACAACTCTGAGGGTGTATCTAGTGTTATTTGTTCAACCGCAAATCCTTCAAAAGGGACTTGTAAAACCTGAGATAATGCCAAAAGAGCCAAATTATAGTTATTTTCGGCAACTGTCAAGCGTTGTTGATCACTGGCCAACGTCGCTTCTGCATCAAACAGATTGGCACGAGGCTGGGTGCCAGCAGCTACCAATTCTTTTACGCGTTCGAGCTGCTCAATTGAAAACTTATATTGAATGTCTGCAATGCTTAAATTTTCTTTATTCAACATCACGTTCAAGTAAGTGTTGACCACATTAAGTACCACATTGTCTTTGATACGTTGAAATTCTTCCTCATTGGCCTCCTTGTTGATAAGGGACTGTTTATAGATATTGGTATTGCGAAACCCATTAAAAACCGTCTGGGAAACATTGAAGCCAATATTTGATGAATGGAAGGTCCGGTCTAAAAACTGGCCATCAAAAACCTCTACATTTCCTAAGTTAAGTCGTTGAGAGGCACCAACACCAAGCGAGGGTAAAAAATTACCTTTTGCGGCAATAATGTCTTGGTCATTAGAAAGTAAGGCGTTTTTTGACTGCTGAACACTAATGTTATTTTCAAGCGCATAATTGACACATACTTCAAGGGTCCATTTTTCTTGTGCGCTGACGCTAAAAATGCTTATAAAACACAGCAAAAACATAAGACTTCTTGTTGGATAGGTTGGGGGTGTATTACGCATCGTTGTCGTCATTTTCTTCGTCTTCATTATTTTCTTCAGAAGCTTTGTTCCAAATTTTGATTTTATCTGAAAGCTCTAGGCCTTCTGTAATTTCAACATATATCCCATCTGAAATTCCAATTTCAACATATTTTATCACAAAATCGCCATTGTCGTTTAAAATTTCCACAAAAGGTTTTTCAGTAATTCTATTGAATTGCAGCAGGGCTTCTTTGACCACCATTACGCTCTCCTTGCTAGCAACTTCTATTTCAGCATTTGCACTATAACCCGCACGAATTTTATTACTAGATTCAACGGCAACATCGGCTTTAATCACAAATTGAACGGCGCCATTTTCTTCAACACCTTTGGGCGCTACAAAAGTTAGTTTGGCAGGAAATTCTTTTTCATTAATGGCGCCAAGAATAACTTTAATAGTTTTTCCTTCTTCCAACTTACCAACTTCAGATTCGTCCACTTTTCCCTCAAAAATCATTTGACGCATATCGGCAATGGTCGCAATGGTCGTCCCTGCGTTAAAGTTATTGCTTTGAATCACTTGATATCCTTCCCTAACAGGAATTTGTAAAATGGTTCCTGAAATTTGCGCAACAATATTGGTGTTGGCAGAACCACCTCCAGAAATTGAGCCGCGTTTGATAATTTGATAATCTTTTTGAGCCTGCATATAACTTTCTTGAGCTTGATTCAAGCTGAGTTCGTTGTTTTCAAAATCTTGACGCGATATGACCCCTTTTTCATAGAGTGTTTTGTTGCGTTCAAACAATGTTTTGGCATTATCATATGTGAATTTTGAGGTTTTAATACGGCTTTGGGCGCTTACCAAAGCCTGTTCGTTAGGAACCACTCGGATTTTGGCAATTAGATCTCCTTTTTGAACTAAATCCCCTTCTTCAACTAATATTTTGTCGACAATTCCTGAAATTTGAGGTTTAAGCTCAATTTCTTCCTCCGGATTTAACTTCCCAGTAGCTACAATTTTTGTATCCAAGGAAGTGTAAAAGGGTTGGGTTGTTTTATAATCGATAACGTCTTTTTTGTTTGAATCTTTAAAGTATTTCAATACAAATACCAAAAGGATAAGTAAGACGATTCCTAAAATAATTTTGACTGTTTTATTCATTGTATTAATTTAATTATTCTTCTCTTAATGCTTCTATGGGTTTAACTCTTGTAGCTTTGAATGCCGGAATCAAACCAATTAATGTCCCTAATAACACCAATAAGGCAAGGGCTACAAATACCACGGCTATGGAAACGGACGCATTGACGAGGGTGGCATCGTCGCCTTGTCCCCAAACTTTATCTATTACAATAAGAATCCAACCTCCTGTAATGATACCTAAAACACCTGAAAGTAAGGTTAAAAATACGGCTTCCAACACAATCTGACGTTTAATTTCAAAAGGGGTAGCGCCTAAGGCGCGCCGAACCCCAATTTCTTTGGTACGTTCTTTAACCGTAATCAGTAATATGTTTCCAATGGCAAAAACACCGGCAATTAAGGTTGCGATTCCTACAAACCATGTTAAAAATTGCATCCCTTTTAGAAAGCCTGTAATTTTTGCAAATTCTTTACCTAGGTTAAAACTGCCTAGCGCCCTTTTATCTCTTGGATGTATTTTATTCAAATTGCGCAGCAGTAATTTTATGTCTTCCTCAATCTGTTTGATATTGTACTCAGGCTTGCCTGTCACAACCATCCAGCCAATGCGATCGCCGCGGTTGTAAATCTGCTGAAACGTGGTGAAAGGAATGTGAATATCACTAGAAGGCCCCATATCCACATTTTCGTTTTGGAAAACCCCAATCACTGTGAAATTCATGCTATTCAGTTTAACGTACCGCCCAATGGGATTTTCGTTTTTATCAAAAAGTTGTTTGTAAACATCCTCGGAAATGACCGCCGACTTTCGCTTGCTATTAATGTCATTTTGATTGATAAAGCGACCACGCAGCATCTTTTTCTTTTGAATTTGATCTAGCAATGGGTAATCTCCATTGACACCATAACGCCCAGAAAGAAAATTACGGACCACCAACGCTTGACTGCGACTCCTGGGGACTACAAGTTCTACACCTTCAATATTATCTTTTATTTTATGAACATGGGACAGTTTAAGGCGAACCATTTTTCCTTCTTGAAACCCTTTAAAGGGAATGCTGGTATTTTGACCCCAAATAAAAACACTGTTGGTAGCAAAATCTCCAAAAATTCGATTAAAAGAATTTTCCATTCCTCGAGCGGCGCCTAAAAGAGCGATAAGCAATAATATCCCCCACCAAACTCCAATCATTGTGATGAACGTACGAACCTTGTTTTTAGTCAAACTGTCGTACACTTCTTTCCAGGTATCGCTTTCAAATAAAAATTTCATACTATCATTCGTCTCTTAGGGCCACAATGGGTTTGATTTGGGAGGCTTTCTTTGCCGGTAAATAGCCAGCAATCGCACCGGCAATGATTAGTGTAAAAGTGGCCATTAAAACCAAAGTTTGACTGACACTTGGATCTGTTATAAAATAGGTTTTTAGTAGAGGGCTTGCCCACTCCAGTAAACCCACCCCTATTAGCAATCCAAAATAACCCGCTAAGGTTGTAATAAAAACAGATTCAACTAGAATGATGGAAATTATAGACCTGGGGGAAGCGCCCAAAGCCTTTCTAATTCCAATTTCTTTGGTACGCTCTTTAACAATAAAAATCATAATGTTACTAATGCCAACAACGCCTGCAATTAGAGTCCCAAAACCAATGATCAGAATTAAAATACCCAAAACCGAAGTCATTTGATTGATTCCTTTATTTTGCATGGCCATATTAGAAATTCTTATGGCACGCTGGTCATTTTTTGCCACTGTAAAGCGTGCTTTAAGTTGCTTTTCTAAATCTAGCCCAAAATCAATGGCTTGATTCAAGTCTAATACTGGATTGTAGGTTAAGTTGATTTGATCCACGTAATCATTATTGCCATATATGTCTTGTGCCGTTGTAAGCGGCATGTAAATAATGCGCTCTTCGTCATCGCCACCGTCATCTTTAAAAACGCCTACAACTTTATAAGAAATACCACTTAAGTTGATGTAATTACCTACGACATTTTGATCTTTGAGAAATAAATCTTGTCGCACCAGATCTCCAATAACAATCACTTTGGTGCTGTTTTGCATGTCCATCTGGTTCAGGTAGCGCCCTTTCGATATCTTTGTTTTTTCTAAGAATTGATGATCGGGGTGGACAGCTCTTAATAAATAATTATTTTTTTCGTTTTTATAACTGGCCACTACATTACGGTAAATTCTTGAAGTTATAAATTCTATACTGGGCTCAAAATCAGTCTTTATATAGTCAAAATCTTCATTTTTAAATTGAATACGCCGTCCTGCTTGAAGCCCCTTGTGTGCTTTGGTGGTGCGACCTGAACGAATAAAAATAGAATTGGCTGCATCATCAACAAATGCTTCAGAAAATGTATTGTTGAGGCCATTTGCCAAACCAAAAAGAACGGCAAAAAGTAAAATCGCAAAGGCAACTGTAAAGCCAGAAAGTAAACTGCGGGTGCGGTTTTTATCAATACTTTGAAATACCTCCCGCCAAAAGTCTATATCAAACATCAGTAGTCGCTCTTAATTGTTTTACAAAATTGTCTTCAATGATTAGGCCATCCTTTAATCGTACGATACGTTTACACATATTGGCAATATCTTGCTCATGGGTTACAATTAAAATAGTTTTCCCTTCTTCATTGAGCTGTTGCAAAAAAGCCATGATATCATAAGAAGTTGTGCTGTCAAGAGCGCCTGTTGGCTCGTCTGCAAGTAAAAGTTTAGGGTTTGATGCCAAGGCCCGGGCGATGGCAACACGTTGTTGTTGTCCGCCAGAAAGCTCTCTTGGCAAATGTAAGGCCCAATCTAATAGACCTACTTTTTCCAAATGAAATTTGGCTTTCTCTTGTCGGCTTTTTCTTTTTAAGCCTTGATAGTATAAGGGCAATGCAACGTTTTCTAATGCATTTTTATAGTTGATAAGGTTGAAGGACTGAAATATAAACCCCAAAAACTTATTTCTATACATAGCCGCTTTTTTTTCGCTGAGATTTTTAATGGGGACCTCGTCTAATATATAGCTACCTTCATCGGCCTCATCCAGCATCCCAATAATATTTAGTAAGGTAGATTTTCCGGAGCCTGAAGAACCCATAATCGCTACCATCTCGCCCTTTTCAACAAATAAGTCAATTCCCTTTAAAACATGAAGACTAGAATTACCAATAGGATAAGATTTGTGTAGTTTTTCAATTTTGAGCATTTATGATTTAATTTATTTGTATTGTTAGGACGTTAAAATCTGAATTTTGTTACATAAATGAATATTAATTGAGTTTTATAGAACTAAAATTATTTTATCTACATTCAATATTAGCATAAGTCTTCGTCCCAAAAGTTAAGACCCAAAACAAGTTTTAATTTGATAAAATCCTGCTTATGAATTCCCAAAAATCCCAATAACAACTTTTTAAATAAACAAGCCAATGCTTAAAAAGACTTCGTAAAAATAAAAAACTGTGACAAAAGGCGGTTGCTTCATCAATGTGAAATGGACTTTGGCAATTTTATTAATATTTAAAATGGAAAGCGAAACATCAACTTATTTGCCATTTAAAAATATTAATCTCTTTAAATCTAGGTTTAAAGGAATTTTTTTAATTATGAAGGATTTTAATTTTTTTTGGAAACCTTTTTAAAATAGCGATAGGTAACAAGCGCCAAACCTCCCATTAGAATGTAAGGAATCAACATCAAATAGACAATACCATCGTTGACGCCTTTGGCAGTGGTTTGCCCAGCTTCACTTTCTAAAACAGCACGACACATTGCACACTGAGACTGAGCGAATAACGTCACAAAAATCAAAAATATATATGTAACTCTGCGCTTCAAATTTTAAGTATAATATGGAGAAATCATAAGGTAAACCACAACGCCTGTGATAGCGACATACAACCACACTGGATAGGCAAATTTTACAATTTTTTTATGGGCTTTATAATCTTCCAAATAGGCCCTTATATAGCTGTACAACACCAAAGGTATGACCACGACAGAAAGAAAAATATGGCTGATTAAAATAACGTAGTAAATATACTTTATGGCGCCCTTACCTCCATAGGGGGTTGGGTCGCTCGTTATGTGATAGGCAATATACATCAATAGAAATACGACAGAGCAGCTAATGGCTGTTTTCATTATAGATTCGTGAAGGAAAATTTTCCTGCTTTTAATCGCAATCAAGGCGGCAATGAGCAAGGCGGCCGTGAGGGCATTTATGGAAGCATAAATTGGAGGCAGAAAAGTAAGTGGTTGTGCAATAGGTAAATCCTCAAACAGAACGATCTCTTTCATTAAGATTAATTGATCTTGGTCCCATTTGAGTGTAAATAAAAGCGCCACGGCCAGAGGAATAAAAATCGAGATAATATTTGTCCACAGCTTAAGTTTTGATACTGAGTATTTATTGGAAGAATTATTCATTATCTAATAATTTTAAAATGTCTTCCTTAAGCGCAGAAATCTCTTCCAATTCCCCTTCTTCGCTTATTTGGTCTTTTTGACTGACCGTGCCTTTGTAGTATATCTTTGGATTTCCAAAAGCATCCGTTCTAGAACGAATGTACCCCTCTTTGTCAATGAGGGCGAAATTACCCGAATGCTCAAAACCACCTGCAGCGCCCTCTACTTGAGCAGCATAAAGATTAAACCCAACATTCGCGAGATTATAAATTTTTTCTTGTTTACCTGTAAGAAAATGCCAATTTGGATGGATAACTCCGTTTTGATTTGCATAATTTTTTAATACTTCAACCGTATCATAATTGGGATTAATCGTTATTGAGGCAATCCCAAAATCCGAGCGTTTGGGGAATGTGTTTTGAATGTCTACTAGATTTTGACTCATTTTCGGACAAATAGTAGGACAGGTCGTAAAGAAGAATTCAACCAAATAAACACGCCCATTAAAGTCTTTATTGGTAATGGTTAGACCATTCTGGTTTGTAAAACTAAAGGGCATTACTTTTTTGCGTTCTCCATCAATTATTAGATATGAAAGCGGAGTTGAATCTGTCGTTTGTAAAATGACATTTTTACTGCGACTTTCTGTTCTGGTGATGTCCCCAGCTTGGACCCGTGTCACTATTTTAGGAATAAAAATAATACCAAAAACCAGTATGGTAAAAGCTATGCCTATATATGAATAATTATTTTTGTTCATTATTTTAAATCATTGGCTCGGCGGGTGGTCGAACTAAAATTACCCTTTCGTTTTTGACGGTATTCTGTGAATAAAATGCGGATGTCATCACTCATTTTGTTTTTTAAATCTGAAATTTCTAAAACATCGTATGAAGTCATGGCGTAAACAAAGGCATTACTTTCAATTTCAGATTTTATACGGTCGTCTAAGCGCCCTCTTTGATGACGCTCTCTGTCAACGACAAACACATGTTGAGATGATAAATTACGGGTTAATGGGCGTGTTATTTTAAAATTAGTATAAGCCTCCCTAATGGCCTTATCAGTTCCAAAAGCAAACTTCCAATATTGCAATGGAGCAAATGCATTGAGTTCTTTGTTCAATTCTAAAACTTGATGTTTTGCAGAATAAGGTACCAATGCCAATACCTGAAATCTTTTAAAGCCTAGAAATTTATCATATATGAGCTCCTTTAAATTCAAGGCAAAAGTGGCGTCATCCATAGGGCTATTGCCCAAAAATCCAACAACGGATAAATGACCTTCCAACTGGATGCTGTCTCCATCAAGTGTTTTAAAATCGTAAAGTTCAGGAATATTTGTCTGAACAATATCAAGGGTTTCATAATTGTGTTTAGAGGGATATAAAAATAACAGGAAAAGCACCGGCAAAAAAAACAAGACGGAAAGAACCAGGGGCTTTTTTATTTTGGATACATACATGGCACAAAAATATAAAAGACCGACATAATGCCAATCTTTTGTGTTATAATATATTCTTAATTTTTATACTTACTGTCCCAGATGGACTCGTTAAAATTTTTCCGCATCATGAACAACAAATAAAATGTAATGAAAACAAACGTTTTGATATTGAATACAAAGATTACGAACAATTGAGTATCTGAAAGCTTATCAAAAAGTAAAGCGCTGGCAGCAGTGGACGCAAAGCTTAAGAAGATAGAAGTAAATATTAATGTATTGACATTTTTAAAAGGCCAAACCAGAAATTTTCTGTAAGTTTTTAGGTCATTCCCCCATTTATGGACTAGGTAATAGTAGCCATTACCAATAGGTACAAACAGCAAGGGATCTTCTTTAGTCTTTAACCTAAAAAGTTTGGAGGGCGCCATTATTTTAAAGTTTTCTAATTGGGTGTCGTGGGTGGCTTCTAATTCGGGAATGATGCTGTATAATTCATGAGGGTAGTCCCCCTTAAACAAATGGGTGTCCAAAAATCTAAGACGGTACCTGATGCATAACTTTTCAATGGACTCAATATGGAAAATCCTATCCACATCAAGATTATCAAAAGCTAAACTGTTTTGGTAAGCGGAGTTTTTTTTGACTAGTTTCGATTTAATATGGGCCTTGGTGGCTTCTTTATGGTCAAAGATACGTTGTACCAAAGCTTTTAAGTCTTGGCTACTTATGCGCCTATCGCGGTCTTTCTTTAAAGCATTCTGAAGATTTAAGTCAAACATTGGCCGTTGATTTAGAATGTAAAATTAATTAATAGTAACGAGGATATAAACTGAATAATCCGTTTTAACACTTTTTTATTAGGCGCTAAAATCTGGTTAGAAAAAAATATTGTGCTAAAAAGTAGACAAAGTGTCTTTAAAAGTCTCTTTTGACGTGGCCTTGGGTGTAAACCGATTCTATATAACTTCCTTCTTGAAGTAGAATAAAGATGAGATAGCAAATTAAAAAGACCGCAGTCCAAACTACAATACGTCTTAGCGATTTTGTTTCGTCACGCATGTGCATAAAGTCCCAAGTAATGTAATAAGCCTTTATGATGGTCAATACTATAAAAATAAGGTTTAAGCTTTTGGTGTAAATAAAGGCAGAAAACGTAATGTTTAAAAGGGTCGCACCTACACCGCCCTCAAAAGGGCTCATGGATGGTACCATTAAAATGTCAGGCTTATAGATTCCTAGTACTACTTCTACCGCTGTAATAATAGAAAGCAGTAAAAGTACACCCCATATTTTTTGTGTATTGGATTTGAACTTTATCAGTCCTCTAAAAATTTCTAATTTATGTGCGTGGTCTGCCATTATTCTCAGTATTTATTTTAAACAAGGTAAAAGAAGGTGAATACGAAAACCCAAACTAAATCAACAAAATGCCAATACAAGCCTACTTTTTCAACCATTTCATAATTTTTTCTGCGCTCGTAAGTGCCAATAATCACATTAAAGAAAATAATGATATTTATCACAACACCTGATAAAACATGAAAACCATGAAACCCTGTAATAAAAAAAAAGAAATCTGCAAACAATGGGGCACCGTACTCATTGACTTCTAAATTGGCACCCTTGACATAGCGCTTGCCGTTGGTCTTGAGTTGGCGCAAAGATTCTTCTCTTGATAAAACGGTCTTTTCGCCTTTTTCGTTAATCGTTTGGGTGCGCACCAGTATATTGGGATTGGCCAACAAACCAAGATACACATCGTTAACGGTATAGTCAGCAAGGCTGCCCTCAGATTTAAACCAAATACCGCTTTTACCTTCGTGCTGGATTCGTTCTGAGGAGCCTGCAATAGCAAATTCTTCAACCGGTATTCTTTTAAAAACAGCTTCTCCTTCAACAGATTTATAACTCCCAAATTGTAAAATATTACCGCCTTTGGTCTGAACCGCGCCGTAGTCACCCTGGATAAAAGTAGCCCATTCCCATGCTTGTGACCCCACAAAAATAGCCCCACCAATAATGGTAAAGAACATGTACCAAATTACTTTACTTTTCTTCATTTGATGGCCAGCATCCACTGCCAAGACCATGGTCACCGAAGACATAATGAGAACGAATGTCATAAAAGCTACATAAATCATGGGCAGCTCTTGTCCGTGTAAAAAAGGAACGTGCGTAAACACTTCATCGGCTATGGGCCAATAGTCAATAAATTTAAACCTTGAAAAACCATAGGCTGCTAAAAATCCAGAAAAAGTCAAAGCATCAGAAACGATAAAGAACCACATCATCATTTTACCATAGCTGGACTTGAGCGGCTGGTTACCACCGCCCCAAGTGGCCCCTTCTGTTCCTGTGCTTATTGCTGTAGAATCCATAATCAATTCGTTATTTTGAGTTTCGCAAAAATAATCAATTTATTCTGTTAAAGAAATATATAAAGAAAAAGAGATACAGCCATAAAAAGTCAATAAAATGCCAAAATGTTGAGGCCAGATCAAATCCAATTTTGTCTTTGGGTGTATACGCCTTTTTTAAATGCCTAACAATAACAACCGCGAGGCATATCAATCCTGCCAAAACATGAAATATATGAAATACAGCGATGATATAAATGTAAGACATGGTAATGTTGCTGGTGGGACCTGTGAAATTATAACCCATGGTTATGAGCTCATTAAATCCCGAAAATTGGGTGTAGATAAAAGCCAGACCGCAAACAAAAGTCCCTAAGAGTAAAGCCACACTCCTTGAATACTGCGCTCTAATCAGCATTTTTTTAGAAGCAAAAAGCAAAATGCTACTCACCACAATGATTATTGTACTCAATGTGAATGAATCCGGCAACTGAAAATTACGAACCCAATCTTCTCGGGTACTACTCACTATAAAAGCACTGGTTAGACCTCCAAAAGACATGATTAGAGATATGATACCAAACCACAACATCATTACTTTAGCGCGACCTTTCTTTTCTTGCGATGTTCCCTTTGTTAAATCCATAGCTCTTAAATAAATTTATCTAAAACATAAATAATTTGCATACTCATTAAATACACAATACTAACTGCCATCAATTTTTTTGCCGTATTCTCGGATTTATTTTTAAAAAGCTTGAATCCATAATACAAAAAAACAAGGCCTGCAATAAGGACAGGTACGGCGGCGTATATTGAGAGTTTTAAGCTTCCAGTAAAGTCTGATAATGGGACCAAACATATTATTATTGTCCAGCAGATGTAACCAATAATTTGAAGTACAGTGCCTCTGTCTTTAGTGCCCGTAGGTAACATTTTAAAGCCTGCTTTATTATAATCTTTATCTAGCAACCAAGCTATAGACCAAAAATGTGGAAATTGCCAAAAAAACTGCATCATAAATAAAATGCCAGCCTCTAAACCAAAATGTCCTGTGCAAGCAACCCAGCCCAGCATAAATGGAATTGCACCAGGGATAGCGCCGGCTAAAACGGAAAGAGCAGTTTTCTGTTTAAGTGGTGTATAAACACTAGTGTATATAAATATTGAAATGGCGGAAAACATAGCGGTGATGGGATTAATCGCATACAAAATAATCAAGCCAATTATTGTAAGAATTGCCCCAAGTATAAATGCATTTTTTACAGAAATTCTTCCCATTGGAATAGGTCTGTTTTTAGTGCGCTCCATAACAGCATCCAAATCCCTTTCGATGATTTGATTGAATACGTTAGAAGCCCCTACCATGCAATACCCGCCAAAAGCTAGAAAAAGAAGTTTAGAAATATTTATAGTTTCTGCGGCAAGCAGATAGCCCGCGATGCAAGAAAAAACAACACTTAAGGACAGGCCCGTTTTCGTAATCGTCTTAAAATCGCTTAAACGACTGACGGGGGGTTCAGACAAGACAACATTTTGAGCCATAGCGCTGGTATCCATTTCTTAAGTTGACAAAGATAATTCTTAATTATATTTTATTCAATATAATATCATAAAAACGTTCTAGTTAAAACAAACGGCTTATAAGTTAAAGCGGTAAGTGGCTTTTATCAAAAAAATATTTTGAGGCTGTTGCTCTAAAATTC
>CAJWNW010000036.1 GCA_913044085.1 uncultured Flavobacteriaceae bacterium | reverse complement strand
TTTGAAAATGTTTGCAAAGGATAAAAAACGCCTTTTCTGTTTTTTTTATTGAGAAATCTCAGCGCAACACTTCCTGAGGTATGAACAACCAAACGATTCTCAAATGGTAATGTATTTGAAATGGTCTCAATAGCTGAGTCACTGACGGCAAGAATGTAAAGATCTGCAGGTTTTAGCTGCATTAAATCATTGCAAAAATTTACGTCATCTAAACCGTTTTGCTGGTCAATTTTTGACCGATTGTACCATTGTTCCAAATGAAGACTTTCTGAAGCGCTGATGGCTTTGCAAAACTGTGTCCCAACCTGTCCTGCTCCTATGACTGAAATTGTAATCATTGAGCTAAATTAAGCCATTCTGTGATGTTTTAAAAGTGAAAACCACGCTTTGTCTTTTTTTTTAGTCAAATTACTGTTAAAACAGAATGATAAAAATTACTTTTTTGTAAAAAGTAAGTACCTTTGCAGCTCACTTAATTTTTAGTTCTCCAATGCTCAAAAAATTAGCTAATATCCTTTTTTCAACCCGGTTAACAGCCACGCTTTTTATAGCGTATGCTGTGGCTATGGCTGTAGGTACTTTTATGGACCAAGGTCAAAGCACTTCACCAACTCCTTATTCAAGAACACTCATTTACAATGCTTGGTGGTTTGAAGCAATCATGGTGGTATTCATGGTTAATTTTGTTGGAAACATCTTCAAATACCGTCTGCTGAGAAAGGAAAAATGGGCAACTCTCACCCTTCATTTATCATTTATATCCATTTTACTTGGCGCATTTATCACACGATACTATGGATTTGAAGGCATTATGTCTATTAGAGAAGGGGCGACTGAAAACACTTTTTTATCTCAAAAAACTTATTTAACAACTTATATCGATGGTGACTATCAAGTTAATGGTCAATTGTTGCGACGCTCAAAAAGCGATGCAGTTGATTTTTCTCCAAGACTTGAAAATGATTATACATTGGAAACTACATACGGAAATTCCCCAGTTTTAGTGGAGTTAATCGATTTTATCTCTAGTGCTGAAGAGGACATTGTCCCTGACGAAAATGGGGATTATTATCTCAAGCTTGTAGAGGCGGGTAGTGGCGCACCTCACAATCACTTTTTGAAATTGGGTCAAGTTAGTAGCATACACAACGTACTTTACGCTCTTAATAAGCCAACTTCCGGTGCCATTAATTTAACTTATTCCGATGATGGGGGATTAACCATACAGTCGCCTTTTGAAGGGGAATTCATGACCATGGCTACAGGCCAGCAAGGGCGCTTGGTTAAAGACAGCGTTCAACCCCTGGCCTTGAGATCTAGATATCTGATAGGTAATCAGGCTGTTGTGTTTCCAAAACCCGTTGTTAAAGGCGTCTTTGACATTGTAAAAAAATCTAAATTATTGAAAGGAGATGAAGACGGAATCGTTTTGAAAGTTACGGCTAGAGGCGAAACAAAAATTGTTAAGTTATTGGGCGGTAAAGGCATCAACAATCCTTTTAAACAGATAAAGGTTGGTGGTCTTGAATTTGCCTTTAAATATGGCTCTAAAGTCCTGGAATTACCCTTTGATATCAAGCTTAATGACTTTATCGCGGAGCGTTACCCAGGTACTGAAAAAAGCTATGCCTCTTTTGAAAGTAAAGTTACTGTTTTTGATGCTGCTGAAGGAGAGTTTGACTTTCATATCTACATGAATAATATTTTAAAACACCGCGGTTATCGTTTCTTCCAATCTTCTTTTGATCCCGATGAAAAAGGGACTATACTTTCTGTAAATCATGATTATTGGGGGACCTGGTTTACCTATTTGGGTTATTATTTGTTGTATTTTGGATTGCTGGCTATTTTACTTAGCAAGGGAGCCAGAATGGAATTTTTAAGGAAACAATTGGACAAAATCAAAAGAAAAAAAGCAAAACTAACCGTTTTTATAGGCTTGATGTCTCTTGGTCTTTCCGCACAAATAAATCACAACTCAAATCATAAGTTTCAACGCCCCAGCCAACAACAGTTGGATTCCATTTTAGCGCAAAATATAACCCCTGCGACAGTTTCAAATCGCTTTGGGTATTTAGTCATACAAGATGCCGATGGTAGAATGAAGCCAGTGAATACTTATGCTTCAGAACTTTTAAGAAAATTATCCAAAAAAGACCACTACAAGAATTACACAGCCGATCAGGTATTTCTGTCCATGCAAGAGAGTCCACAACTTTGGTACAATGTGCCCATTATTCATTTGAAATTAAAAAAGGCCGACACCATTAGAAGCATCATAGGGATTCCAAAAGATCAAAAATATGCTGCGCTTGTAGATTTCTTAGACATCAATTTAAACTACAAACTAGGGCCTTATTTAGAGGATGCCTACAGCGCCCAAGTTCCTACAGCCATTCAAAAAGAATTGAAAACAGCGGATCAGCGTGTCAGTCTTCTTTTTAACACCCTTGAGGGCGATGCTTTGCGATTGTTTCCAATCCCGGATGACCTCAATAATAAATGGGTTTCACCAAGAGCGTTTGTTCAAAAAGATTTTGTTCTTAAAGATAGTTTGTATGGTAATTTCATTCGTACTGGCTTCCTAGCGTATATGGCTACACTTCAAAATGAAAAGGCTCAAAAAAAGGGAGAATTTCCTCAAAGCGATAAATTATTGGCCGCGATTAAAAAAACTCAAGTCAAATATGGCGGTGAAGCCATGCTTTCAGATAAAAAAATCAGTGCTGAAATTATTTATAACAAATACGATATTTTTAAAAAACTCTTCAGTTGGTATATGTATGCCAGCAGTTTGATGTTTGTCTTGTTAATTGTTCAAATTCTAAGCGACAAGATTAAAATTTTAAATATCTCAATCAATATTTTCAAAGCTTTGGTGTACTTGTGTTTTGTCCTGCATACCGCAGGACTCATTACAAGATGGTACATCTCAGGTCATGCCCCATGGAGTGATGCCTATGAATCCATGATTTATGTTGCCTGGGCAACCATGGCCTTTGGTGTTATGCTTGGACACAAGAGTAACCTAACATTTGCTTCTACTGCCTTTGTTACTGCCATGATTTTAATGATTGCACATTGGAATTGGATGGATCCCTCCATTGGAAACTTACAGCCTGTTCTCAATAGTTATTGGTTGATGATACACGTGGCAGTTATTGTGGGGAGTTATGGCCCTTTTGCCTTGGCGATGATTCTTGGCCTCATAAGCTTGCTTCTTATGCTATTGACTACTTCAAAGAATAAGGAAAAAATGAAACTAAATGTAAAGGAGCTGACCGTTATCAATGAAATGGCAATGACGATTGGTTTGGTTATGTTGACCATTGGAAATTTTCTGGGAGGCATGTGGGCCAATGAGAGTTGGGGCCGTTATTGGGGCTGGGATCCAAAGGAAACATGGGCATTGATAAGCATCATGATATATGCCTTTGTTATCCACATGCGACTTGTGCCTGGCTTGAGAAATAGGTTGGTATTTAACATCGCATCGGTATTAGCATTCGGGAGCATTTTAATGACTTATTTTGGCGTTAATTTTTACCTGGCCGGTTTGCATTCTTATGCTAAAGACGATCAAGAAATCAGCATTAATTACATTTTAACTGCCCTTACAATCATCACAACTTTAAGTGTCTTTGCATACTTGAAATATCGTAAATTTTATACAAAATCAAATTAAAGTAAGCTTTTGATTTTATCAAAGCTAATTTCCTCATAACTAGTAATCAACTTGTCCGCCAATGTATAGTCCTGGTTTTTAGAGTTTTTGCTTTTGTAGGCTGTGCAAAAGATACCCGCTCTTTTGGCTGCTTTAATTCCGTTGGTTGAGTCCTCAATAACCATACATTCGTTTGGATTGGCATTGGCTGCTTTTGCTGCATTGATAAAAATTTCGGGGTGAGGCTTGGATACTTTTAAATCTGCACCACTCAACTTATCTGTGAAGAAAGGATCAAGTTTAAAACGCTTTGTCACGTTCTTAATTGTAAACATGGAGGCAGAAGACGCTAAGATGAGCGTTAAACCATTTTTGAAATAATCTTTAATCAGTTTTTCAACTCCAGTCATAAGTTTTAAATCCTGATCTTCAAAAAATAGTTTCGTAAAATTGTTTCGTTTCATTTGCACCAATTCTTTTGGATTGTTTTTTAAGCCAAAATTAGAGCAGAGTTCTTCACAGATGCCGCGGGTTGATTTTCCGGTAAAACTTGTGTACATGGCTACAGAAACGTCAATTCCTACGGTTTCAAACATTTGTTGGTAAGCCTTGTGGTGCAAAGGTTCTGTGTCAACAATCACACCATCCATATCAAATAAAACCGCTTTGAGCATAGATTTAATTTTTCACGAAGATATTATTTCGATCGATATTTTTTTATTTTTATAAGTACTATAAGCACATTTTTTTTTATTTTCGAGTTTTAAATTACTGCTTCAATGAAATTTATAAAATTATTAGGAATTACTAACATACTTTTGCTGATGCTTTGTGTGTTGATCATAATTGTCTCCGAGTATTTATTTTTCAATGTTGATAGGTTGCATGGGATTTTTGTTGGAATTTGGGCACCTATGCTTGTGGGTCTAATGATATTTTTTAAACTTTTCCGCCTTGAACGCTAACGAAATCGTACTTTATTTTTCCATTTTTGTTTCCGTTTGTGTGGCAGTTTGGGCTTTTGTTTTGATTAAACAGTTTAACGATCTTGACAAGAAATAGCGTTTAATTTTTTTTTAATGCTTAAAAGAGACATCGGTTTGAATACAATTTGTACCCACTCCGGAGCCGTTGAGGACGTTGTGTACGGTGGAGCAGTATCTCCTATTTATATGTCTACGTCTTATGATTTTATTGATAAATCAACCAAGCGATACCCTCGATATTTTAACACGCCCAATCAAGAACTTTTATCAAAAAAAATTGCAGCTTTAGAAGCTGCTGAAGCTGGACTTATTTTTTCTTCGGGAATGGCTGCAATTAGCAATGTCATGCTTATGGCTTTAAAATCTGGAGACCATGCTGTCATTCAAAATGATATTTATGGGGGCACTCGTAATTTTATTGAATCTCATTTTAAATCTTACGGCATTGATTACAGTTTCACAAAGGATTTAACTTCTAAATCATTCAGAGATTGCATTAAAACAAACACCAAACTTATATATATTGAAACTCCCTCTAATCCAATGCTTAAATTGGTAGATATTTTTGCAATAGCAAAACTAGGTAAGTCCAAAGGTATTCTAACCGCAATCGATAACACATTTGCGACTCCTGTGATTCAAAAACCGATTACATTAGGGGTTGATATTGTCATACACTCCGCCACCAAATATTTTGGAGGACACAGCGACATTACAGCTGGGGCAGTTGCTTCTTCTCAAAAAATAGTTGATAAATTATGGGATTTAGCCAAAGATTTTGGTGGAAACCTCAGTGATTTTTCTGTTTGGATGTTGGAACGTAGCATGAAAACACTTGCAATCCGTGTCAAAGCACAACAAAAAAATGCCAGGAAATTAGCACGTTTTTTAGAAAAACATGCCGCAATTGAAGCTGTTTACTATCCGGGCTTAAAATCGCATCCTAACCATGATTTGGCAAAAACCCAAATGCGTGGTTATGGGTCAATGCTTTCATTTCAACTATATGAAAATTATCCAGCATTATCATTTTTAAAGTCCTTGAATCTAATAAAGCCTAATATGAGTTTGGCAGGTGTTGAAAGTACCATGATTATGCCCAGTAAAACATCGCATGCATTGTTGTCTGAGGCCGACCGTAAGGCGCAGGGGATATCGGATCAATTGATTCGTTTTTCTGTTGGAATTGAGTCTAAAAAAGATTTAATTTACGATATTAAACATGCCTTAAATGTCTGTAAAAAATAAAATTGATTATGAAAGTTGACGTCCTTGCCTTTGGTGCACATCCCGATGATGTAGAATTGGGTTGTGGTGGTACGATATCCAAGGCTATTCACGCTGGTAAAACCGTAGGAATTATAGACCTTTCAAGAGGTGAGTTGGGAACCCGTGGTACAGCTGAAATTCGCGCTATAGAAGCTACAAATGCTGCAGAAATTTTAGGCGTTACTATAAGGGAAAATCTAAATTTTCCAGATGGTTTTATTTTTAACAATAAAGAAAACCAACTCAAGATCATTGAAAAAATTAGACAATACCAACCCGAAATTGTGTTATGCAACTCCACCTTTGATCGACACATTGATCACGGCAAGTCCAATACACTAGTTCGAGAAGCTTGTTTTTTGAGTGGTTTACAAAAAATAATTACAAGCGGGGCAGGGGAAAAGAATCAAAACTCTTGGCGCCCTAAGTTGATTTATAGCTATATTCAGTGGAATTCAATTTCACCCGATTTTGTTGTTGATATCAGTGGCTATATAGATCTCAAAATGAAAGCTGTAGCGGCCTATGAGTCACAGTTTTATAATAGTGACAGTCAAGCACCTGAGACCCCAATTTCAACTCAAAATTTTATAGACAGTGTTCGCTATCGCGCTGCCGATTTAGGTCGTCTCACAAATACTGATTTTGCCGAAGGCTTCACATCTGAACGCTTGATATCTGTCAATGATATTTTTGATTTAAAATAAAATTAAATTAAAACTTTTGTAAAAATCTCAAATCCACTACATTTGTGATCGCATTTTTTTACTAAATGGTGGTTGTAGCTCAGTTGGTTAGAGCGCCTGGTTGTGGTCCAGGAGGTCGTCGGTTCGAGACCGATCTTCCACCCAAAAAAGTCCTTTCATTTTTGAAAGGACTTTTTTTATTCTTTTCGCCAAATTTTTTATGATTCAAATATAAACACTTGTTATGCATCAATTAAAAGTGCGGTAAAAAATGATTTTAAAAGGCGAAATAGTTATATTTATTTAAATTTTTTATCTACAACAATTCGCTCTTTTCTATTGGCCAACTCCCAAGCCGTGTAGAATACAAGTTTTGTTCTATTTTCTAACAAATCAAATTGTATTTTGTCCACTGTATCTGTTGCCTTGTGGTAATCCTCATGTGTGCCATTGAAATAGAAAATAATAGGAATATTTTTATTGGCGAAATTATAATGGTCCGAACGGTAGTAAAATCTATTAGGGTCATTTTCATCATTGAAAGTATAATCGAGTTCTAAACCTGTGTATTTTTTATTCACCATTTCAGAAATTTCATGCAGCTCTGTACTTAACTTATCGCTGCCGATAAGATAAATATAATTCCGTTTTCCATTTTTTCGCTTTGGGTCTGTTCTTCCAATCATATCTATATTTAGATTGGCAACTGTATTTTTTAGTGGAACAATCGGTTCAAAATCTGTGTAGTATTGAGAGCCAAGAAGTCCTTTTTCTTCTGCACTCACGTGCAATAGAAGAATTGATCGTTTCGGGCCATCTCCATTCTGAACTGCCTTTTGAAATGCTTCCGCGATTTCTAAAATAGCCACAGTTCCAGATCCGTCGTCATCTGCTCCGTTAAATACGGCGCCTTGATGAATACCAATGTGATCGAGATGTGCAGAAATCACAATGTATTCATTGGGTTTTTCCGATCCTGGAATCAATGCTACAACATTTTCTGACACCAAAGACTCATATGTGTTTTTGTAATCAATTTGAATGTCATTATGATAAAGACCATTTTTTTTCTGTATTAAGGATTCACCGATAACATTCCCAACCAAGAACCCATAAAATGGATTTGAATTGACATCAAGGGATAAATTAGTCTCTCCATCGCTTTGGTCTTTACGCTTGTAATAACGCGCATAGCGCTTGAATAATGATTCATCAATCAAAATAAATGCGGCAGCGCCCATTTCCTTAGCTAAATTTTGTTTGGCACTCAAGGATTGTCGATCATTAGACCACTTAGAAATTTTGTTGGACCCTGAAACTACATACTGTCCTTCTACATTTTTTGGCTCTCCAGTAATTGCAACTACTAATTTTCCAGAAACGTCTATGTTTTTGTAATCATTGTATTTTGTGTCTTTAATTCCATAACCCACATACATATATGATTCATAACGCATGTCTTTAGTAGGTCCGGAAGAAACATTGATAAAATCTTGGTAGTTACTAAAATTTTGCGATTGTATAGAAATGTAAACCTTAGGTGGTGTATTGAGCTTTAAAGGCACATATTGAAAATAGTCACCATCTTGTTTCGCTGCTGAAACCCCAAGTCTTTGATATTCATTGCGAAGGTATTCCACCGCCATTTGTTCACCCTCTGTTCCCGCTTCACGACCTTGAAAAGCGTCAGATGCGTAAACGGTAAGCATTGATTTGAGTTCTTTGGCTGTGATGTCTTCTGCATAAACTGTTGGAGTTTGTGAATAGACAAATGATGGTATAAGAAAAGTCGAGATTAAAAGAAGACGACACATATATACTCAAATTTAAATATCAAAAATATTGATTATTTCAGATTAAACATATTTTTTTGAAAAATTAAATATAATCGATTTTTTTTTTTTTGTTCAATCCCTTCTTAAAATATCTATAAAGTGTACGATTTTAACGATTAAAGTAAAAAAAAATACTTTTTTTTAGGATTTGATAATTATTTTTGTCTAATTTTGCCTCATTAATCATAAACTAAATTTAATTATGAAAAAATTAATTACTATTATGTCTCTTGCCTTTGTAGGTTTAACATTTGGTCAAGAGGAAGAACCTAAGTTCAATGTTTCAGGTTCTGTTGATGCTTATTTTAGAGCTAACTTAACTTCTGCAAATGACGAAGGTGCAAACTCAGCATTAGGTGATGGAGATTACAGCGTTTTTAATAACGATTCTGGATTTTCAGCTGGTTTAGCTAACATTACCCTTTCTTACGAAGGGGAAACTGTAGGTTTCATTGCCGATTTAGCATATGGACCTAGAATGGATGCTTATGCTGGTGCAGGACAAGTTGTTAATGAAGCCTACATGTATTGGAACGTTTCTGACAAATTAATGTTGATGATGGGTCGTTTTAACAACTGGATGGGATATGAATCTCTTTCTGCTGCTAACAATTTCCATTACAGTATGTCTCATCAGTTTACGTTTTCTACTCGTAACTTCAATGGTTTAGTTGCTCAATTTGATTTGAGTAGCGATCTTAGAGGTGGTGTTGGAATAATGAATCCTGCTGAATACACAACTGGAAATACAACAGGAGACTTTTCTATCGGAGCCGGTCTTACTTACAAGAAAAATACTGGTATTTCATACCTTTCAAGTCAATCAGCTTCATATATAGATTTCAAAACAGCCTTTGATGTTAGTGATAACTTTAACGTAAAGTTAAACGCTCATATTGCTGATTTCGGAACTGATGATATTTCAACAGGTCAAGCTTGGACTGATTATCAACTTGCAGCTGTTCTTCTAGGAGCTGAAGGATTTACTTCGATTTCTGCTTATCCACAAATAAAGTCTTCAGATAAAATGTCTTGGGGAATGCGATTAGAATATATGATGTTTGATGAGGAAGATGACCTTAGCGTTTTCACTCCAACATTAACCGCAAGATATTCTGTAGGAGATTTAACTATCATCCCTGAATTAAGATTAGATTCAGCTAGTGAAGATATTTTCCTAGATGGTGATGGAGAAGAGACTGGTGGTTTAACCGCCTTTAACTTAGCTGCTGTTTATACTTTCTAAACATAGGAAATAAGTTTATAAAATTAAAGGGATGCTTCGGCTTCCCTTTTTTTGTACTATAACTTTTGTATTTTTACAAAATGAAAAAAATTATCATAGTTAATGGTCCTAATTTGAATATTTTAGGCAAGCGAGAGCCTGAAATTTACGGATCTGAGTCTTTTGAGGCCTATTTTAAATCCTTGAAAGAAGAATTCCCCAATTTGGAGCTTGATTATTATCAGTCTAATATTGAAGGTGCGCTTATAGATAAGCTGCACGAGGTTGGTTTTTCCTATGATGGTATAATCCTCAATGCTGCTGCCTATACCCATACTTCCGTTGGTATTGGAGATGCAGTAAAAGGCATTTCCACTCCTGTCATTGAAGTACATATTTCAAATACATACAGCAGAGAAAAATTCCGCCACCAATCCTTTATTTCACCTAATGCCAAGGGTCTTGTCTTAGGATTTGGCCTGAAAAGTTATGCTTTGGCATTGCAAAGCTTTTTGTGACTAAGAAAACTATCATTGGCTAACCATATTTTATTTTTATAGCTTTAATTAACGCATTTAAACGTTTATAATTGGTTTTAATCGATTTTTTTTGTCTAATTTTGTATTACTAATATTAAACTTAATTTAATTATGAAAAAATTAATTACTATCATGTCGCTTGCATTCATAGGTTTTACTTTCGGTCAAGATGAAGACCCTAAGTTTAAAGTTACTGGTTCTGTTGATGCTTATTTCAATGCTAACTTAACATCACAAAATGATGAAGGTGCTTTTGATGATTACAGTGTTTTTAATGACGATTCTGGATTTTCTGCAGGACTGGCCAATGTTACACTTTCTTATCAAGGTGAAACTGTTGGTTTTATAGCTGATTTGGCTTATGGACCTCGTATGGATACATACAATCCTGGAAATAAAGTCAACGAGGCTTACATGTACTGGAATGTTAACGAAAAAGTGATGTTGATGATGGGACGTTTTAACAACTGGATGGGTTATGAAACTCTTTCTGCTGCTAATAATTTCCATTATACAATGTCACATCAATTTACATACTCTACTCGTAATTTCAATGGTCTAGTTGCTCAGTTTGATTTAGGTAATGACTTCAGAGCCGGAGTTGGAGTAATGAATCCTGCTGAGGTTACAACTATGAATGATTCAGGTGATTATTCAATAGGTGCTGGTATTACCTATAAAGGGAAAACTGGATTATCTTTCCTTTCAACTCAATCTGCCTCTTATTATGATTTCAAAACTGCATTTAAAGTTAATGATAACTTAAATGTAAAATTGAACGCACACAAGGCAGATTTCGGCGTTGATGATGCTTTTACTGGACAACAGTGGACCGCTTCACAACTTGCTCTTGTTGGGCTAGGTGCAGAAGGGTTCACTTCCATCACGGCTTACCCACAGTTGAAATCTTCGGATAGTTTGTCTTGGGGATTACGTTTAGAGTACATGATGTTAGATGATGAAGCAGATACTACTGTTTTTTCACCAACTTTAACTGCTAGATACTCTATAGGTGATTTTACTATCATTCCAGAATTAAGAGTTGATAAAGCAAGTGAAGAGCTTTTCAGAGATAATGAAAATAAGCTAGATAAAGGTAACGCTGCATTAATATTAGCTGCTGTTTACACGTTCTAATTAGATTATTAAAAGTGATAAAGGGAAGCTTAGGCTTCCCTTTTTTTTTACAAGCAATTAATATTTTTGTATATTTAAATTATAATTAATCAAATAATCAAAAAAACAAATGAAAAAATTATTTTTATTGACTTTTATTTTAACAGCATTCACAATGAATGCACAAGATTCCAAATTTTACCTTGGTGTTGGACTTGGATATGCTAGTGCCGGAGGTGACGTTGCTGATGACCTTGATTTAGGTGGCGGATTAAATTTTAATTTCCTTAATCTAGGTTATAGATTTAATGAAACGTGGGGGGCAACCGCCAATTTGAGTTCATCTGGTCATCCCATTGACGATACAGACTCTGCCGTTGGAATTGGTCTTTTAAGTGTAGGACCTATGATATCATTCCCTGTTGGTAATATGATGTGGGATTTCAAACCTCAATATGCATTTAGTGCTAAAGGAGTTATTAGAGGAGATGATGCACAAAATTCTTCAATTGGTAATTTAGAAGACTTAGAATATTCAGGGCATGCTTTTATTATTGGTAATTCACTTTTGTTTGGTGATGGTCCTTGGCAATTTTCTGCAGATTTTGACTATGTTTTTGGAAAATTCACTGAGGTAGAAGGCCCTGGTGGAAGCGCTGATATTGATGACGATAATGGCTTCAGTAATTTTAAAATTGGAGTTGGATTCAGATATAACTTCTAGTCTTAAATCCTAATTATATATTATAAAGGGAAGCTTTTGCTTCCCTTTTTTTGTATCATAATATTTATTGTTACGACACAATAAATATCTCCATAAACGGACCAAATTAGAATCTTTTATACAAGCAATATCTCAAGATAAACGAGGATTATTATGTTTCCTTAAAAACAAAAAGACGGCTCGTGGCCGCCTTTATTTAAATTTTAATAAATTTATATGTGTATGACTTCGTCATAAGCATCAGCCACTGCTTCCATAACAGCTTCACTCATAGTAGGGTGTGGATGAATTGTTTTGAGTACTTCATGTCCAGTCGTTTCTAATCTTCTGCCCAAAACGGCTTCAGCAATCATATCGGTGACACCACTGCCAATCATATGGCAACCTAACCATTCCCCATATTTGGCATCAAAAATAACTTTTACAAAACCTTCAGTGTTGCCACCGGCACTTGCTTTTCCAGAAGCTGAGAAAGGAAATTTCCCAATTTTAACTTCTAAACCTTGTTCTTTCGCTTGGGCCTCAGTAAGTCCAACACTGGCCACTTCTGGGCTGCAATAGGTACAACCAGGAATGTTGCCGTAATCTAATGCTTCAACGTGCTGCCCAGCAATTTTTTCGACACACAATATACCTTCCGCAGAAGCCACATGGGCGAGGGCAGGACCCGCAGTTACATCGCCAATGGCATAATAGCCCGGCATATTGGTTTGGTAAAAGTCATTCACTAATATTTTATCACGGTCTGTTACAATCCCAACGTCTTCAAGGCCAATATTTTCAATGTTTGTTTTGATGCCTACGGCTGAAAGAACCACATCGGCTTCTATTGTATCTTCCCCTTTTTTGGTTTTAACAATTGCCTTTACACCTTTACCTGAAGTGTCGACTGCAGTCACTTCAGTGGAAGTCATAATTTTAATCCCAGATTTTTTAAAAGAACGCTCTAATTGCTTAGATATATCTTCATCTTCCACTGGCACAATACGCGGCATGTATTCAACAACTGTGACTTCTGTTCCCATGGCATTGTAGAAATAGGCAAATTCAACACCAATGGCACCAGAACCAACTATAATTAGTTTTTTAGGTTGTTTTTCCAAGGTCATGGCTTTTCTGTAGCCAATGACTTTTTTGCCATCTTGTGGTAAACTCGGTAATTCTCTAGAACGCGCACCTGTAGAAATGATGATATGATCGGCGCTGTATTCAGTTCCGTCAACATCCACCTTTTTTCCAGGCTTAATTTTTCCGTAACCAATAATTACATCAATTTTATTTTTTTTCATTAAAAACTGAACGCCTTTGCTCATGCCTTCTGCCACGTTGCGACTGCGGTTGACGACCGCATCAAAATCTTTACCATAAGATTCAACTTTTAGCCCGTAATCTTCAGCGTGTTTTAGATAATCAAAAACCTGAGCGGATTTTAAGAGTGCTTTTGTAGGAATACACCCCCAGTTCAAGCATACACCTCCCAAATTTTCTTTTTCTATCACAGCTGTTTTAAAACCAAGTTGGGACGCACGAATGGCGGTTACATAACCTCCTGGACCGCTTCCCAAAACAATCACATCATATTTACTCATAAATCTATTGAATTAGTGGTTAATAAACCCCGCAAATTTACAAAACCTAGTGCTATAAATAAAGCCCCGTTTAGTGAAAATATAATGTGTTTGTGTTATGCTAATATTTTTTAAAATCTAAACTTGCAGAGTTTACACAATAACGTGTGCCTGTAGTTGTGGGGCCGTCGTTAAACACATGACCAAGATGACCGCCGCATGATTCACAAATAATTTCTGTACGTACCATCCCATGACTTTTATCGAGAGTATAATTGACGTTTCCTTTAATTGAAGCATCAAAACTTGGCCAGCCACAGCCACTGTCAAATTTAGCATCGCTTTTGAATAAAGGGGCTTCGCAACCTGCACAAGCGTATAATCCCGCTTCTGAATGGGTGTTATATGTTCCTGAAAAAGGCATTTCCGTTCCTTTTTTTCGTAAAATACGGTATTCTTCATCGCTGAGTTGGGATTTCCACTCTGCATCGGTTTTATTTATTTTATAATCACTCATTTTTTTGGGATAAATTTTAGGGCTATTCCATTAATACAGTGGCGCTTTCCAGTGGTTTTTTTTGGCCCGTCATTAAAAACATGACCCAAATGTGCTCCACAGCTTGCACAATGTTCTTCAGTTCGCGCAATACCAATGTTATAATCTACTGAAAAAGCAACATTTCCTTTAATTTCGCGATCAAAGCTAGGCCAACCCGATCCAGAGTTAAATTTATGACTGCTAAGAAAAAGAGGGCTTTCACAACCTTTGCAAACATAGGTTCCTGAACTGTAGTTTTTGTCAAGGGGACTTGAAAAAGCGGGCTCAGTTCCTTCTTTTCGCATCACATAATACTCCAAGTCTGTCAATTGCATCTTCCATTGCGCATCTGATTTTTGAATTTTAAAAGTGGGTTTTTTTTGTGCCTCTGATTTACAGGCCATCAAAAAAAAGAGAGAACAAAATAATAGCAATGTTTTATAGGGCATGGGTTTGATT
>CAJWNW010000035.1 GCA_913044085.1 uncultured Flavobacteriaceae bacterium | reverse complement strand
TAAATTAAAATCTAAAAATGTAAATTCTATGCCTGCAGATATTTCTAAAGTTTTGACGCTAAAATAATAACCTCTTTGTTTTCTCTTAGGGTCGCCAGATAAATTATCATCTGCAAAAATGTTTGTGTAAATCACACTTGCTCTGTAAGAATGTCTTGCACTTCTGTTCCAGCGGATGAGGCCTCCAACGGCTACTTTCTCAGGTGCTATAAACTTAGTAGACCCAACATCCCCAATAAAATTACTACCCCCACCAAAAACACCGATTTCGTAAATTTGGGCATTTCCGAAAGATAGATTTATCAGTAAAATAAGAAAGAAATAATTTTTTTTCATGACATTTTAAACGAAAGCAAAGATAACAAAATAGACCTGGTGTCAAAATGCAAAAAACATCTGTTTATTTAACAAAAAAAATACGTAAATATTGTTTAATTCCTTTGGTCGACACCCCAAAGTAATTTTTTGCGAAGCGTTTCAATAAAAGAGCCCCCTTGAAGTTCAATCATATTAATGTGGTAAGGAGTTTTTTCAATTGTAATTTCTGTTGCCTTTTTTAGTGAATTAATTCTAGAGTCTAATGAGATTAAGAATTCATTTTCTCGCCCACTAAGTTTGAGTCGAATTTTGTGTTTTGCAGAAATGACCAATGGCCGCGCATTTAGATTATGTGGTGCTATAGGAGTCAAGGCCAAGCTGTCTGACTCCGGCATTATGATAGGACCACCACAACTCAAGGAATAACCGGTCGAGCCAGTAGGTGTAGAAATGATAAGTCCATCAGCCCAATATGAAGTTAAATATTCATCATCCAACCAAGTTTCAATACTTATCATTGAAGTTGTGTTTTTTCTGCTAACTGCAATTTCATTCAAAGCAAAATCAATATTTAAATTGGCAGTTTCTGGAGTTGTTTTAACGTTTAAAAGGCTACGTTTTGAAATGCGATAATTACCTTCAAAAATATGATCCAAGGCCTCTTCTATGGTGCTGGTTTTGATGGTTGATAAAAATCCAAGACGCCCAGTATTGATTCCAACAATTGGAATGTCTAAATCTTTCACTCCAGTGATTGCCCTTAAAATTGTTCCATCGCCTCCAATGCTTATAAGCAAATCAAAAGAGGGGTCCAGTGTTTCAAAAGATTTAAACTCTTTCAAATCCAGTTTGGGAGTCAATTTTTTTTTGGCAGAATTAAAAAAATTAACTTCAAATAAAATTACTGCTTTTTTTTTACTAAGATAATTTGTAAGGGTCAAAAGGGTAGATTTCAATCGATCATTAATTTCAGTTCCGTAAATTGCTATTTTCATCGATACTAATTTACAAATTTAAATAACGATTTAAGTATGAAGAGCGATCTTTAAGCGTTTTTATAAAATTATCATCTTCATGCCCAGAAATGATAGTATAACCATACCTTCTGAAAGTTTCAAAAACAGCACTCAACCCTGCATTTTCTATTTTTACAGTAATTTGTGCCATGCCCTTTTTTAGCCTTGAGACAAATACCCCTAGTAATTTCACGTTATTGGACTCTAGGATTTGACATATTTCGCTAAAAGAATAGTCTTTATACGCTTTTTCAATGATAATGATACCCCCTGGTTCTGCAAAGAAGGGTGTTTTATTGAACAGTGAAATAATATCTACCAATTGATAATAGCCCAAATAATTATTTTTTTCATCTAAAACAGGCATTATATTTGCATCATTCCCTGCAAAGCGATCCAATACATCTAGCCATATTGTGTGCTCTCTAACGAAAAACCCTTCTACAGCATACAAGATATCATTCACTTTTTGATTGGCTTCAAAACAATAGACATCTGTTACTGAAAGGCAACCCATATAAACCCCTTCTAATTGAATGGGGACATGCGAATACGTTAGTTGATTGAAAACTTCTTGTAGTTCTGCAACTGTAGTTTTAACCTCGAGGGGCCTAATATCATTTATGATAAATTGATTTAGTGGCATAATGGGCTGTGTAACTCTTTGCAAATTAATTAAAAATTGCAGACTTTAAGCGCAGTACTTTGTATTTTTGCAGACAAATTGCGATTTCATGACAAAACTAAGTGTAAATATTAATAAAATTGCAACCTTACGCAATGCCCGCGGCGGGGATGTGCCAAACTTGGTTCAATTTGCAAAGGACATTCAAGAATTTGGAGCAGAGGGTGTTACCATTCACCCGAGACCAGACGAGCGCCACATTCGTTATCAGGATGCCCGTGATTTAAAAACAGAAGTTTATACGGAATATAATATTGAAGGCAATCCGGTTCCTAAATTTGTAGAGCTCGTTCTCAATGTCAAGCCCACCCAAGTAACCTTGGTCCCGGACACAGTGGATGCCATCACCAGTAGTTCTGGGTGGGACTGTGTCAAACACCAATCTTTCTTGTCGGAGATCATCACAGAGTTTAAAAATAGTGGCATTCGCACCTCCATATTTCTAGATCCCGACCCTAATCAACTCGAAGCAGCCAAAACTACTGGTACAGATAGAATTGAATTGTACACCGAAGCTTTTGCAAAAGGCTATGCCCTTGAAAATTACAAGGCCGTAAAACCTTATACGGATTGTGCAGAACGCGCTATTGAATGTGCTTTGGGGGTCAATGCTGGCCATGATTTATCTCTGGATAACATAAAATTTTTTAAGGAAAATGTGCCAAATATTTTGGAGGTTTCCATTGGGCACGCCCTTATTACTGAGAGTCTTTACTTTGGAATTGAAAATGTCATTAATATGTATAAAAATCGTTTGCGATAAATGGTGTTGCACTCTAAAATATTGGGGGAAGGGACTCCTTTTTTAATTCTTCACGGTTTTTTAGGTATGGGCGATAATTGGAAAACATTGGCCCTTCGTTTTTCAAAATTAGGGTATCAATTGCACCTCATAGATCAAAGGAATCATGGCCGTAGTTTTCACAACAATGTTTTCAATTATGAAGTCATGGCTTTAGATTTAGAGACATATTGCGAGTTTCATCAACTTAAAAACGTTATACTTCTTGGGCACTCAATGGGAGGTAAGACTGGGATGTTATTTGCCGCCCTCTATCCACAACGTCTGCAAAAGCTAATTGTGGCAGACATTGCCCCACGTTTTTATCCAGTGCATCATGATGCCATTTTGAACGGTCTTTCTTCGCTTGATTTTTCCGCTGTAAACAGCCGTAAAGAGGCCGATATTCAACTATCGGAGTCTGTGCCTGAGTTAGGTGTGCGACAATTTTTGTTAAAAAATCTCTATTGGAAAGCTCCAGGGTGTTTGGCCTTACGTTTGAATTTGGAGGTCTTAAAAGCCAACGTTGTAGAAGTTGGAGAAGCTTTGGAATTGCATTATGAAGTGGCCTTGCCAACTCTTTTTGTTAGAGGAGAACGCTCCGAATACATCGTTGATGAGGATGAAAAACAAATTTCAAATCAATTTTCAAACTTTATTTTGGTTACCATTCCAAATGCTGGGCATTGGTTACACGCCGAAAATCCCGAAGCCTTTTATTCAAATGTAGCAACCTTTTTAAGTTGATTTTCATATCCTTAAAATATTTGTACTCCGTTAAAATTATTGTACTTTTGCCACCCAATTTTTAATTCATCACAATGAATATTACAAGAGAAAACAAAGACGCTCTTAATGCGGTTGTAACCATCGCGATTGAAAAAGAAGATTACGCTGAAAAAGTGGAAAAAACATTGACAGACTACAGGAAATCTGCCAATATTCCAGGCTTTAGAAAAGGCCAGGTTCCCATGGGTTTAGTTAAAAAACAATACGGTAAGGCCGTGATTGCAGACACGGTTAACAAAATACTTCAAGAAGCTTTGGGGAAATACCTTACCGAAGAAAAATTGGATGTACTGGGAAGTCCATTACCCCAAGACCAAGACAGCATTGATTGGGATGCGGACAACTTTTCGTTTGCCTTTGACATTGGTTTGAGTCCAAAATTTGATATCAAGCTTAATGGACGTAGAGCTTTGACACATTACAAAATCATAGCCGATGATAAATTGATTAAAAATCAAATCACCAACATTCAAAAACAATACGGGCAGTTAATTTCCAAAGATGTGGTTAGTGATGGGGATGAAGTTACCGGCGTATTTTTTAACGATGAGGCGGGCATTGAATCCACCACAACGTTAAGTTTAGAAAAACTCAAAGGAAAGTCCAATGTCAAAAAATTTATTGGTGCCAAAGTTGGTGATATCATCACTTTAAATACCAAAGGACTTTTTCAAGATGCTCAGGATTTAACAACCCATTTAAAAACAGACCAAAAGATAGCTAAATCTTTAGACGTTGTTGTGACGTTTACCATCAATGAAATTAACACTCGAGGTTTGGCTGACCTAGACCAAGAGTTGTTTGATAAGTTGTTTGGTAAAGACGCTGTCAAAACTGTGACGGATTTCAAAGAAAAATTAAAAGCGGATGCTGAAAAACAATTTGTTCAGCAATCAGATCAAAAGTTATTAAACGACATCACTGAGTATATGGTGGAAAACACCAAATTCAAGCTGCCTTCAGAATTTTTACAAAAATGGTTACAAACGGCGGGGGAAGCGCCCTTGACTGAATCTCAGGCCAAAGAAGAATATGAAAAGTCTGAGAAAAGCATGCGCTATCAACTCATAGAAAGTAAATTGATTGTCGACAATAAGCTTCAGGTTAATTTTGAAGAATTAAAAGCCTTTGCTGGTCAAATGATCAAGGCCCAAATGGCCCAATTTGGACAATTAAATCCCTCTGAAAAAGAAATTGAAGATATTGTTGCACGTGTACTTTCAAATCAAGATGAGGTGAAGCGAATGTCCGAACAATTGACAAGTCAAAAACTATTGACTTTTTACAAAGAAAACGCGAAACTTAAAGAGAAAAAAATAAGTTACGATGCCTTTGTTAAAGAAGTTTACCACAAGTAGTTTTAAGTAAAAAGCGGTTCTAGTACAGGCATAGAAAGCGGTTTTTTTCTACTTAAAAACAAAACATTCCTTTGAAAATAATACTATATTTACAGACTAAAATAAGAGACCATTATGGATTACGGTAAAGAATTTAAAAAATTCGCGATAAAAGATTTAGGCATCAGCAGCACCTACTATGAGAAGATTGTTAGCAGTATGAATCCCATGGGCCTGACCCCAAATATTATTGAAGAACGTCAAATGAATATTGCCATTTTTGATGTGTTTTCTCGTTTAATGATGGACCGTATTATTTTCTTGGGTACCGCGATCAATGATCAGGTTGCCAATATCATTCAGGCACAATTGTTATTTTTGGAAAGCACTGATGCTTCCAAAGACATCCAAATATACATCAACTCACCTGGGGGAGGTGTTTATGCTGGATTGGGAATCTATGACACCATGCAGCTTATTAAGCCGGACGTTGCTACCATTTGTACAGGGATGGCGGCTTCTATGGGCGCTGTTTTGTTGTGTGCAGGTGAAAAAGGCAAGCGAAGTGGATTGACACACTCTCGCGTTATGATTCACCAACCTTTAGGTGGCGCACAAGGACAAGCCAGTGACATTGAAATTACAGCACGAGAAATTTTAACACTCAAAGAAGAGTTGTACAATATTATATCTAAGCACTCTGGACAAGACTATGATAAAGTCTATGCCGACAGTGATCGGGATTATTGGATGAAGGCAGATAAAGCCTTAGACTATGGAATGATTGATGAAATCCTTTCCAAAAAACCGTAGACCTTACCTATTAAACACACGTTTCCATGACAAAAGAAGTATTGGAATGTTCATTTTGTGGCAAGCAAAAGGCAGAGACAAATTTACTAATTGCAGGTCTCGGTGCGCATATATGTGACCGCTGTATCGAACAAGCACATGGCATTGTTGTAGAAGAATCTAATCACCAAGTACAGGAACTTACTTCCGATTTGATGCTCAAAAAACCCAAAGAAATAAAAAGTTTTTTGGATACATACGTTATTGGTCAAGACCAAACTAAAAAAGTGATGGCTGTGGCAGTATACAACCACTACAAAAGGTTGCTTCAATCGCCAGCAGAAGATGCCATTGAAATTCAAAAAAGTAACATTATATTGGTCGGGGAAACCGGGACTGGAAAAACGCTTATGGCTAAAACCATTGCTAAGATGCTCAACGTTCCTTTAGCCATCGTAGATGCCACAGTCATGACCGAGGCAGGCTATGTGGGTGAGGACGTAGAAAGCATGCTGACGCGCTTGTTACAAGCAGCTGACTATGATAAAGAAAAAGCAGAACGCGGCATTGTATTTATTGATGAAATTGATAAAATTGCTCGTAAAAGTGACAATCCTTCAATCACTAGAGACGTTTCTGGTGAGGGTGTACAACAAGCCTTGCTTAAACTTTTAGAGGGTACCATTGTCAATGTACCCCCAAAAGGAGGGCGAAAACATCCAGATCAAAAGTTTGTTGAGGTCAATACCGAAAATATATTATTTATCGCCGGCGGCGCCTTTGATGGTATTGAACGCCGTATTTCTAAGCGCTTGAATATGGCGGCCATTGGTTATAAATCGGCTCAAGAAGGAGAACCAATTGACACAAAAAACTTGTTGCAATACATAACACCAAAAGACTTAAAAGATTTTGGCCTTATTCCAGAAATTATCGGTCGATTGCCTGTGTTGACGTACATGAATCCATTGGACGAATCTGCGCTTAGAGCGATTCTTACAGAACCCAAAAATGCCATTGTAAAACAATATAAAAAATTGTTTCAAATGGATCAAATTGAATTATCATTTGAAGCAGATGCTTTGGATTTTATAGTCGTAAAAGCTGTTGAATATAAATTGGGAGCTCGTGGCTTGCGTTCTTTGTGTGAAGAAATACTAACCGACGCCATGTTTTCTCTTCCGGGTAGTGGTGATAAAAATCTCAATATCGACAAATCGTATGTTAAAAAACAGCTCAACCGTTCCCGACTTAAGCAATTGAAAGCCGTTTCCTAAATCTTTTGTTTAAATAAAAAACAAAAATGATAAATACTGCAATAAATGTAATATTTATGTCATTTTAAGACAGACTCAACAAAGCGTCTAAAAACAAACGAGAATTGGAAAGACGTGGCACCTTGTGTTGCCCACCCAATTGATTTTTTGCTTTTAACCAGTCGTGAAAAAGCTCCGCTCTTGCGATACTCACTTTTGGAATGTTTAAAGTGATGTTGTTATAGCGTTTTGCCTCATAGTCAGAGTTTAAAGCTTTCAAGGCATTGTCCAATAGTTCTGTAAAATAACGCAGATCTTTAGGCGGTTTTTTAAATTCAATCAACCATTCATGCGCCCCCTTTTCTTTGCCTTCCATAAAAATAGGCGCAACCGTGTAATCCCGAACTTCACAACCAATTTTTTTAGCAACGATTTTCAAAGCTTTGTCGGTGTTTTCGATGATGAGCTCTTCACCGAAAACATTGATAAAATGTTTGGTGCGTCCAGTCACCACAATGCGGTAGGGGTCGATGCACGTAAACCGAACGGTATCCCCAATTTGATAGCGCCAAAGCCCTGCATTTGTGGTAATAATCATGGCATAATTTTTCCCTTTTTGAACTTCATATAAAGGAATCACTTTTTGATTTTTGGTGCCATAAGTTTCCATTGGGATGAACTCATAAAAAATCCCATAATCCAACATCAACATTAATTCATCGGAATGATTCCGGTCTTGAATGGCAAAAAACCCTTCAGAGGCATTGTAAGTTTCATAATACTTAAACGATGTTGAAGGAATTATTTTTTTGTACTCACGGTCGTAGGGCATAAAGCTCACACCACCATGAAAATAAACTTCCAAGTTGGGCCAAAGATCCAAAACATTGGAATGCCCGGTTGTTTCCAAAATAGTATTTAGCAAGACCAGCATCCAAGAGGGTACCCCAGCCAAACTCGTCACATTTTCATTTCTTGTTTCTTCAACAATTGCACGCATTTTAGCTTCCCAATTGCTCATCAATGAAATTTTATTACTTGGGGTGCTGCTAAATTCTGCCCAAAACGGCATATTATCAATCAAAATGGCAGAAAGATCTCCAAAAATAGCACCATTTTCTTCATACAATTCCTTACTCCCCCCTAAACGCAAGTTTTTACCATTGAATAACTCGGATTCCGGATTGTTATTTAAATACATACAGAGCAAGTCCTTTCCAGCAGCATAATGGCAATTCTCTAAAGAGGCGTCACTAACTGGAATAAATTTACTTTTGGAATTGGTAGTGCCGCTGGACTTTGCAAACCATTTTATGGGCTTTGGCCAAAAAATATTTTGTTCACCTTTTAAGGAGCGGTGTATCAACTCCTCATACATCTCGTAGGTTGAAACAGGCACCCGATTTGCAAATTCTCGATAGGATTCAATAGATTTAAAATCATATTTAAGGCCTAATTCCGTATTTTTAGCACCCTCCAAAAGGTTTACAAGAAGCTCGTTTTGAACATCACAGGGGT
Source organism: uncultured Flavobacteriaceae bacterium (assembly GCA_913044085.1). Classification (GTDB taxonomy): domain Bacteria; phylum Bacteroidota; class Bacteroidia; order Flavobacteriales; family Flavobacteriaceae; genus UBA3537. The sequence continues at coordinate 6,189 of CAJWNW010000035.1, read as the reverse complement.
ATTTTAGAAACAAATTAATTTGATGAAAACGCTTCTTTAAAAACCAGCTAGCAACAGAATTAACCAATGGAATTTGCATAAAAAATAACTATATTTAGGAGCTTAAAAGTAATAAAATTTCTCTATGCTTTACCAAGGAGTCCTTACAAAAATGCAAACTGAGCTCAGCGTGCCTATAAATTATTATTTGACGCTTGGTAATGCGCTTGTTCAGCCGCATCAACTGCTTCACAAAAAGCTCAAATTGAAATTTTTTGGACACCAATGCTTGAGCTGTGGTACTGATACCATTACATTCCGCCAAGGTTTTTGTAAATCTTGTTTTTTTGAATTACCGCAAACCGCAGACTGGATCATGCATCCAGAAAAAAGCAAAGCCCATTTGGGTATTGCCGAACGCGATTTAGAATTTGAAGAAAAAGTACAACTACAACCTCACATTGTCTATTTGGCCAATTCAAGCAATGTAAAAGTAGGGGTAACTCGTAAAACACAAGTCCCTACAAGATGGATGGATCAGGGCGCACAAGCGGCTTTAGAAATTTTAGAAGTTCCCAACCGTTATCTGGCGGGTATTGCTGAAGTGTCCTTAAAGAAAGTGGTTAGTGATAAAACCAATTGGCGTGAAATGTTAAAAGGAACTGCCCCTGAAGAAGACTTATCCCTTTGGCGTGACCGATTGATTCCTTATTTACCAGAAGAAGTCAAACCTTATATTTTGACCAATAACATCCCTTTAAATTTAGAATTTCCCGTCAAGAAGTATCCTGAAAAACCAAAGAGCCTCAACCTTCAAAAAACCCCTGAATATGAGGGAGTCCTTGTCGGGATTAAAGGACAGTATCTTATTTTTGAAGATGAAAATGTTTTCAATGTACGAAGTAACGAGGGCCTTGTGTTGGGGTTAGATATTGTACATTAATCCAATTCAATTTCTTGATCAATTTTTAGATTGAAACGCTTTCTGAAGAAGAAAACACCCAAATATAAAAAGGGCGTATCTAGGGCCGCAATCAATACTTTAAACAGAAAGCCTGCCAGCAACAACCCCCCAAATAAACTCCATTCAATTTCACCAAAGGCACATAAAAGCAACAAAACGGTGGCCGTATCCACAAACTGTGATAAGAAAGTTGAGCAGTTGTTCCGCAACCAAAGATGCTTGCCTTGTGTTAGACGCTTCCAATAGTGGTAAATTTGGATGTCAATAAATTGTGCAAACAAATAGGCCAACATACTAGCTAAAACAGCAATGGCAGTACTGCCAAAAACAACTGAAAACATCGCATCTGATACGGGAGACCACTCTGTGGCTGGTGCTGCATTGGCGACGTATATGATGCCCATAGCAAAAAATGAAGCGATAATTCCACCCACCACCACTTCATTGGCTTTTTTCTTGCCGTAAATTTCACTGATCAAGTCGGTGATTAAAAACGTAATGGGATAGGGTAGAATACCAACCGATATTTCAAACAGTTTTACCCCAAAAAAATCGCCTTCAAAAGGATGATAGTAAAAGAATTTTTTAAAGATCAGATTTGAAACGACTAAAGAAGTAATAAATAAAAGCCCTAAAATTAAATAGAGGTGCCGCGCTAAAAGGGTGTCTTTGGATGTCATTGGCTGTCAATAAATTCTTTAGTAAAGATATACTATTAATTTTTCTTTTACTTAAATTGCTGTCTTACTATGCAAAAACAAAAACCAATTTATATAGGCTTAGGCAGCAATACTGGTGATCGGTTTTATTACCTTCAATCGGCGGTTGATGCCATTCATTATGAAGTCGGTAGTGTGATGGCTATTTCCAGTTGCTATGAAACGCCGGCCATGGGGTTTGAAGGGGATGCATTTCTAAATGCATGTCTTGAGGTTTGCAGCAATTTGTCGGCAGAACTCATGTTATCCAAGCTCTTGCAAATAGAAGAAAAATATGGTCGCAAACGTTACGAAGACGGGCAGTACCGCGCTCGGACCCTTGACCTCGATATATTATTTTTTAGAGATCAAAATATTGAAACAGCATTGCTAAGTGTGCCACACCCACGCTTGGAGCAACGACTTTTTGTTTTGCAACCCCTTGCTGAGATTAACGCAGAATTTAAACATCCTGCATCTCAAAAAACTATAGCGCAGCTATTGGAAACTTGCTCTGACAACAGTTCCATTTCAAAGTTAAAAAAACCGCTCACCAATCCCTTAAAGGCCTTTGATTTTTCAGCTTATAATTTTATTGCCATTGAAGGAAATATTGGTGCTGGAAAGACAAGTCTGACGAAAATGATGGCCCGTGATTTCAATGCAAAAACAATTTTTGAACGTTTTGCAGATAATCCTTTTCTACCAAAATTTTATGAAGATGCTGAACGCTTTGCTTTTCCTTTAGAAATGTCATTTTTAGCCGATCGCTTTCAGCAAATTTCTGAAGATTTAGCACAACTGGATTTGTTTAAAGATTTTATCATTGCAGATTACGAGGTATTTAAATCTTTAATTTTTTCAAAAGTGACCCTCTCCACAGAAGAGTTTTTATTGTACCGTAAATTGTTCTATTTAGTCTATAAAGACATCAAGCGGCCAGATTTATATGTGTATTTGTATCAAGATGTAGAAAATTTAAAAGAAAACATAAAAAAACGCGGCCGTGTTTATGAACGAGATTTGAGTTCAGAATATTTAAATAAATTACACTTAGGCTATCTAGATTTTATAAAAAACACCCCTCCAGCAAAAGTTAAAATCATTGACATCAGTCAACGGGATTTTGTTGAAAATCGCCATGACTATTTATGGATCTTATCGCAGATTCAAGATTGATTCATTTTAGAAAATAAATCCCACAACACCACACCGCCACTCACGGCAATATTTAGAGAATGCTTGGTGCCAAATTGAGGAATTTCTATAACTCCATCACATTGGTTTACAACCGCTTGATTGACCCCTTTGACCTCATGCCCGAAGACCAGTGCATAAATTGATTGATTGTTCGGGTAAAAATCTTGAAGCATGGTAGCATTTTCAGCTTGTTCTATGGCCATGACTTTGACATTTACTGACTGTAATTTTTCCACCACTGCTAGAGTATCTTTTGCATAGGACCAATCTACAGCTTCTGTGCTGCCCAAGGCGGTTTTTTGAATGTCTTTATGGGGTGGCGTGGCTGTAATCCCACATAGGTAAATGTGTTGGATTCGAAAGGCATCGGCACTTCTAAATATACTGCCAACATTGTTGAGACTTCGGACATTGTCTAAAATGACAATCAGCGGCGATTTTTTGACCGCTTTAAAGCCTTCTACGCTCAGTCGATTCAATTCACTGTTTTTAATTTTTCGCACAGTTTTAATTCTCAGTTAATAGGTTTTAAAAAACCCTAAAATTGGTTACATTAGCATCTTTGTACGCTTACAAAAGTACACTTTTAAAACAAAGATTCATTGACCAAAAAAGTAAAAAATGAAACGCCACTGATGAAACAGTACAATGCTATAAAGGCAAAGTACCCCGACGCTTTGTTGCTATTTCGGGTAGGCGATTTTTATGAAACTTTTGGTAGCGATGCCATAAAAGCGGCTAAAATTTTAGACATCATATTGACCAAGCGAGGCGCTGGTAGCCAAAGTGAAACAGAACTTGCAGGTTTTCCACACCATTCTCTAAACACCTATTTACCGAAATTGGTTAAAGCGGGTGCAAGGGTGGCCATTTGCGATCAATTGGAGGACCCCAAAAAAACCAAAAAAATTGTAAAGCGTGGCGTTACTGAACTCATCACACCAGGAGTCTCTCTTAACGATGAGGTTTTAAACTCCAAGACCAATAACTTCCTTGCAGCGGTTTATTTTGGAGCCCATACTGGGGTGTCTTTTTTGGATGTTTCCACAGGGGAGTTTTTAACGGCTCAAGGTAGTACGGCTTATGTGTCCAAACTTCTGCAAAATTTCAGACCCAGTGAAGTCTTGATTGAAAAACAAAAACGCCAACAATTCAGCACAGCGTTTGGTGACAACTTTAATACATTTTATTTAGAGGATTGGGTCTTTCAACAGGATTACACACATGAATCCCTCTGCCAACATTTTAAAACCAAATCTTTGAAAGGTTTCGGGGTTGAAGGCCTTCCAAATGGCTTGGTAGCTTCTGGGGCCATACTACATTATCTGGGTGAGACCCAACACCACAAGCTACAGCACATCACTTCCATTGAGCGGCTTTTGGAGGCCGATTTTGTTTGGATGGATAAATTCACCATTCGAAATTTAGAACTGTACCATTCCAACAACTCCAATGCGGTTACCCTGATTCAGGTCATCGATAAAACCTTATCGCCAATGGGAGGAAGACTTCTAAAGCGTTGGCTGGCATTGCCTCTAAAATCGTTAGCGGCTATTAAAGCACGCCATGACGTTGTACAATATTTTTATGAGAATGAAACAGCCTTAATGGAAATACAATCTTCTCTAAAATGTGTTGGTGATTTGGAACGCCTTATTTCAAAGGTAGCCACTACCAAAGTAACCCCGAGAGAGGTGGTGCAATTAAAGAATTCTCTAGAGCAAATTCTACCCATAAAAGCATTGGCGCTTGACTGCGACCATCTGCATCTCAATTCTCTTGGAAAACAAATTCGGGATTGTGAAGCCTTGCGCTTAAAAATCAAAGCAACCCTCAATGAAGACGCACCCGTTAATATTTTAAAAGGCCACACCATATCCTCATCTGCCAACGAAGAATTGGCGGCTTTACGTGCCATTGCTTTTTCGGGAAAAGATTATTTGGATGGTATGTTGGCTCGAGAAAGTGAAGCCACGGGCATCCCCTCTTTAAAAATTGCTTCCAACAACGTATTTGGATATTATATTGAAGTTCGAAATACCCACAAAGACAAGGTTCCAGTGCATTGGATTCGCAAGCAAACCCTGGTCAATGCGGAGCGTTATATTACGGAAGAGCTTAAGGAATATGAGCAAAAAATATTAGGCGCCGAAGATCAGATTTTAGCCATTGAGCAACGGCTTTTTTCAGAGCTAATCTCTTGGATGCACGCGCACATCAAAGCCGTGCAACAAAATGCACAACTATTGGCCGAATTGGATTGCCTGAGTTCCTTTGCGTATTTGGCCAAGCAAAATCATTACAACTGTCCAGAGCTGGATGCATCTTTTGATTTGGATATTCAGCAAGGCAGGCACCCGGTCATTGAAAAGCAATTGCCTTTGGGTGAAACCTATGTCGCTAACGACCTCTTTTTAGATCGCGAGACCCAGCAAATCATTATGATTACGGGGCCTAATATGTCGGGAAAATCCGCTATTTTAAGGCAAACTGCTTTGATTGTCCTTTTGGCTCAAATCGGAAGTTTTGTGCCAGCCGCTAAAGCTAGGATTGGCGTAGTTGATAAACTGTTTACTCGCGTCGGTGCCAGTGATAACATATCGATGGGGGAATCGACCTTTATGGTTGAAATGAATGAGACTGCCTCTATTTTGAATAATATTTCTGAGCGCAGTTTGGTGCTTTTGGATGAGATTGGGCGCGGAACAAGCACCTATGATGGCATCTCTATTGCTTGGGCTATTAGTGAGTATTTACACGAACACCCTTCAAAGGCTAAGACGCTTTTTGCAACTCACTACCACGAACTCAATGAAATGACGGGAACCTTTTCACGCATTAAAAATTACAATGTGGCGGTCAAAGAGCTTAAAAATAATGTCTTGTTTTTGAGGACCTTAGTGGCAGGTGGCAGTCAGCACAGCTTTGGAATTCATGTGGCTAAAATGGCAGGCATGCCACAGCCGGTGCTACAACGTTCTAAAAAAATATTAAAACAACTTGAAAAATCACATTCTAGTGATGCGCTTACGGAGAAGGTAAAGGACTTGAACTCGGAAATGCAGCTGAGCTTTTTTAATTTAGATGACCCCTTGTTGGAGGAGCTTAAATCCGACATTTTAGATACTGATATTGACCGTTTAACCCCGGTTGAAGCACTAATGAAGCTAAATGAAATTAAGCGGAAACTTTCGAAGAAGAAATAAGGACAAAAACAAAAAAAAACTTTGGTATTCTAAGAAATGTGTTAAATTTGCTACCCCTTTGTCAATCAAATAAACGTTCTTATAAATCGCGAAAGTAGCTCAGGGGTAGAGCATCACCTTGCCAAGGTGAGGGTCGCGGGTT
>CAJWNW010000034.1 GCA_913044085.1 uncultured Flavobacteriaceae bacterium | reverse complement strand
CGATATTGAAGAGAAAAATAATCTTGCATTAACCTATCCTCAAAAATGTATTTTTATGGAAAAGTCCCTTGATACATATTTACAGAAAGTCAAAGCGCCTAAGTGGAAACCAGGGCTTACATGGAAATCTGGCACAATTGAAAAAATTAATTCATTTTATTAACAAAATAAACACTAATATTTTCGTAATTTACATCCAATTAATTAACAATAAAAATTAACACCATGATTAAAAAATTATTTTTAACAACAATACTATCTTGTTTTTGTTATGTAGGGTTTTCTCAGAAAACTCCTGAAGAAATGGCAAAAAAAATTACAAATGAAATAGCAAAGGTTCTTTCTCTTGATGAAGTGCAAAAAGAAGAAGTATATACAATACAACTAGACCGGTTTATGCAAGCCGCTGAAATTCGTCAAAACCACGAGGCAGAACCTCAAATTAAAAAGGCTAAGTTGAAAAAGGTATACAATAAATTGTACGGTAAAATGAAAGCCATTATTGGAAAAGAAAGAATGCAAAAATGGTCAGAATATAGAAAAAAATAAAAATAAATTAGCATGATTAAGAAAATTACATCATTGTTTTTTATATCGATTACAAGTGTAATATTTGCTCAGACTACTATTGGAGAATCATCTCTTTTCGGTACAACAGCCAATGCAACTTGGACACACGTATTTACAGCGGTCACAACAGCTGACGGCGTTGCAGTCAGTGGGCTCGCACAAACCGTAGTAATCAACATAACTGATTTACCTGGTGAATCAACTTATACCTATCGGATATATAAAACTCTTCAAAGTGGTCAAGGAGATTTTTCACAACAAGGTGATTTAGTATTAGGGGAAAATACAATTACAGTTGGTGAGGTTTCGTTCAATCGTGCAGTTAAATTTCAGTTTTCAGGTGGTGGCCTAATCGAATTTGATTCGTTCTCACATAATGGAGAAGTTTTATACCCCGTAGAAGAATGTGGGTCTGACGATAATATCATTGGTTCATCAAATTTATTTGTTACACAAGATGGTGAGTGGCCATATTATTTAACAGCTGCTTCAATTGATGAAGAAGATAGTATGAACGCTCAAACATTTATAATGAATGTTACTTGTTTGCCAGCTGGGGGTGCGAGTTATAGAATTTATAAAACCAATAGTTCTGGAAATGACATTACATGTTGTAGTGGGACACTCACTTTAGGACAAAACTCCAAAACAGTTGCTGGTGTTGCATGGCAAAGAAACCTTAGATTCTTGTTCAGTAGCGGAGATATTGGTTTTTCTTCTCTATCATTAAATGGTTCCACATTAGGTTTACAGGAGTTTAACTCCGGATTTATAAGGATTCATCCTAATCCCGTAACAAATTTTCTCACCATCTCAGGAGTAAACAATATCGATTCTGTAAAAGTGTACTCTCTTACGGGGCGTTTGGAAAATGAAGTTTTCAATACTGCTCAAATTGAAGTTTCCGATTTGGCATCTGGAATTTATTTTGTTAAAGTGAGTAATGAAAGTAATGTAATTACTAAAAAATTCATTAAAAAATAAATTAAAATACATTAACAAAACTGATAAATTCGAAACCATACTTTTGAGTTTATCGGTTTTTTTAACTATCTATTTTGAAGATAAAAGCCTTCATATTATTTTTTCATGTGATAAATTTATTTTGTCACAGCCAGGTTCTTTCAAAAAATAAAAACCCACCTAATATTGTTTTTATTTTTTCTGATGACCATGCCATCAATGCCATTTCAGCGTATGGTGGACTTTTTAGAGAAATAGCACCAACACCAAATATAGATCGCATCGCATCGGAGGGTGCTTTACTTAAACATGTTCTTTGTACCAACGCCATTTGTGGACCCAGCAGAGCCTCTATTCTTACAGGTAAATACAGTCATATAAATGGCTATTATAAGAACTACAAAGGCGGTATTTTTGATAATAAACAATGGACCTTCCCTCAGGCCTTAAAAACTGCTGGATTTCAAACAGCCTTGGTTGGGAAATGGCATTTAGCCTCTAATCCTGTTGGTTTTGATTATTATAAATACCACATATCTAAAGGGCAGCAAGGCTTTTATTGGAATCCGGTTTACAACGACAATGGCATTGAAAAAGTAGAAAATGGATATGCCACAAACTTGACTACAGATTTTGCTCTGGATTGGTTAGAAAAGAGAGATGACACCAAACCATTTTGTCTGATGCTGCAATACAAGGCACCCCACCGAGAATGGGCCCCAGATATTAAATACGAAACGCTTTGGGATTCTATTAATATGCCTTATCCAGATAGTTTTGATGATGATTATAAGGGCAGAGAATTGACAGCTGGAAAAACGGAAATGACCATGGACTATTTCAGCAGGCAAGATATGAAAATGAGCCCTCCTAAAGAATTGTCTAAACAGAAAAAACGAAAATGGTTGCATTATGGTTTTAAGCCTGGGCAAACAGTCTCTCCTTCAAAAGATTTGAGTTCTCAACAAGCCCGTCAATGGAAATATCAGCGGTACATTAAAGATTATTTAGCAACTGTCAAATCTGTAGATGATAATATCGGAAGGGTTCTAGATTATTTAAAAGCCCATGCACTTGAAGAAAATACCATTGTGATTTACAGTTCAGATCAAGGCTTTTTCTTGGGAGAACACGGTTTTTTTGACAAACGATTTATGTATGAAGAGGCATTACACATGCCTTTTGTCATACGTTATCCAAGGGTTATTGAACCTGGTACTGTTTTAGATGACATTGTAACTAATATAGATTTTGCCCCCACTTTGCTAGATATGGCTGGTATTGATATTCCCGAAGCTGTACAAGGACAAAGTTTTTTTGCAAATTTAAAGGGTAAAACGCCGAAGGATTGGCAAGAATCTATGTATTATCACTACTACGAATACCCTTTTTATCACCGAGTACAACCGCATTATGGTATTCGAAATCAAAGGTATAAGTTGATTCATTTCTATTATGATGTGGATATTTGGGAATTTTATGATTTAAATAAAGACCCCTTAGAATTGAATAATTTAATTGATTCAGCCACCTACAAAGGGCGTATAAAGAAATTAAAGAAAGAATTATATAAATTAAAGCAAGATTATGGTAATCATCTGTCTTTGAAAGAATTGAGACAAATAACTAATGCTGATTTTGGAGGATTAGAGTCCAGAAAGAAATGAAATGTGAATTTTGTGTAAAGCAAATGAGACAAATTATTGTTTTTTTTATTCCTTTAGTGTCATTTTCACAGATATTGATTTAGATTTTCTATCTTGAAATCAATAATTTAACTTGATTAGAATGCGATTTATAAAGTTTGGATGTTTGGTTATATTGGTCCTTTCAGTCACAGGATTAAAACCGTCTAAATTTAGCTCAAAGCTGAATGTATTGTTTATTGTCGCTGATGATCTTAATTGTGCATTGGGGGCTTACGGCGACCCGTTGGCCATTACGCCTAATCTGGATAAATTAGCCAAAAAGGGTCTTGTGTTTAACAATGCACATGTTCAATATCCCCTTTGTGGTCCCTCTAGAGTTTCTTTCATGACTGGAATGTATCCCGACCAAACAAAATCCAAGGTTTTGAGGTTATATGTACGTCAGACCATTCCTGATGTTGTGACCTTGGGGCAAAAATTTAGGATGGAAAATTACCATTCCATAAGAGTGGGTAAAATTTATCATTACCACAATCCTAGAGATATTGGAACTGCAGGTCATGACGACTCTTTTAGTTGGGATCAGACTGTCAATCCTTATGGACGTGATAAAGTTGAAGAATACAAACTTAACAAGGTAAAGCCAAATTTTGATGGTGCGACTTTAAGTTGGCTAGAGTCGGGGGGTACAGATGAAGAGCAAACAGATGGTATTGGTGCTTCCGCAACCATCGATTTTTTAGATACGTTTGCAAAAAACAAAGAAAATTTCTTTTTGGCCTATGGATTGTACCGTCCGCATGTTCCTTTTGTGGCCCCTAAAAAGTATTTTGACCTATATGATATCAATGATTTTAGTGTTCCAGAAACATCAGATGAATACCTTGAAACGATTCCCAAGCCTGCTGCAGCATCTCTTAGATCTAGAAAAGAACAAATAGACTTAGACCCCGCTTTGTCAGCTACAATTAAACATGCCTATTATGCTACAACCAGTTTTATGGATGCACAAATTGGACGGGTTTTAGATAAACTTAAGGAAACAGGACTAGACAAAAACACCATTATTGTATTTACATCCGATCACGGATATCATTTAGGTGAACATGGGCATTGGCAAAAACAAACCCTCTTTCAAGATGCTACTCGTGTTCCTTTAATATTTGCTGGACCTGGTATTAAAAAAACAAAAAAATCTATTGATGCACCAGTTGAGCTAGTAGATCTTTATCCAACGCTTATGGATATGGTTGGGATGAAAACACCATCATTTGTCAGTGGTAAAAGTTTAACGCCATTTTTTAAAAATCCAGACACATCCATTCGCTCATCTGCTTTTACCGAGTTACAATTAAGTAAAGGAAATATCAAAGCCCAAGGCTATGGTATTCAAACCAATCGTTATCGCCTCAATCAATGGCAATTTAATGGACGTACTGAGTATGAATTGTACGATCATAAAAACGATTTTGAGGAATTAAAAAATTTAGCTGATTTAAGTTCTTACAACGTTATTAAAGACTCTCTTTCCATTATTTTGAATCAAAGAATTACATCAGCTAAAAAACTTCCTAAAGGATTAGGCCGACAAATTAACAATGCACGCCCATGGAATGAGCCCAAAAGATTTTTTCCAAAGCCTAAATAAAGCAATACTTAAAATAATATAAATGAGATTTAAAATACTTTTTATACTGTGCCTTTTCATATTGTCATGTAACAATGAAGAAGTTGGACTGGCTTCAACAACCGTTAACAACCCAGGCAACGGCGATGATAATAATAACAATGATGATTCAGATTTTCCAGATTGGTCCTCAGATACCCACGGCAACGATACAGCGCCGAATTATACGGAGGTTTTTAGTGATGAAAACGCCATACGACGTATTGATATCGTTTTTGAGGCTGAAAATTGGGCATTGATACTTGAAGATATGACATCCTTGTACGGAGCGTTTGGTCAGGGTATTGGGGGAGGTCCTGGCGGCGGCGGTCTTGGAGGATTTGCAGAAGAAAACCCAATTTTCACAACCGCTGAGGTTTATTATGATGGTTTACAGTGGTATCATGTGGGTGTGCGATTTAAAGGTAATTCAAGTCTTTCTTTTTCATGGAGGAATGGCGTCTGGAAAATGTCATTTAAGCTAGATTTTGATGAATTTGAGGATGAATTTCCAGAAATTTCAAATCAAAGGTTTTATGGATTTAAACAGTTAAACCTAAAAAATAATTTTGATGACGAATCTCAATTACGAGAAAAAATAGCTTCTGATATTTTTAAAGAATCTGGTTTGCCCTCCCCAAGGACTCAATTTTATGAGGTTTATGTAGACCATGGTTCCGGTCCCATTTATTTTGGATTGTACACCATGGTAGAGGAACCCGACAATACCTTATTAGCGTCTCAATTTAATAATGACAATGGAAATTTATATAAACCCGATGGAAATGGTGCCCGTTTTACTCAGGGTTCTTTTAGCCCAGAATATTTTATAAAGCAGTCAAATGAATTGGAGTCTGATTGGAGTGATGTTGAGGCTGTTTTTTCAGCATTACACGACAGCAACAGGACTTCAAATCCATCGGTTTGGCGTAGTGGACTCGAATCTGTTTTTGATGTCGATGGGTTTTTAAATTATTTAGCCGTAAATACCGTCATTCAAAATTGGGATACCTATGGACGAATGACTCACAATTACTACCTCTATGGCGATCCAGAAAACAACAATGCATTGACATGGATTCCATGGGACAATAATGAAAGTTTACAATTTGGAAAAATGGGTGGCTCATTGCCATTAGATTTTAGCGGAGTGGGGAATAATTGGCCTTTGATACGCTATTTGTATGATGACCCTGAATATCAATCCATTTATGATAATTATGTAAGTAATGTCATAAATAATGCCTTTGAGACGGGCTATATCCAATCGGTATATTCCTCTTATGCCTCCCAAATTGAGGCTTCAGTAGTAAATGAGCAGCCAGGTTATACGTTTTTAGAATCACCTGCAGATTTTCAGATCGCTGTCTCTGAGTTGATTAATCACGCTAGCGAGCGCGCCAGCGCAGTCAGTCAATATTTGGATTAAAATTATTTTTTTAAGAGATTTTAAATACATCTTTTATTTTTCAACCAATTATGTACAAACTCATACCAATATTTTTTCTATCTATTTTAATTTCTGTCCATAGTCAAGATACCAATAAGAAAGGCCTGTCCGATCATTATAAAAATCATTTTATGATTGGTACAATTTACCATGGCGCGGTTTTGGGGAATGACAATCAGAATCCAAACCAAAAAAAGGAGTTTGAAATTACAAATAGAGAGTTTAATGCCATCACTGCTGAAAACTGCATGAAACCCATGTATTTAATTGATGAAAATGGAGCTTATGATTTTGAGGAGTCTGATGCCTTTGTTGCATATGCTCAATCCAATGGACTGACCATTATTGGCCATACATTGGTTTGGAAAAACAGTGCCCCAGATTGGTTTTTTAAGGGGAATGATGGAAAAATGGTTTCTCGAGATGTTTTGATTCAACGTTTGGAAGCTTATATCGAAACGGTTGTAACTCGTTATAAAGGTAAGATTGCTTATTGGGATGTCGTCAACGAAGCTGTGGATGTTTTTAGAACTAAGGATGGCCAGAAATATGCCAAACTAAAACCTACACCCTGGCATGACATCATTGGGGATGATTACATTAAAATAGCCTATGAAGCAGCTCACAGAGCCGACCCTGATTGTAAATTGTTGTACAACGATTTTAATATGTATCAAAAGGAAAAGATTGATTTCATTATTGCTATGGTTAAAAACTTAAGAGCGCAAGGGGTTCCAATTCATGGCATTGGCTCTCAAGGTCATATGTTTATGCAACATCCACTTTTAGAAGAAGTCGAATACTGGCTTAAAGCATGTTCTAAAGCCAATATCCCGCTTCACATAACAGAGATGGACATTAGTGTATTGCCAAACGCATGGAAACACAAAGGGGCAAGTGTTGATAATCGATTTGATTTAGCAGCAGAGTTTAACCCTTATTCCAAAGGCGTTCCCAAGCGGGTTCTAAAACAACAAGCAAGACGTTATAAAGCGCTTTTTAAATTGTTTTTAAAATACAGCGCCAATGTAGAGCGTGTGACGTTCTGGGGTGTCTGGGATGGTAACTCTTGGCGCAATTACCTTCCAATGCAGGGTCGCACAGATTATCCTTTACTCTTTGATAGAAATTTCAAAAAAAAACCAGCTTATCATGCCTTGAAAGCATTGGTGAATAAAGATGATTAATTTTTTAGTAATTATTTATTGATAATTATTTTATAGCTTTTTTGCTGTTCTTCATATGAAACCTTCAAAAAGTAAATCCCATTGTAAAGCGTATGCGTTTCTAATACACTCAAGGTACTTCCAGACAAAATCTCACTTTCTAAGACCACTTGCCCCAATTCATTCACCAGTTCCAATTGCAATTTCTTGTCCAATAAATTAGATTGAATGGCAATAAAATCTTGAGTGGGGTTGGGGTATATCTTTATATCCAAACTATTTTCAGGGAGCTCTACAACACTTAAATTTGAATCATAATTTGTTGTATTTTCATTGATAGTGTTTACATCCGTGCCAGTCACGTTGCCGTAATAAGTTGGGCCTACTACATAAGGATAGGCAGAATTGTGATTCTCATCTACCGTAGCATAATAGGCGTAGACCCCTTGCGGGTAATCTGGTGTGACGGCAAAACGTCCATTATGTTCATCTAAATAATCTGGTTCGGAATTATTAATGTATTCATAGTCTTCTCTAAAGTAGCCTAAATCCATCACTTGTTGATTCCCGGCATTGGGCCCATTTTGAATGGTAAAAACCTGGCCCACGTATGGCCCATTGACACGGGTGGTTATATTGCGCAAAGTATAACTGGATTTCATCCTTGCAATTCCACCAGTTCCATCCGTATTTTTGTAGGCATATGCTCCATAAATTGGAAAGCCGTCGTAGGTAAAACCAATGAGTGGCGAATGCGCATTGACGTCAATCACATACAAACCATCGGCAGGGTAGGTGTCACAAACATCTGAGATAACCAATAAATCTAAATCAAAAGCACTCGGGTTTTGATGGTGATGGTAATTTCCCATAGCGGGGTGCGCTTTGTTGCAATCAAAACCTCCCATCTCTGCTGGAATGGCATCTCTGTTCCAATCTCGGTTGGCTTGAGGCCCACCGCTACAAGGAGGGTTTCCGGGACCTCCACACAAGCGGTTGTTATTGTTGTCCCAGCGTACACCGTCTCTATAATCAAACAATGAAACCCCGTTGACAAAAACTCCGATATTTCCCCCAGTTGTATTGGTTGCAGTTCCCATATTTTGCGTTGGGTTTAAACTGATTTTATAGATGGCCTGTTGATCAGTAGCTAGTGAAGGGTTGTTGTCTAAAAATGGCCCCGTTATATACGATGGAATTCCAGTCGCACTCACATAAACCCAATTGTCCGAATAATCAACGGATTGTACATTGGCCAGTACGCCATCATCAATAGGCGTGGGGTTGTTTGCAACATAATGACGGCCGGTTGTCCCATCGTGATTTTGAATCCATGCCGTAATGGCTGGATTGGTTTGTGCAAAGCTTGTTTCAATATAAATTAAAAGGATTGTAAATAGAAATAAAGTTTTTTTCATGGTTAAAGTTTTAATTTATTAATTATTGAAAAGGAAAAGAGAAGCGTTTGTCAAAAAGGAATTCTTCATCAGATAATGTCCTTAAAAACACCAATAAATCGATCTTTTCTTCGTGTGTTAATACTATTCTTTTTTCTAATTTTTTAGACAATGTTTGGCTGGGTTGTACTTCTGATGTGTAATGGTTGATGACTTCTTGCAAGCTTTCATATCGTCCATCGTGCATGTAAGGTTTTGTAAATTGAATATTTCTTAAACTGGGGACTTTAAATTTTAAGGAGTCTTTTGGATTATTAGTGATGAAATACCGCCCATAATCATTTAAAGTCGTATCGACTTTTAATCCATTATTTTCAAATTGATTGTTTGTAAATAAAGGTTCCGTATGGCAGGTTGCACAATGTTGTCTAAAGATTTGAAGGCCGTTTTTTTCTTGACTGGTAAACGTGTTTTCTAACTCTTTTCGAATGTACTTATCATACTTGCTATTATACGAATTGAACATTACCACAAATTGCGTCAACGCCAGCAAAGTACGTTGCCCTGTGATTTCACCATCAGAATGTACTTTTGAAAAAAGACTGTTATAATTTTCCGAAGATTTTAGTTTTTCAACCACATTAGCCAAAGTCTCATCCATTTCATTGGCATCTGTAATTGGAGCCAATGCTTGCAATTCAATATGATTGACGCCACCGTCCCACATAAAGGAAGTATTCCAAGCCATATTCACTAAGCTCAATGCATTTCGTTTGCCAATTCGCCCTTTAATTCCATGGCTTAAATCATGATCTATATGTGTGAAACCTGTCGCCTGGGTGTGGCAGGAAGCACAAGAAATACTATTGTCCTTGGATAGAATAGGGTCGTAAAACAAGACCCTTCCAAGATTAAACTCTTCTTGCGTCATAGTTAATTTACTAAAATCATACTGCGGAACAGGCCAATAATCTGGGTACTCAAACAAGATTTTTTTGTTTTTTACTGTCATAAAACCAAAGCAAAGAGCCAAGCTTAAAATAATGGCGGTATGAAGTCCGCGTTCATTCACCACTTAAAAATATTTTTGGAAGCTGATCTGCTATTTGACTGGCTTTTATGCCTGGAATGGTCACTTGATTTTCATTGCTCAATTCAATGGAATCGAAAAAATATGAAACTTCAATATATATCACTGTCGATTGATCTTTTAAGTCCTTGAGTTTTATATCTAATTCGCGTATAGTTTGATATGGTGCTTTATAACCACCAATGTGAAACTGAAATTTATTTTTTCTTGTAATGCAACTGGGACTCACTCCTTCAATTTTAAAATTAATATAACCACTTTGCCAAGACCAGAACATTCCATTTACAGGGTCTAAATCTCCAGCATTGGCACCAGAAGTGTTGTAGGTTTCGTCCACCCCTAAATCACAAATTAATCGGTCGTTTTTTGTGATTTTGTCCACCAAAAAATTAAGTTTAAATGGTTTCTTTTGAAAGCCATCTATCAATAAATTTTTTTCAATCTCAGATGCCACTAAAGTAGGAGTTGAAAGCTTAAAATTGGTGAGGTAAAATTTAAGACTTGTCAGTTGAATGGAGTCACTTCTTTTTGTAACATACCATTTACTTTTTTCTAGTGGAATGCCATTAAAAGTGGCAACCATCTCAATTTCTAATTCCACGGTTTCTTGTGTGTGCATTGTTGAAACATTAAGCATACATAAAAAAAATGTAAAATAGAATCGTTTTATTTTGATATTTAAGCTATTAAGTTCAATTTATCTCAATATAAAAAAAATCCCAACAAAAGGAATCTATTCTTGGGATAATATGGTTGTTTAACAGTAAAGCGTATTAAATCGTAGTCGATTGGATTAAAAAAAACGGAAAATTTAAAATTATCTGCTCTTATAATCTAACAGATTAACTTCCTGTAACCTCACATATAATATTTTTCAGCGATTCAGGTTTTTTAAAAAGACCTTTCCATCTATTTTTTTCCATAAAAATCAAGGCGATATTGACTGCAAATAAGAGCCCGCAATACACGAGTTCTCCAACCTCATCGGGTTCTAAAAATAAATGAAAAAGAAAAATATGAAGTGTTATTGGCAGTAAAAACAGGCTTCCTAAAAAATAACTTCTATAAAAAATAAGAAAAATACCGAAAAGTAATTCGCAAAATGCGACAACTTCCCAGAAATAGCCAGTTTGTTTTAGACCACCAATGTACAAAACTTTTTGTAAGGTCATTGTATTGCTTGAAATGGTCTCATCATTAATTTTTTGAACCACTTCTGTAGCATTTGAAATTGGTTTAAAAAACTTACCTGTTCCAGCAGAGATCATAACCCCTCCTAAAAATAGTCTTAAAACAATAAAAGTAATTTTTGTGTATTTTTTCATGCTATGATATTTTTGCCTTTTGTTCTTTTAGTTAAATATATTTTGATATTCAATTTGGTCTGTTGACAGATACAGTAAATCTTCATGGTTTTGGTGATTAAAAAATAAAGATTTTAATTGGATAAATTCATGAATATCAAAGACAAGAATTAAATTTTCTTGGTGTGTGGGAATTGGTATTTTTCTTTTTACAAGGGTGTCACTAAATTTATCCAACCAAAATTCGATGTCAATTTCTGAAACATGTGTTTTTAATGATTCATATTGTTCTTCATCTAGCATCAAATGAAAATTATTAAACATCAAATGGTATAATTGATGGGCGGGGCAGTAGTGTAATTCTCCGCATTTATTTTGTTTAATTTTCAGTAATTTTTCACACATACTTTTACTTGAAATACTGTATTTATTAATATATTTGTCAAATATAAACATTATTTATAATCAATCTAAATAAAAATAATTAAAATATCATGAAAATTTATTGTTTAAAATTCCTTTTAATTATTGTGTCTTTTAGTGCTTTTGCACAAACTAAAAAAGATAAAGATTTGGCATCTATAAAAGCCATGTGTGGTTGTTTTGAAGTAAGCTTCAATTTCGCTGAAACTTTTAGTTATTCAAAGGATTCAACATACCAGGCTTCAAAAAATAAATATGACAAAGCTTTAGAATGGGTGCAATTGGTAGATTCTAATGAAGATTTCGTTTCGATGCAGCATTTACTTATTGTAGGGGATGTTTTGAATCCCTACGTAATCAAACATTGGCGACAAGATTGGATGTATGAAAACACCGATTCTTTTTCTTATGCTGTCAATAATACATGGCCTTATAAATCTAATGATGCATCAGAGGTGAAGGGCCAGTGGACACAAAGAGTTTTTCAGGTCGATGACAGTCCCCGTTATGAAGGTTCTGCGACTTGGGTTCATGTTGATGGTCGTAGTTTTTGGTCCAGTAGTGCGTATGCGCCTCTTCCACGTAGAGAAATTACCAAGCGTCAGGATTACAATGTCACTTTAAGACGCAACCACCATGAAATTTTATATTGGGGTTGGAGTCATGACCAGGACAACGATAAATTGATTCGTGAAGTGAATAAAAAAGATATTGTTTTGGCTCAAGAAAAAGGTTACAATACTTACAAAAAAGTTGAAAATGAAAGATGTATAGCCGCCCAAGTGTTTTGGAAAGATAATAAAGAAATGTGGGCTTTGGTACGCAAAGAATGGAACACAATTTTTTCGATGCGTCAAAATATAAAACTCAAAAACAAAGTGGAAGGTAAAAGATTATACCAGTATTTATTTGCACTAGAATCGGACACTAAATCAGAAGAAATAAATGCGATAATAAATAGTTTTTTATTTTAAAAAGTTCTGATTGTTACAGGCTAATCTTTTACTAAGCCCAAAAAAAGCACTGCATTTAGGCAGTGCTTTTTTGATTCAATAAAAGATTTTTTTTAATTTTTAGAATCCAAATCCTCCTGGTGCTGGTGGAGTTGATTGTGCCTTTACTTTTTTAGGGCTTATAATCATGAAAGTTCCAAGCGCTGTAGTTCTTATGCAATAATTATTATTTGCCGTTCAATGTAAAATTTTTGTCTCAATAATTTCCAAAGCTTATTATATATACCTTTAATGAATTTAAATATCTTTTTGACTTGATTGTTAATTTGACACTGCATTTCAAAAATTCTGATTTAAAACATTCGCTAATAATTCATTTGTGAAATTGTTAACTTAACAAACTTATATTTGTATAATTAGATTGTATTTAAATGAATAAAATCACTCTAACTACGCTCTTCCTTATGACTGGAATGAGCTACCTCCAAACGATTGAAATGAACGGAACGCTGAGCGCTCAAAACCATCAAATAAATAACGTTGCCAGTCCATCCGATGCAAGATATGCTGTTAACAAGGCTTACAAAGGTGAATTGATTGCCAATTTACAATCTCAGATTGATGCAATCGCTGAAACCTCAAATGTTGAAAATCCAGTACCCTCTATTGATTTAACTGACACTACTTTTTACATTGATCAAGAAATTGATGGGGTCAATGTTTCAAGGGAAGTCATCATAGAAGTTCCAAATACAGTCGATTCTTCTGTAAATTACCCCATTGTGCTTGCTTTTCATGGGAGAACTGTTGAAAACGAAACCTGGATTGATAAATTAAATCATTTGACAGGGCCTGGTGAGTTTGTAGGTGTTTATCCGCAAGGACATCAGTTCATGTGGAATTCTGGAGGCAATGAAAACACTACCGCTGATGACGTTGCATTTGTAGATGCTATTTTAGTAGCTTTGCAAGACTATAAAAATCTTGATTTTGAACGTGTTTACGCTATGGGAACTTCAAACGGTTCAGGAATGACCAACAAATTGGCTTTAGAGACCTCACATTTTAATGCTGTTTCAACCATTGTTGCGCAACTGACCACTTCAGGATTGCCTAATTTCAATACAAACCCGACAGCTGTATTTCAAGTCAATGGTGCTGCAGATACCATCATCCCCATTGAGGGTGGTCCAAAACTTGGTTATGTTTTTTTAGAGGCGCTTGAAAGTGCAGAACAATGGGCCGCCGCCTTTAAATGTGATGATTATCAACTACAAAATATAGGACCCGATTCACTTTACATATTTTCTAATTGTACTGAAGGGAAAGAAATACGTTATTTACGCATTGAAGACGGTGCACACAATTTGCACTGGGGTGACCCCCAATTATTTACGGATATTTGGGACTTTTTAAAGAATTTTTAAACGTTTAGGAATTTAAAAATATATCCTTTAATTTAAGAAATAATGTATCTAGCAATCATAATGAAGTGCAAAATACTGCCTGCCATTACGAGAAGATGCCAGATAAAATGTGCCAATTTCATTCGGTAATCCAAAAGGTAAAAAAAGATGCCTACGCTGTAGGCGATTCCGCCTGATAGTAATAACCAGTAGGCAGGGGGCTCTAAGACTGCTTTTACCAATTCAATTTTAAATGCTATGATCCATCCCATAAAAGCATATATCAAGGTCGATATGAGGTTGTATTTACCTGTGTAAAAAATCTTTAGTAGAATTCCACAAAGTGCCATACCCCATTGTATTCCAAAAAACACCCATCCAGTAAGGCCGCCAATACTGATTAAAATTACGGGCGTATAGGTTCCAGCAATGAGCAGATAAATCCCACAATGGTCAAGGATGTTAAACAAATGTTTTGCTTTTTTATTCCTAAGACCGTGATAAAGAGCTGAAAACGTGTAAAGTAAAACCAAGCTGCTACCATATACTAACGCACTAAACAAACTCCAGTCTTTATTGCTTTGTACTCCAAAAACGATCAAGACAACCAAACCCCCAACAGCAACTGCGGCTGTGATGCCATGGGAAACGGTATTAAACCATTCTTCTAAATTTGTTTGAGATTTTGTATCTGCGGACATTCACTGTATTAATACCAAAAATAATTCCAAAAAGTTAGAATCAGATGAACCTCCAAAATTGCAAAAAATAGATAAA
>CAJWNW010000033.1 GCA_913044085.1 uncultured Flavobacteriaceae bacterium | reverse complement strand
TTACAAAAAGTGGCGCTTTGGTTCCTCCTACTGCCAACCCTTTACGTTGACCCTTAGTGAAAAAATGGGCTCCTTGGTGGGTACCAACAACGGCGCCATCTTCACTATTATAAACAATGGGTTGACTTTTATGTAACAGGGCATCTGTTTTGGATTCAAATATTGGCAATGGGTTGTGGTAAATTTCAAAATCTGAAGGAATTTGAATAATCTTCCCTTTTTTTGGTTTTAACCGTTGTTGTAAAAAGTCTGGCAACCTCACCTTTCCAATAAAACAAAGGCCTTGAGAGTCTTTTTTATTAGCGGTTAAAAGTTTTAATTTAGAGGCCATAGCTCTGACTTCAGATTTTTGTAATTCACCAATTGGAAAAAGGGTTTTAGCGAGTTGCGCTTGAGATAATTGGCATAAAAAATAAGATTGGTCTTTCTTTGTATCTAGTCCCGAGCGCAATGAATAAATGGGAGCGTTTTCTTCTGTATATGAAACACTTTTGCGACAATAATGTCCCGTAGCAACAAAATCAGCGCCTAGTGATAGAGCAATTTTTAAAAATACATCAAATTTAATCTCACGATTACATAAAATATCTGGGTTGGGTGTACGTCCCCGCTTGTATTCGTCAAACATATAATCTACAATGCGTACCTTGTATTCCTTACTTAAATCAACGGTTTGAAATGGAATATCCAAGCTTTGCGCCACAAGCATGGCATCGTTACTATCATCTAACCATGGGCATTCGTCAGATATTGTAACTGTGTCATCGTGCCAGTTTTTCATAAACAATCCTATGACGTGATATCCTTGTTTTTTCAATAAAAAGGCTGCAACACTTGAATCAACGCCTCCTGAAAGACCTACGACTACTTTTTTCATGTTGCAAATTTAATAATTATTGTTGTGAGATTTTAAAAACAAAAAAGGTTGCCAATTGGCAACCTTTTAGAAATGTTGCTATTTTCTACGCCTTTCCTGCATTGCTTTTTGTTTTTCAGCCTGTTCCATAATTTCAGCCATCTTACGTTGAAAGCGGTTCTGTTTCTTTGGCTTGGCTTTGTTGACTTGTATTTTAGCCAACACTTTATCTTCATCAATAATGTAGTTTTTGATGACCAACATAATTCCAATGCTTATCAGATTAGAAACAAAATAATAAAGACTTAAACCAGATGCGTATTGATTAAAAAAGAACAGCATCAATAATGGTGAAAAATAAATCATGTATTTCATCATTTTGGCCATATCTGGCATGCCCTCTTGTGTTGGTTGCATGGCCATGTTCTGACCTGTGGTCATTTTCATATAAAAGAAAATAGCAATGGATGCCAAAATGGGGAATAAACTGATGTGATCACCGTAAAATGGAATGCTAAAAGGCAAATCGACAATGGTATCATAAGAACTTAAATCCTTGACCCATAAAAATGGTTTTTGTCGCAGCTCAAAGGCAATTGGAAAAAACATAAATAAAGAGTAAAAAACTGGAATCTGTAATATCCCTGGTAAACACCCACTTAAAGGACTTGC
This sequence comes from uncultured Flavobacteriaceae bacterium, assembly GCA_913044085.1. Taxonomy (GTDB): domain Bacteria; phylum Bacteroidota; class Bacteroidia; order Flavobacteriales; family Flavobacteriaceae; genus UBA3537. The sequence continues at coordinate 14,426 of CAJWNW010000033.1, read as the reverse complement.
ACCGGCCTTGTTTTGAAGTGCCATTGTTTCCCGCTGTGCTTTGGCTTTATTGCCTTTATACTTTTCTCTTAATGCATCCAATTCAGGTTTTAAGATTTTCATTTTTGCTTGTGACAAAAATTGCTTGTACTGTACAAATGACAACAATATTTTAACCATAATTGTCATCACAATTATCGCAATCCCGTAAGATAAAAAACTGCTGAGCCATGCATACAGTGGGCTAAAAATAGATTTGTTGATCCAACCAAAAATACCCCAGCCAAATGGAATGCTGTTTTCAAGATTTCGGTCGTATTTTTTTAATGTTTTTGAATAGGTTGGTCCAAAATAAAGATTCAAATCTTGTTGAAGCTCACCATCTCTGTAAGACATCGCAAATTTAGTGCTGTATTTTTTTGTGAAAAGGGTGTCTACAGTTTCATCATCAACCAAGTCAAATGAACGTATTTCAGTACTCTTTATAGGAATCTCAGGCACCAAAATAGAGCTAAAAAAGTGTTGACGATACGATAGCCATGAAACATCTTCAACAGTTTCATCGTCGTCGCCAGACTGAGAAAGTTTATTAATTTTTTCACCATCGTGCTCATAGGTCAATCGGGTGTAACGGTTCTCAAATGAAATACTTTGATCGTGTCGCAAAGCTTTTAAGTCCCATTCAAATTGAGCTGGCTGTCTGATGTCAAAAACTTTTGACAAACCTTGAGATTGTATCGAAAAGCCAAGCATATAGTCATCATCTGTGTTGAGGCTGTATTTATATTCCAAAAATTGGCGTTCTGAAACTTTTAGCTTCATTGACAAAACTTGAGCGTTTTCTTCAAGGGAAAGCGAAGGTTCAAAATACAAATCTGTTGTATTAAAACTTCGGTTATCAGAAGTTGAGAAATTTAAATTGAATTGAGAATTACCATCTTTAACCAGATAAACTGGGACAGAATCGTGGTTGACAAAAGCCTTGAGTTTGACCTCTGAAACCATCCCACCTTTGTTGTTGATTTTAATTGATAAAACCTCGTTTTCCAAAGTCGTAAAACGGTCTTTGTCCGAATCTAAATCCAGTGAATAGCCAAATTCACCTAATTTTGCTTTTTCCTGAGCCAAAATTGCTGCTGGACTTTGCTGTATTTTTAAAGCTGAATCCTCAGTACTTTGGTTGTCTATTTGTACTTGTTTAGATTGCTGTTCCACTGCCAATTCATCTGGAGTTGGTTGGTTTTGATACATCATATACAACAAAATGGCTCCTATCAAGGCAAAACCTATGAGTGAACTTAAATCATTTTTTTTCTCTTCCATATCTTAAAACGCAATGGGTTTTATAACAGCCCAAATTTATGATATTTTTTTTTAGTTATTTTTCTGATAATCAAGGGATGCTTTTATAAAGGCCTTAAACAGAGGATGCGGATTGGCTACAGTACTTTTATACTCGGGGTGGTATTGTACACCAACAAACCAGGGGTGATCTTCAATTTCAACAATCTCAACCAAACCAGTATCTGGATTGACTCCAGTAGCAATCATTCCATTGGATTCAATTTGTGTTTTGTAATTTTCATTGAATTCATATCGGTGCCTATGGCGTTCGCTGATCGTTTTTTTCTTATATACGGAATGGGCCGCAGAACCTTCTAAAAGAATGCAGTCCCAGGCGCCTAAGCGCATGGTACCGCCTTTGTTTTCAACTTGTTTTTGATCTTCCATTAAATCAATGACGTGGTATGGGCAGTCTGCATCCATTTCTGAAGAATTAGCGCCTTTTAGACCGACAACATTTCTAGAAAACTCTATGACGGCCATTTGCATGCCCAAACAAATCCCAAAAAAAGGAATTTTGTGTTCTCTAACATAGCGGATGGCCTCAATTTTCCCTTCAATGCCACGCTCTCCAAAACCTGGTGCGACTAAAACACCATCTAAATTAGACAGCAGTTCTTTGGTGTTGGAAAGGTCTATATGTTCTGAATGAATAGATTTAACATTTACCTTTACTTCGTTTGCGGCGCCCGCATGTATAAATGCTTCCAATATAGACTTGTAGGAGTCTTGGAGTTCTACATATTTTCCAATTAAACCAATGTTTATTTCGTGTACTGGATTTTTGTGTTTTTCTAAAAACGTATTCCAAAATTCTAAATCCGGTTGGTGACGCTTGAGCTGTAACTGGTCCAAAACCACTTTATCCAATCCCTCTTCAAGGATTAAATTTGGTACGTCGTAAATTGTGGAAGCATCAATAGACTGAATGACACAATTTTCTTTAACATTACAAAAACGCGCTAATTTGGTACGAATAGATGATCCAAGCTCATGCTCTGTACGACAAACCAAAATATCGGCTTGAACACCACTTTCCATTAATGTTTTTACACTGTGTTGTGTGGGTTTTGTTTTTAATTCACCTGCAGCGGACAAATAAGGAATAAGTGTGAGATGAACTACCAAAGCGTTGTTGTTACCCATCTCCCACTTTAATTGACGTACAGATTCAATATAAGGCAAGGATTCAATATCACCGACTGTGCCTCCAATTTCTGTAATCACAATATCGTAATCTCCCTTATCGCCCAACAACTTAACACGTTCTTTAATTTCATCTGTAATATGTGGAATGACCTGAACGGTTTTCCCTAAAAATTCACCGCGGCGTTCTTTATCAATAACACTTTGATAAATACGGCCGGTGGTTATATTATTGGCTTGTGAGGTAGGTACATTTAAAAAACGTTCGTAATGTCCCAAGTCCAAATCAGTTTCCGCGCCATCATCAGTCACGTAACATTCCCCGTGCTCGTAAGGATTTAGCGTACCTGGGTCAATATTGATATAGGGGTCTAATTTTTGGATGGTCACACGATAACCTTGTGCTTGAAGGAGTTTGGCTAAAGAAGCCGCAATAATGCCTTTACCTAAGGAGGAACTCACACCTCCAGTGACAAAGATGTATTTCGTGTTTTGTTGAGTCATTATGCGCTTTTTAGACGCAAACAAATCTACAAATAACTATTGAAACTTAAGAGAAAAAAATAAGTACTTTATGAACAAATTTGTTTCGAAATATTGAGTCGTGAAACTATGATTTTACAGCCATTAACTCAACATCAAAAATAAGATTTGCATTCGGAGGAATCACACCCCCTGCACCGCGACTGCCATAAGCCAAAGCACTGGGAATGACAAAGCGCGCTTTATCTCCAACATTTAAAAGCGAAACGCCTTCATCCCAACCAGGAATCACTTGGCCCATACCCAAGATAAACTCAATTGGTTGATTTCTTTTGTAAGAGGAATCAAACACCGTACCATCTGCCAATTGCCCTTTGTAGTGAACAGCTACAGTTTTATTTTTTTGGGCTTTCTCCCCATCTCCTTTTTGAAGAATTTGGTAACGCAAGCCACTTTCGGTAGATTCAAAGCCTTTACCAAGCTTATCTAACTCAGCTTTAACGGCTGCTTTTTCCTCAGCTATGCGTTTTTCACGAGCCCCTTCAAAGGTTCTAAAAGCTTCTACAGCATGGAATGCTTTGGCATCTTCTCCATTTGCAATAATTTCTAAAGCTTCAATGGTATCACCTTGTGCGATGGCATCTACCACAGATTGCCCTTCAATTGTTTTTCCAAAAACGGTATGCTTACCATCTAGCCATGGTGTTGGGATATGTGTGATAAAAAACTGACTGCCATTGGTGCCGGGTCCAGCATTGGCCATAGATAAAATTCCGGGAACATCATGTTTTAAATCTGGATGAAATTCATCATCAAATTGATACCCAGGATTGCCTGTTCCAGTCCCTTGCGGACACCCGCCCTGAATCATAAAGTCGGGGATGACTCTGTGGAACTTAAGGCCATTGTAATATGGATCGCCTTGTTTTTTAATAGAATTTTCGAGATTTCCTTGGGCCAGTGCTACAAAATTACCTACCGTTCCTGGGGTTTTTTTATATTCTAATTCAAGTAGTATATCTCCTTTAGATGTAATAAACTTTGCGTAGAGTCCGTTTTCCATTATGGTGAATTTTTTTGAAGCACAAATGTATGAATGATTTATAGAAAAAAGGAATGCGCTTAATTAAATTTTAAATTAATTTGCGACTTCACTCATAAACTTAATACGATAAAGCCTCAACTCTTCATCGTCATAATCCCCATCAAATTCTTCGACAGCAGCTTCAATTGCATCGGAATCTGATTCCATAAAATAATCGTGAATTTCTTCTTGCTGATCCTCATCAAAAATTTCATCGATCCAATAATTGATGTTGAGCTTAGTGCCCGAAAAAACAATAGATTCTAATTCCTTGATAAAATCCGGAATGTCCATTCCCTTGGCATCGGCAATATCATTTAAGGGAAGTTTTCGATCTACACTTTGGATGATAAAGAGTTTTAATGAAGAGTTAGAACCTGTTGATTTGATGATTAAATCGTCTACACGAACCACATCATTATCTTCAACATACTTATTTATTAAGTCAATAAAATCATGACCATAACGTCTGGCCTTGCCTTCCCCAACACCGTGAATATTTTGTAATTCCTCAATACTGATGGGATATTTTAGTGCCATATCTTCTAAAGATGCATCTTGAAATATAGCAAAAGGAGGAACCTTCAAACTGTTGGCGTTGGATTTACGCAAGTCTTTTAGCATCCTTAGCAATGTTTCGTCGGCCTGTGATTTTGGCGCAACATAAGAAGATGCTAATTCTGAATCGTCGTAATTATGATCTTCTGTCATCAAAAAAGATTTTGGATGGTCCAAAAATTCTTTTCCTGTGGCTGTCATTTTTACAAGCCCATAGGATTCAATTTCTTTGCGAATTAAGCCCTTTACCAAAGCTTGTCGCACCAAAGCAGTCCAAAAGGCTGTATTTTTATCTTTACCGTCTCCAAAAAACGGTTGGGTGTTAGTTTTATGAGAATTGATCAATGCATTTTCTTCACCAACAATGACTTTTACAAGGTCTTTAATTTTGTATTTCTCTTTGGTTAGGGAAACAATAGACAATAGGGTTTTAACAGCATCCATAGCCTCAATTTCAGCTTTCGGATTTCTAACATTGTCGTCCATATCTCCGCCAGCACCAGTCGCATTGTCAAATTGTTCTCCAAAGTAATGTAGAATAAATTTTCTTCTTGATACAGATGTTTCGGCAAGCGCCACAACTTCTTGCAATAACGCAAATCCAATTTCTTGCTCAGCAACAGGTTTACCAGACATGAATTTTTCCAACTTTTCAATGTCTTTATAGGCATAATAGGCCAAACAGTGGCCCTCACCCCCATCACGACCTGCACGGCCTGTCTCTTGGTAATAACTTTCGATGCTTTTTGGCATGTCGTGATGAATTACAAAACGAACATCCGGTTTGTCAATACCCATTCCAAAAGCTATAGTAGCTACAACCACATCAATGTCTTCCATTAAAAACATATCTTGATGCTGGGAACGTGTCTTTGAATCCAGTCCAGCATGGTAAGGTACGGCCTTAATGCCATTGACTTGAAGAATTTGAGCCAAGGACTCAACACGTTTTCTGCTTAAACAATAAATAATTCCTGATTTTCCTTCGTTTTTTTTCACAAATCGAATGATGTCATTATCGACCTGGCTGGTTTTTGGAAGGATTTCATAATATAAATTAGGTCTGTTAAATGAAGCCTTAAAAGTGTTGGGGTCAGACATTCCAAGGTTTTTAAGAATATCTTCTTGAACTTTGGTTGTGGCAGTGGCCGTAAGACCTATAATTGGAATGCCATCGCCAATTTGTGATATAATTTTTTTTAAATTCCTGTATTCAGGTCTAAAATCATGCCCCCACTCACTGATGCAATGTGCCTCATCCACAGCCATAAAAGAGATGGTTTGCTGCTTTAAAAAGTCAATATTATCTCCTTTTGACAAAGATTCAGGAGCTACATATAACAGTTTTGTTATACCGCGCTTGATGTCTTCTTTAACCTGATTGATTTCACTTTTATTTAAAGAGGAGTTTAAAACATGTGCGATGCCTTCATTTTCTGAAATACCCCGAATAGCATCAACCTGATTTTTCATTAAAGCAATAAGCGGTGACACCACAATTGCTGTACCATCTTGCATCAAAGCAGGTAATTGATAACAAAGGGATTTTCCACCACCCGTTGGCATGACAGCAAAGGTGTCTTTTTTAGATAGTATACTGGTTACTACAGATTCTTGAAGCCCTTTAAATCCGTCAAATCCAAAATAATATTTTAATGATTTGTGTAAACTTTTAGACAAAATTTCCATTGAAATTCAAGATTTCTGCAGAAACTAAATATTTATTATACATGCTATTTAAAGGGAAATAAATTAAATAATAACGCTAATTTTTTGTTTTTTTGTAAACCAGTTCTAAGATAAGTATATTTACATTGGTACACAATTAATTATGAAAGAATTAAGAACTAAAACTTCTGTTCAAGATTTAGCAAAAAAAACAATTATTGCACAGAGTGAAGCGTTGACTAAAATGGCAACCTACATTGATGACAGCTTTACTGAGGCCGTAGAATTGATTTACAATTCCAAAGGTCGCGTTATCATAACAGGTGTTGGTAAAAGTGCGATTATCGCAAATAAAATCGTCGCTACACTCAACTCAACAGGAACACCCTCAATATTTATGCATGCGGCAGATGCGACACACGGGGACCTTGGACTTGTTCAAAAAGATGATGTAGTAATTTGTATCTCAAAAAGTGGTAATACTCCTGAAATAAAAGTTTTGGTACCACTGTTTAAGCGTACTGAAAATACTCTTATTGCCATCACAGGAAACCCCGATTCATTTCTTGGCAATCATGCCGATTATATCTTTAATTCTCATGTCGATAAAGAGGTATGCCCAAACAATCTAGCCCCCACCACAAGCACCACAGCGCAACTTGTTATTGGAGATGCTCTGGCGGTTTGTTTACTTGAAATTCGTAAATTTACAAAAGATGATTTCGCAAAATTTCACCCCGGTGGTACGCTTGGAAAAAAACTCTTTTTAACCATTAAAGAAATCTCTGATCAGAACGAAAAGCCTTTGGTAAGCCCCAATACTTCAGTAAAAGATGTTATTGTAGAAATCTCTAAAAAACGCTTAGGCGTCACAGCAGTGGTTGAAAATGGTACTATTTTAGGCGTTATAACAGATGGGGATTTGAGAAGAATGCTTTCTAAAACAAATGATTTTTCAAGCTTGTGTGCTTCTGATATTATGTCTGAAAATCCAAAAACTATGGACTGCAACGCTTTAGCAGCAGACGCTAGAACTTTAATGGAAGCTCACGAAATCTCACAACTTCTTGTTTTGAAAGACAAAAAATATTTAGGTGTCATCCACATCCACGATTTAATCAAAGAAGGAATTATTTGACAATGCAGCAAGAAAAAGAAATGTCTTTCATTGATCATCTTGAGGAATTAAGATGGCATATCATACGGGCTACAATCGCTATCGTCAGCGCTGCTTTAATCGCATTTATTGGAAAAGATATATTATTTGATACCTTGATTTTTGGTCCTACAAAATCAGATTTTTTTACCTACGATTTACTCTGTAGAGCTTCCAGTCTCTTGGGCTTTGATAGTTTTTGTAATACTGCTTTTGAATTTGAAATTCAAAGTAGAACGATGGCTGGTCAGTTTTCGGCGCACATTTGGACCTCCATTACATTTGGCTTTGTTATTGCATTCCCTTATGTGTTGCATGAATTTTGGAAATTTATCAGCCCTGGATTGTATGCCAGCGAAAGAAAAAATTCAAGGGGTTTTATTGTTGTTTCTTCCCTTTTATTTTTTATTGGTGTCTTATTTGGATATTTTGTGGTTTGTCCATTGTCTATAAACTTTCTAGGAACTTACAGTGTTGCCAATCAAGTTCATAATGATTTTGACCTGAACTCTTATATTGGTTTAGTCAGGGCATCAGTATTAGCCTCTGGGTTTATCTTTGAACTGCCCATTATCATATTCTATCTAACGAAAGTTGGATTGGTCACCCCTGAGTTTTTGAAGCGAAATCGAAAATACGCCCTTGTCATTGTATTGATCATTGCGGCTGTTATAACACCACCAGATGTTGCCAGCCAAATTATTGTTGCCATTCCAGTAGTTATTTTATATCAAGTTAGTATTTTAATTTCAAGAATAGTCCTTAAGAGGCAAAAGCAAAAATCTAAAACCCCATAATGCAACTAATTATGTTTAATATTAAAATAAAACCATGAAATTAAGCGTCCAAAATTTAATGAAATCATACAGTGGAAGAAAAGTTGTTAAAGACGTTTCATTCGAGGTCAAACAAGGAGAAATTGTAGGGCTTTTAGGTCCCAATGGTGCAGGAAAAACCACCTCTTTTTACATGACTGTTGGTTTGATTAAACCCAATGGTGGCGCCATCTTTTTAGATGATAAAGAAATTACCAAATTCCCAATGTACAAGCGCGCTCAAAGTGGCATTGGATATCTAGCGCAGGAAGCTTCGGTGTTTAGAAAACTGTCTATTGAGGATAACATCCTTAGTGTCTTACAAATGACCAAACTGTCTAAAAAAGAACAACAGGACAAAATGGAATCACTTATTGAAGAATTTGGCTTAGGCCACATCCGTAAAAACAGAGGAGATCTCCTTTCTGGAGGAGAAAGAAGGCGTACAGAAATAGCGCGTGCATTGGCGACAGACCCTAGTTTTATCCTTCTTGATGAGCCCTTTGCAGGTGTGGATCCTGTGGCCGTTGAAGACATACAGCGCATTGTAGCGCGTCTCACCCAAAAGAATATCGGAATTCTCATTACAGATCACAACGTACAAGAAACGCTTGCCATTACAGACCGTACTTATTTGATGTTTGAGGGCAGCATTCTGAAAGCTGGAAAACCGGAAATGCTTGCAAGCGATGAAATGGTTCGAAAAGTTTATTTGGGAAAGAACTTTGAACTTCGGAAAAAGAAGTTAGAGTTTTAAGAAACATTAAGCTTTTCCTTCTTGGGACTTCATTATTTTTTTCTGATACCTTCCTTGAACAATATCAATTAAAACTAAAATTGCAATGATAAAGTAAAAAGTGGTTTTACTCATTGGCACAATCTCTTCTCCAAATAGCTTCAGGTGTGCCAAATGCCCCCCCTCGGTCAATAGCATAATGCCTACAATGAATAAAATAAACAATCCCAAAACCTCATACATTCTATTTTTTGTTAAAAAAGCCGTTACTTTTTCTGCCAGCCAAATCATTAATAGCCCACTAATAACAATAGCGACTGCCATGATCCAAAAAATATCTGTAAGAGCCATGGCACTGAGAATAGAATCAAAAGAAAAAACAACATTCATGACTACAATCATACCAATAACTTTTGAAACACTGTGATTGGATACACTATCATTGACCGTGAAATTTTTAAAACTGACCATGTGCCAAATTTCTTTCATGGCAGTAAAAAGAATAAAAACCCCTCCCGTTAGCACAATTAGGCTGTGGATATTGAAATGACCTTCCACCACATCTTCAAAAGGAATGTGTAAGATCGGTTCCTGAAAATAACCAATTAGTTTTACCAAAGCAAACAACAGAATTATTCTAAAAATAATTGCCAGACCAATACCAGTTTTTCGCACAAAGGATTGACGGGTTACATCTGCTTTTTTACTTTCCAATGAAATATAGAGTAAATTATCAAATCCAAGAACAGCTTGAAGCAGTACAAGCATCAACAGGGTAAAAATATTTTCAAGCATCGTTTGGAGGTTTTACAAGAGATAGTAATAAATAAGAAAAAATGATAAGAGATATCCCAAAAAACTTAAAGACTATCAAAAAAATTAAGGACAAAGTTAAAAGAATGTATTTTTCAATATTGTCAGAAAATTTCCAAGTTTTAAATTTCAAGGCCAAGAGTTTAACAGGTGCATTTAACAAAAATGTACTGATTAAAGTAAGTGTCAATAAAAACCAAGTGTTTAAAATAATAGAATTAAAGGCTTCATTGTTTTGATATTCCAAAATCAAAGGAAAGCTCAATACGAGCAGCGCATTTGCTGGGGTGGGCAATCCTACAAAATGATTTTTTTGGTCGGTTGAAATATTAAAATTTGCCAAACGGTATGCCGATCCAAGAGTAATGAGCAAGCCCATATATGGCAGTAAATCCATATAGCGTTCTGACCCTGTCATTGATAGAGATATTAACTGGAACATGATCAGCCCTGGAACCAGACCACTGGTAACCATGTCGGCCAAAGAATCCAGTTGAAGCCCAAGTGCAGACTCTACTTTTAGTTTTCTTGCTAAAAACCCGTCAAAGAAATCGAAAAAGATTCCCAATAAAACAAATAAGGCAGCCATTGTCAACGCCCCTTTTACAGCAAAAACAACCGCAATTGCGCCAGAAAATAAATTGAGAAGTGTGAGGAGGTTAGGAATGAAAGCTTTCAAACGAATAAAATTTATTTAGTAAAAATAATAAACTATTTTTGTTTGCAGCGAAATAACAACAATATCTGCTTAAAATTAGAGTTTATAAATCAAACAAGGCACCTATAATTTGAATCTTAAATATTGTTTTTTACCCATTTTATTGACCTTCTCATTGGCAATCAACTCACAAACCACGCGAAAATATTCAAATGAGTTTATGAGCATTGGTGTAGATGCAGCAGCTTTGGGTATGAGTGGTGCGGTCAGTGCCACCACCAATGATGTCAATTCAGGCTATTGGAACCCTGCGGGGTTGGTTCATGTAAAAGACCATGCATTGGCTTTGATGCATTCTAGTTATTTTGCCAATATTGCCAATTATAATTACGTGGGCTTTGCAATGCCTTTAGACGACAGAAGTGTGATTGGGGTCTCTATGATACGATTTGGTGTGGATGACATCCTAGACACCACCCAATTAATTGATCAGCAAGGAAATGTTAATTATGACCGAATTAACTTGTTCTCGGCAGCCGATTATGGTTTCACCCTATCCTATGCAAGGAAACTTCAGATTTCAGGATTAAATTATGGTGTAAATGCAAAAATCATCCGCCGTATAATTGGAGATTTTGCCAGCTCTTGGGGTTTTGGACTGGACCTTGGAATTCAATTTGAGTCCAATGATTGGAAATTTGGATTGATGGCACGGGATATTACCACCACTTTTAACAGCTGGACTTTTGACGAGGGCCGATTGCAAGACATTCAAAATGCCATCCCTGGTCAAAACCAGGAAGAACCAGAAGCGACTGAACTGACGCTTCCCAAACTTCAATTGGGAATCGCAAAAACTTTTACTTTTGATTACGATTACTCACTCAAAGCTGAAATTGATCTGATATGCCGTTTCGAGCAAAACAACGATTTAATTTCAACTTCATTTGTAAGCATCAATCCTGCGATTGGATTTGAATTTGGATACATAGATATGGTGTATTTAAGAGGTGGTGTTGGTAATTTTCAAAACGAATTACAATTTGATAACAGTGAAAAACTGACATTTCAACCTAATTTAGGGGTTGGATTTAAGTACAATGGTATTTCTATTGATTATGCCATCACAGACATTGGAGACCAGAGTGTAGCTTTGTATTCCAATGTCTTTTCACTTAAAATCGATTTAGGGATTTTTAGAAGATGATACAACTCAAAACATATTTACTGACGCTAACATGCGCCCTCTTTTTGTTTCAGGCCAATGCACAATTTCAATTGTCTAAAAAATCGGAAGTTAGTGTACTTACCATAGGACCAGGTTTTGTCTTAAATGATGCTTTTGGTCACAGCGCCATACGCATTAAGGATTCATTACAGAATATTGATCTTGTATTCGATTATGGCCGTTATGATTTTCAAGCAGAGGGGTTTTATTTAAATTTTGCCAAGGGAAAATTAGACTATGAAATCGGATGGACTTATTATGAAGATTTTATATCAAATTACAAACTACAGCAAAGGCGGGTAACAGCCCAAATCATCGACTTTACAATTGAAGAAAAGCAAAAGTTATTTGAAACATTACAAACTAACATTCAACCTCAAAACAAAAGCTACTCCTACGATTTCTTTTACAACAATTGTGCAACCAAAATAAAAGATATCCTTGTCAATGCCTCCAATAAAAGTATTTTATTTTTGCCACTTGAGAATTTTGAACCATTAACTTTCAGAGAGCTCATTCGCTCACATGTGCCACAAAACACTTGGGGAGGCTTGGGAATTGATGTCGCTTTGGGTTCAATTATTGATCGTTCGGCTTCTGTAGAGGAACAACTTTTTTTACCAAAATACCTTGACGAAATTTTAAAGCATTCAAAGTTCGACCCCGAAACCACAAAATTAGTTGTTAGGTCTGAAATTTTAAACCAAACTCAAAAACCAAACCCCAGCGCTTTTTGGTGGAGCCCTCTTATAATCCTTGGTCTTGTTTCAATCACCATCATTGGAATAACTTACAAAGACTGGATATCAAAATCCAGAAATAAATTTATAGATGCGCTGCTTTTTTTTACAACTGGAAGCATTGGCCTCTTGATTTTATTTTTGTGGTTTGCAACGGACCATACAGCAACAGCTTATAATTACAACTTTTTATGGGCATTTGGTTTCAACTTGCTAATGTTAAAAACAGTGTTGAAAGAAAAGCTTAATAAACGTTTTATAGGCTATTTGAAATTTCTCATTTTACTTTTATCCTTAATGTTATTGCACAGCTTGACTGGAGTGCAAGCTTTCAACTATACAATAATTCCACTTTGGATTGCGCTATTGACACGATATGGCTTCCTAATCCATTGGTTCAGCCAGGAAAAAAATCAAAAAAATGTTTGATATTATTGACATTTGAGACCACTGTTGACGTTTCAACAATATGTAAATTTTAGTGCGTGCCAAAAACCACCTCGGCGATCATTGGCCATTTTTATAAATTGCTAACCCTATGTTATAACCCCTTTTTAAACACCTATATATTAACTGCAGGAAGAGTTGTTTAAAATATTGAAAATCAATATTTTAAATAATAAAAATTAACAGGATTTATGGTTGTGATTTTATGATGATAATTAAATTTTAAGCAAACTTAAATGCTTAGGAAATTAAGTAGATACCATCCAAAAACAATTGATCACAATTTTAAAAACATACCAAAAATTTATCCTCTTTTTTAAATTGGTTTTATTTGTTTATTAAATAACTGTTATTTTTCTTGGCTGTTTCGTCTAAAAAATTATTTTTGCAGAAATATTTAAATACAATTTAATATGTATTGGACATTAGAATTGGCATCCTATTTAAGTGATGCCCCATGGCCCGCAACAAAAGATGAATTGATTGATTATTCGATCCGGACAGGCTCCCCCCTTGAAGTTGTAGAAAACCTGCAAGCAATAGAAGATGAAGGGGAATCATACGATTCTATTCAAGAAATTTGGCCCGATTATCCTTCCGATGAGGATTATCTATGGAATGAAGATGAATATTAAACAAACACAATAAAAGTCTCTTACGAGGCTTTTTTTTTGATTCAATCTCCCAAAAAATTAAGAACAAGCCGTATATTTGACCTTCCAAACTACTATTGATAATTAATAAAATTTGACAATGAGTATACTAAACTCTGTATTGAAAGTTTTTGTTGGAGATAAATCCAAACAAGATGTCAAAGCCATCTTACCAGTTGTAAATAAAATCAAACAATTTGAATCTTCTGTGGCTGAGCTTTCAAACGACGAATTGAGAGCTAAAACCACTGCTTTTAAAGCTAAAATAAAAGCTGATTGTGCAGATTATGAGACCCTTATCTCCACACTTCAAGAAGAAGCTAATACAATTACAGACATTGATCGTAAAGAAGATATATATCAAGAAATTGACGGTTTGAATGATGCTATATACGAAACTACACAATCAACCTTAGACGAACTTTTACCCGAAGCGTTTGCTGTCGTTAAAGAAACTGCGAAGCGTTTTGTTGAGCACACTGAAATTCCTGTGACAGCCACTGCTTTTGATCGAGAAATCGGAGGTACTAAAGACTATGTTAAATTCAATGGAGACCAAGCCATCTGGTCCAATTCATGGGACGCTGCTGGAAAACCCATTGTTTGGGACATGATTCACTATGATGTCCAGCTGATCGGTGGAGTCGCCATGCACCAAGGTAAAATTGCCGAAATGCAAACTGGAGAAGGGAAAACATTGGTAGCGACGCTTCCAGTGTATTTAAACGCATTGACAGGTAAAGGTGTTCACCTTGTAACAGTCAATGATTATTTGGCTAAAAGAGACAGTGCGTGGATGGCCCCGATTTTTCAATTTCATGGCTTGAGTGTTGATTGCATTGATTATTACAAACCCAATTCGGCAGAGAGAAAAAAGGCTTACAATGCCGATATCACCTATGGAACCAACAACGAATT
>CAJWNW010000032.1 GCA_913044085.1 uncultured Flavobacteriaceae bacterium | reverse complement strand
CATCAAATGGGGTCTGCGATTATTTTGGAATCCTTTACTGCACTAATGCCGATTGCAGTAAAACTCAGTTGTGTCTGTTGTCCCGATTATGAACACAACCCTACTGTTTATTACGTCATAGTAACCCTCATTACATTTGTATTTAAAAAAGGTTTTATTTTTACTTACATTTATCAGTAAAAGTTTAATGTCTTAACAAAATAACCGCATACAACACGGTAGATATAAAACAATAGTTTAGTGCAAACTAAATAAAACGCCCTAATAACTAGGGCGCTTTTTTTATTTGAAGTATGAAGATTATTAATTGCCCTTTTTAAAATCTGCTAGAAACTTAGCCAAACCAATATCGGTAAGCGGGTGCTTTAAAAGGCCTTCAATAGAACTCAATGGGCCAGTCATTACATCTGCACCAATTTTAGCACAGTCAATGACATGCATGGTGTGGCGTACAGAAGCCGCTAAAATTTCCGTTTCATAGCCGTAGTTGTCATACACATGGCGAATCTCGGCAATGAGATTTAAACCGTCCGTCGAAATATCATCCAAACGTCCAATAAATGGAGATACATAATTGGCCCCAGCCTTGGCAGCCAAAATGGCTTGACCAACAGAGAAAACCAACGTTACATTAGTTTTAATGCCCTTGTCGCTAAAATATTTACAAGCCTTTACCCCTGCTTTAATCATTGGCAGTTTAACTACTATTTGCGGGTTTAGGGCGGCCAGGGCCTCCCCTTCCTTCACCATGCCTTCAAAATCCGTGGCAATCACTTCGGCAGACACATCGCCATCAACAATTGCGCAGATGTCTTTGTAGTGTTGGAGAATGTTTTCGGCCCCTATAATACCTTCTTTAGCCATAAGGGATGGATTGGTAGTCACACCGTCTAAAACGCCAAGATCTTGAGCGTCTTTAATTTGTTCGAGGTTTGCAGTATCAATAAAAAATTTCATGTGATTGATCGGTTTTTAGAATTGTGCTATAAAAATAAAACTTTATAAAACTATAACAAGCTACAATTCAAATAATTATTAAAAACTTGAGCGGCTTTCTTCTAAAGCTTATAAAAAGACATCAAAAGCCGTTCGTATACAGCATCTGGTAAAATGCGTTTCAATACAATCGAAAACTTTTGTAAAAAGGCCCCTGCTTTGTAATGAATCTTTAGGTGTTTGCTTTGCATGATGCGGTGCACCAATTTAGCCAAAATTATAGGGTCTTGCCCTGCATCCACATGACCGTTGAGTAATTTCAAGGTTTTACCATAGGTGGCTTTATAAGGAGAATCATCATTTTCTGGCGCGTGGTAACGCCCCGCCGCAATATTGGTTGAAAAAGACGCAGGCGCCAAGTTGGTCATCTGCACATTAAAGGGTTTTAACTCAATACGATAGGCCTCTGTGATGATTTCCAGGGCCCCTTTACTCGCACTGTAAACCCCACGAAATGGCAAGCCCATATAACCAGCAATTGAAGTGATATTGATGATAAGTCCCGCCTTTTGTGCACGCATACTGGGCAAGACTGCATTGATCATTCCTATAGGCCCAAACAAGTTGGTTTCAAAATTGGTTTTCACCATTTCCATTGGAATTTCTTCTAAAGGCCCTGTAATGCCAGCACCGGCATTGTTGATGAGCACATCAATATGGCCTGTTTTTATCAATAGATTTTCCACACATTTTTGAATGGAGTCTGGTTTTGTAACGTCTAATTCGACAAGTGTAAATTTTGAATCCTTGTATTTTTCAGGGTTTCGGCTGCTGCCATAAACCTCATAACCCTTTTGGGTTAAATACTCTCCAATGCATTTTCCAATCCCTGAAGAGCCACCGGTAATAAATATTGTTTTTGACATGATATCGTAATAGGTAGGTTAAAGATAGAAAGATTTAGAAAACCAAAAGGCATAAAAAAAGGCAAGCGACCTACATCACACCGCTACGACCATTTACCTTTGCTGCGTTCCCGCCCTGGAGGATTCAACAGGAGCTGGTTGTGTAGAACTTGCCTCGGTCAAAGATACAATGTTTTAATAATCTTTTTAGGATTTTTTTTAGTGAACATAAATAAATAAATTGCCAAAAATAAAAACAAACGCATGCATTTGGACAAAGTATTGAAAATCATAATTGTAGCTGCCTTTATCTCTGGTTGTGGAAATTCTTCAAAGCCTATTAAACACTTTTTAATACAAACCAACGCCAATAAAAATGTCATTTCCAATACAGACACTCTAAAACTCTCCCTTTCAAACCCAAGCAACAAGAAAATTGATTCTGTGAACTATGTGATGAACAACAGCCCTGTTACGGATATTTTCTCGCTTCAGAACAGCAGTTTAGGTGAAAAAATGATAAAAGCGGAAATCTTCTACGGTGGTAAAAAAGAAGTGGCACTTCAAAAAGTCATTGTTGTAAATGGCAGCACCCCCAAGCTTTACAGCTATGAATTACTCAACACTTACCCCCACGACATTACTTCCTATACCCAAGGATTGGAATTTTATAAAGGCGTTTTGTATGAAAGTACAGGCCAATATGGCGAATCAAAACTCAGGGCCTTGGATTATAAAAATGATGCTATATTAAAAAATGTCAACCTCTCTAGATCCTATTTTGGTGAAGGTTTAACCGTTTTAAACGATAAAATCTATCAACTCACTTGGAAAGAAGATCGAGGCCTGATTTACGATGTCAATACTTTTGAAACATTAGGCAGCTTTAATTACGGTCAAAGCAAAGAAGGCTGGGGATTATGCAATGATGGCCGGCAATTATACAAAACAGATGGTTCAGAAAACATTTGGATTTTAAATGCTGAAACTTTAGAAGAAGAACGTTTTATACAAGCCTATACCAATAAAGGAAGATTGACAAATTTAAATGAACTTGAATGGGTAGAAGGAAAAATTTATGCCAACCGCTACCAGAAGAACGGGGTCGCCATTATCAATCCAATCAATGGCGCCATTGAAGCCGTATTGGATTTTAAAGACTTAAAAAACAAAGTCACCAACCATCCTGGTTTGGATGTCTTAAATGGCATGGCCTACAATCCAGATACCAAAACCCTGTTTGTCACCGGCAAACGTTGGGATAAGCTATTTGAAGTTCGAATCATTCCCGCCAATTAATGCAAGTTTTTGAAACCACCCGAACCGTCACTCAAGATGATATAGATCATTTAAACCATGTCAATAACATCCAGTATTTACAATGGATACAAGGCTTGGCAAGAGCCCACTGGGAATCTGTTTCCAGCCCAAAGCAGCGCCAAGACAATGTTTGGGTAGTCATGCGACATGAAATCGATTACAAGGCGCCCGCTTTTGTCAATGAAGCATTGCACCTAAAAACCTATGTTTCCAAATGTGAAGGAGTCATTAGTGTTAGAGAGGTCGAAATTTTAAATGCTAAAACAGGGAAACTGTTGGTAAAAAGCAAAACAAAATGGTGTATGACCGATCCAAAAACAAAACGTCCCAAAAGAATTCCTGAAAATCTTTTAAGCATTTTTAATTAATCCGATTCGTTTCGATTAAAAATTATATTTTTACAACTCAACACGCATTTATGAAACAGTCTATCTTCTACCTGCTAACATTCTGTTTTTTATTATTCTGGAGCTCTTGTCGCAATGATTTCGACTTCACAGCTTCAGAAGGCGCCCTGCGTTTTTCAAAAGACACCGTATATTTAGACACCGTTTTTACCAACATTGGTTCCAGCACTTACACCCTAAAAGTTTACAATACTTCGGATGATAATATTTTGATTCCAAAAATCAAACTTCAGAACGGTCCAAACTCCAATTACCGCTTAAATGTAGATGGAATGACAGGAGATATTCCCTTATCGGGAAATGAATTTACGGATGTTGAATTATTGGCCAAAGACAGCATGTATGTTTTTATTGAAACCACCATTGATATTCAAGATTTAGTATCCAATGATGTACAATATTTATACACAGATGCGATTGAATTTGGTCAAACCAATGTGCAGACAGTCGAATTGGTGACTTTGGTAAAAGATGCCGTTTTTATCTACCCACAACAAATTACAGATTCAGGCGGGACCACAGTCATTGAAACTTTAAACTTTGATGTGGATGGCGATGGCAATTCCGATGCAACCAACCTTCAAGGGCGGTTTTTAGAAAACGATGAGTTGACCTTTACCAATGAAAAACCATACGTGATATATGGATTTGCGGCAGTAGGAGATGGACAAACCCTCACAATTGATGCCGGAGCGCGTTTGCATTTTCATTCAAATTCTGGACTGCTTGTAACCAACAACGCTTCTGTTCATGCCAATGGGCTTCCAAGCCTGGATGCTGAAGTCATGGAAAATGAAATCATTCTTGAAGGACATCGATTAGAACCTGGCTTTTCAGAAGTTCCTGGGCAATGGGAAACCATTTGGCTGTATAGTGGCAGTACAGACAATAAATTCAACCATACCACCATAAAAAACAGCAAAGTTGGTATTTTAACAGATGGAAACCAAGACGATCTTTCGAAACTGTTAATCACCAACACTCAAATTTACAATGCGAGCCTCTATGGAATATTAGGCCGTGCCACCAACATTAAAGCGGAAAATTTAGTCATTAATAATACTGGATTTTCGTCCTTTGCAGCCACTGGGGGCAACTATGATGTTGTTCATTCGACAATCGCCAATTACTGGACCAATAGCTTTCGTCAACTCCCAGCCCTCTTGTTAAATAACTTTACAATTGATGCAGATGAAAATACAATTCCCAATGATTTGGTTAGTGCCAATTTTACAAATTGTATAATTTATGGCAATGATAATCCAGAGCTTCTATTGGAAAATATTTCTGAGGCTGGTTTCGATATCAATTTTAAAAATTGTCTTTTACGTTTTAGCGATTCCAATAATATTTTTACCGGCCCTTACTATAATTTTCAAGACCCCACGCTTTACGAGAATATGATTATTAATGCAGACCCTGCTTTTCTTGACCCAAGTGCTAACAAGATGGGAATACCCCTCGATTCACCCGCTGCTAGCGCTGGAATCAATGCTGGAGACTTGAGTACGGATTTAAAAGGTTCACCCCGCCCCTCACCTGCAGATCTTGGAGCCCTCAATGCCATTGAATTCGAAAATTAAAAGAGAGTTTTTAAGCAAATAGTGGTCTGTGTCCCATCATAGCATTGACGCGTTTGGCCACGGATTCCAATACCGCTTCGTCCTCATAATTAGATATAACTTCATCAATAAAAGCGACAATGGTTTCCATATCACTCTCGAGTAATCCACGCGTGGTAATTGCTGGAGTTCCAACCCGAATACCTGAAGTCACAAATGGACTTTGGGTGTCAAATGGCACCATGTTTTTGTTGACCGTGATGTCTGCCTTGACAAGGGCTTTTTCCGCATCTTTACCTGTAATATTTTTATTACGCAAATCAATAAGCATCATGTGGTTATCTGTTCCACCTGAAATCAAATCATAACCCCGTTTCACAAACGCTTTGGCCATGGCATCTGCGTTCTTTTTAACTTGTAGGATATAATGCATGAAATCATCCGTTAGTGCTTCTCCAAATGCAATAGCTTTCCCAGCAATTACATGTTCTAAAGGGCCCCCTTGATTTCCTGGAAAAATGGCAGAATCTAAAAGGGATGACATCATTTTTGGTTTTCCAGATTTAAAAGTCAGACCAAATGGATTTTCAAAATCTTTACCCATCATGATAAGACCACCTCGAGGGCCACGCAGGGTTTTATGCGTGGTCGTGGTGACCACATGACAATGTGGAAGTGGATCGTTTAAAATCCCCTTTGAAATTAATCCTGAAGGATGTGAAATATCGCCTAATAGAAGAGCACCAACACTATCAGCAATTTCTCTAAAACGCTTGTAATCAATATCTCTGGAATAAGCCGAAGCCCCAGCAATAATCATCTTTGGTTGTTCTGCAGTTGCAATAGCTTGAATTTTATCATAATTAAGCATTCCTGTTTCTTTTTCAACACCATAGAACACAGGGTTGTATAAACGCCCCGAAAAATTGACTGGAGAGCCGTGAGTGAGGTGCCCACCATGGGCTAAATCAAAGCCTAGAATTTTATCACCTAACTTTAGACAAGCGTGAAAAACTGCAGTGTTGGCCTGACTGCCGGAATGCGGTTGCACATTGGCCCATGCAGCGCCAAAGAGGGTTTTGGCACGGTCGATTGCAATTTGTTCCACTTGATCCACCACTTCGCAGCCGCCATAATAACGTTTTCCAGGATAACCTTCAGCGTATTTATTTGTCAATACAGATCCCGTAGCCTCCATGACTTGTTCACTTGTAAAGTTCTCAGAAGCAATAAGTTCAATTCCGTTGAGCTGACGGTTTTCTTCGGCTTGTATGAGTTCAAAAATTTCTGCGTCGCGTTGCATAGGTTTAAGTTATAGATTATACTTTGCAAAAATAAGTATAACATCACTCATATACATTAAAAAACATATATTTGAATAAAGATTTATTAAAAATTAATTAACATTCATTACCATGCCAAATTATGCTAACAACCCTGATCGTGCTTCTTGGCTACATGTCGACCCCCATTCCGATTTTCCAATTCAAAACATTCCATTTGGTGTCTTTTTAACACGCGATGATATCATTACCATTGGCACGCGAATCGGTGACACTGCTATTGACCTTGGAGCGCTACACCAATTGGGTTATTTTGATGGAATTCCATTAACCGAAGATATTTTTCTACAAGACACTTTAAATGACTTTATTGCTGATGGCCGTCAAACTTGGCGGGCTGTCAGAAATAGAATTGCAGAACTATTTGACGCCAACAATCCAAGCCTCAAATCAAATATTCAACATAAAAACACCGTCCTTTTTAGATTGGATGAAATTGAAATGAAATTACCGGTTCAAATTGGAGATTATACAGATTTTTATGCCAGTAAGGAACATGCTACCAATGTAGGAACCATGTTTCGTGGTAAAGAAAATGCATTGATGCCAAATTGGCTGCATTTACCTGTTGGCTACCACGGGCGCAGTTCTTCTATAATTCCCTCTAACACGCCTATTAGACGTCCCAAGGGCCAAACCCTTCCGCCGGCCTGTGAAACGCCCGTTTTTGGACCTAGTAAAGCGGTTGATTTTGAGCTAGAAATGGCTTTTATCACAACGGATGCCAATGAACTTGGAGATACCATTTCTATTGAGAGTGCCGAATCTTATATTTTTGGCTTGCTGCTTTTTAACGATTGGAGCGCGCGTGATATTCAACGTTGGGAATATGTCCCATTGGGTCCATTTCTTGGTAAAAACTTTGCCTCTTCAGTGTCCCCTTGGATTGTAACCTTAGATGCTTTAGAACCTTTTCGAGTAGCCTCCCCAAAACAATCCCCAGAACCACTGCCCTATTTACAATTCAAAGGCTCTAAAAGTTTTGATATCCATTTAGAAGTTGCCATTCAACCTGAAAATTTCAAGGAAACCATTGTAACGCGTTCAAATTTTAAATACATGTATTGGAACATGGCCCAACAATTGGCACATCATACGGTCAACGGTTGTCCTGTGAATGCTGGGGATATGATGGGAAGTGGGACCATATCTGGCCCTACAGCTGATTCTTATGGATCCATGTTAGAGTTGGCATGGAAGGGAGAAAGGCCTGTTCAATTAGACAATGGAACGGAACGCAATTATATCGAAGACCACGACACTGTTATATTGCGCGGCTATTGTAAAAATAAGACGGTAAGAATTGGTTTTGGAGAGGTGCGAACAAAACTGCTTCCTGCACAATAATTTCGTTGTACCATTATTAAATCCATTGAATTAATCTTAAAATTTAAACTAATTTTTGATTAAATTTTAAGAGATTCTCTTTATAGGCTAATAATTCGTAATTTTTCATGTTTTGTTTTTTTAATGCATTAAAAACAATAGATTTGAATCTAATTTTAGGCTATGCATTTACGCAACGAGATAATATCTAAAAACATCTTAAATACCTTATCCTTTTTTGGTATTACAGCCACTATGACTGTGTCAATTGTTATTACCCCTTTGGGGTGCTTTATATCATAATTGTCGTCATATTTTAAAGTTGTTTCAACAACACCTATCTCTAATCAATTCATCAACAATGAAAGTTTTAAAATTTGGAGGAACTTCAGTCGGTTCTTCAGAAAACATCCAAAAAGTAACACAAATTGTCAAAGCAAAAGCTGAAAACACAGCTATTGTAGTCGTGGTTTCAGCAATTGGAGGCATTACCGATAAACTCATGGCGGCTTCCGATAAAGCAGTACAGGGTAAATTGGACTATAAGACAGATTTTAATGAAATTAAAAAACAACACATTGAAGTCATGAATGGCTTGCTCTCTGGATTTTTATTAGAGAATACAAAAGATCTAGTTTTAGAAAAATTAAATGAGCTCGAAATATTGTTAGAAGGAATTTATTTAGTCAATGAATTGTCCATTCAAACTAACGACAAACTTTTAAGCTTTGGAGAGTTGATTTCTTCATTGTTAATCTTTGAGTACATGCAACAGCAAGAATTAAATGTACAGCTCAAAAACAGTCAAAATTTAATTGTCACTGATTCAAGTTTCACAAATGCTGCAGTTCAATTTGAAGAAACCAATGACAACATTAGAACTTATTTTAATAATAATTCTAAGATGATTACCATTTTACCTGGTTTTATATCAAAATCAGAACTTGGAGAGAAGACTACCCTTGGCCGTGGTGGTTCGGATTATACAGCTGCCATTGTAGCAGCAGCACTGGAAGTTGAAGCCTTGGAAATATGGACCGATGTGAGTGGTATGTACACAACCAATCCAAAACTGGTTAAACAGGCCAAACCTATTTCAAAATTATCCTATTTGGAAGCTGTAGAGCTGTCACATTTCGGGGCAAAGGTTTTATACCCACCAACAGTATTACCTGTATTAAACAAAAACATTCCCATTCTAATAAAAAATACTTTAGAACCAGAAGAAGCGGGTACGCTTATTACACAAAACTTTAACAATGATTCCAACAATCCAATAAAGGGCATTAGCAATGTCAATGACATCTCATTATTGACATTGCAAGGCAATGGAATGGTAGGCATTCCAGGATTTTCAAAACGTTTGTTTGAAACCCTTGCCAATGAAAAAATCAACATCATTATAACAACACAAGCCTCCTCTGAACACTCTATTTGCGTGGGTGTATCAGATAGCGATGCAATCCGCGCAAAACAAGCCATTGATAAAGAATTTGAAAATGAAATATCACTTTTAAAAATTGATCCTATAGTTTCTGAGTCTCAACTTTCAATAGTAGCTGTTATTGGAGATAAAATGAAAAACCACCAAGGCATCAGCGGGAAAATGTTTAGCACCTTAGGAAAAAACAATGTAAACATTCGTGCAATTGCGCAAGGCGCTTCTGAAAGAAATATCACGGCTGTTATTTCTAAGAATGATGTCAAAAAGGCGCTTAACTGCCTCCATGAAACTTTTTTTGAAGTCGAAACAAAACATTTAAATTTATTTATTGCTGGTGTTGGAAATGTTGGCAGCACCTTGTTAGGTCAAATACAAAAACAACAAGATTATGTAAAAAATAACCTCAAATTAAAGCTCAAAGTCGTTGGGATTTGTAATTCTAAAAAAATGACATTTAATTCGGATGGCTTAGATTTGAATTCGTGGTCCAATGTACTTGAAACAGGCGCCTGCGTTTCTTCATTAGAATTTTTTGAAAGCGCAAAAAAAATGAATCTTAGAAACTCTGTTTTTGTAGACGTTACCGCCAATGCAAGCATAGCAGAAACATATGCGCATTACTTAAAAGAAAGTATTGCGGTTATTGCTTGTAATAAAATAGCCTGTTCGGGTACTCTTGATTATTACCAAGAATTAAAGCAACTGTCCATTAAATACAATGCGCCATTCTTGTTTGAAACCAATGTTGGTGCTGGACTTCCAGTGATTGACACACTTAATAATCTAGTAGCTTCTGGGGATCAAATTCAAGCAATTTATGCTGTTTTATCTGGAAGTTTGAATTTTATTTTTAACAATTATAAAGGAGATGATAAATTCGCGAATATTGTAAAACAAGCGCAGTTAGAGGGCTATACAGAACCCGATCCACGCATTGATTTAAGTGGTGTGGATGTCGCAAGAAAACTTTTAATTTTAGCCAGAGAATCCGGGGTTTCTATAGATATGGATGCCATTGAGAACAGCTCTTTTCTGCCCAATGGTGCAATGGAAGCAAACAGTGTAAAAGAATTTTATACATTTATAGAATCGCAAGAAAGTGTTTTTAAAGCAATTTATGAAGACGCCAAAAACGACAATGCGCAGTTAAAATATGTAGCAGAATTTAAAGATGGGATAGCCAAAGTTGGACTGCAATCTATTGAAGAAGGCCACCCATTTTTTAACCTTGAAGGAAAAGATAATATTGTCATGTTTTATACGAATCGTTATAAAGACCAACCTTTAATTGTAAAGGGCGCTGGCGCTGGCGCAGAGGTGACGGCTTCAGGACTTTTTGCCGACATCATTAGAGCATCAACTATATAAACATGGAAACAATCAGAATTTTTTCACCTGCTACAGTCGCCAATGTTGGATGTGGTTTTGACGTCTTAGGCTTCTGCTTGGACAAGGTTGGAGATGAAATGGTCGTAAAGAAAACACAGCGAAAAGGCATTTTTATCACCAAAATTGAAGGCTTTGAATTGCCCTATGATGTTTATGAAAATGTGGCCGGTGTATCTGCCCTTGCTATGTATGCTGTGCTGGATGTTGAGTTTGGATTTGAAATTGAAATTTACAAACAAATAAAGCCTGGAAGTGGCATCGGAAGCAGCGCTGCTAGTGCTGTGGGCAGTGTCTTTGGAATGAATTATTTACTGGGGAATCCTTTTAGTAAAATTGAACTTATAAAATTTGCCATGAAAGGCGAAGCAATTGCGAGTAAGAGTGAACATGCAGATAACATTGCGCCCGCTGTTTTAGGCGGTTTTACGCTCGTCAAACAGAGCAATCCTTTAGAAGTGATTCAACTGCCCTCCCCCGACGCATTACATGCGGTAATTGTACATCCTCAAATTGAAATTAAAACTGCTGACTCTAGAGCAGTACTGCCTGAATATATAACCCTTACAGACGCTATTTCACAATGGTCTAATGTGGGTAGTTTAGTGCATGCACTGCACACCTCGGATTACAATCTTATGGGCAAATCTCTCATTGATGTTGTCATTGAACCCCACCGAAGTAAACTGATTCCAAACTTTAACAGTTTACGAAAAATAAGTTTAGAAAACGGTGCATTGGGATGCTCAATTTCAGGCTCTGGCCCATCTATATTTAGTTTATGTAAGGGATTAGAAAATGCTAAAAAAGTTGAAGCCAATCAACGCGCGTTTATGGCCAATACCAATATTCACTTTGAGACCCATGTTTCAATTATTAATAAAGAAGGTATTAAAATTTTGTCCTAAAAATTCATGCAATACTACAGTCTAAATAAAAAAGCGCCAAAGACCTCATTTGAAATAGCGGTTCGAAAAGGATTAGCACCAGATAAAGGACTTTATTTTCCTGAAAAAATAACACCCTTAGACACTTCTTTTCTGGAGAATTTAAATCAATTATCAAATATAGAAATTGCTTTTCATGCCATAAAACAGTTTGTTGGTTCAGAAATTCCTGAATCAGAACTAAAAACCATAATTAAAGAAACGCTAAACTTTGAATTCCCTATTGTTTCTATTGAAGATAACATTTCAACACTTGAGCTTTTCCATGGGCCTACCATGGCTTTCAAAGATGTTGGCGCCCGATTTATGGCGCGCTGTCTTGGATATTTTAATAAAAATAATAACAAAGAAGTAACCGTGTTAGTGGCAACATCTGGAGATACTGGAGGAGCCGTTGCAAACGGTTTTTTAGGAGTAAAAGGGGTCAAAGTTGTTATTTTATACCCTAGAGGTAAGGTTAGTAATGTACAAGAACAGCAACTTACAACACTAGGACAAAACATTACAGCTTTTGAAGTTGAAGGCACTTTTGACGATTGCCAGGACATGGTAAAAAAAGCTTTTTTAGACAGTGATTTAACCACAAAAAAAGAATTAACTTCTGCGAATTCTATCAATGTAGCACGTTGGTTGCCGCAGATGTTTTACTTTATGTTTGCCTACAAACAACTCAAGCAACACAATAAACCCTTAGTTTTTTCTGTACCTAGCGGGAACTTCGGAAATATTTGTGCTGGGATGGTGGCCCAAAAATTGGGATTCCCCTTCCCTCATTTTATAGCCTCAAATAATGAAAATGATGTCGTTACACGCTATTTGTCTTCAAAAAAATATACGCCTTTGGCAACGGTTCAAACGATTAGCAATGCCATGGATGTGGGCAATCCAAGTAATTTTATTAGAATCCAAGCACTTCACAACAATGATTTTCAGGCACTCAAGTCCAATTTATCGGGTTACCGGTTTTCTGATGAAGAAACTCGAGAAGCCATTGATTCCATTTATAAATCGACCGGATATATTACAGACCCACATGGCGCTGTTGGCTATTTGGGCTGCCATCACTATTTAAAATTAGACCCAGACGTACACACCGTTTTTTTAGAAACTGCACATCCAACAAAATTTTTAGATGTCGTTCAACCCCTTATTCCTAAAGTTATTGAATTACCACCTCAAATCAAAGCTGTAATGGGGCGCCCAAAAAATGCCAAATCCATTGTAAACTACGCAGATTTCAAAGCAAATTTATTAGCCCTATGAGTATAAAATAGATTCTAATTTTACTTAAATTAGCAATCTATTATTAATACTTATGAAACAAACTGCCCTCCACGAAATACACAAGGCTTTAGGCGCAAAGATGGTTCCTTTCGCTGGTTATGAAATGCCCGTTCAATACGATGGTGTTAATGTAGAACATCTTGCCGTCAGAAATTCGATAGGTGTTTTTGACGTCTCCCACATGGGAGAGTTTTTAATCGAAGGTCCAAACGCCTTAGATCTTGTGCAATCGGTATGTTCCAACGACGCTGCACGTTTGGCAATTGGACAAGCACAGTACAGTTGTTTTCCCAATTCTAGTGGTGGTATTGTCGATGATTTAATTGTTTACAGACTTGAGGAAGCAGCCTATCTTATGGTGGTCAATGCGAGTAATATTGAAAAAGATTGGAATTGGATAAAATCCAAAAACCTAGAGAATGTAAAAATGAAAAATCTAAGCGATGACTATTCGCTTTTGGCAATTCAGGGCCCGGTATCTGTTCAGGCCATGCAGCCGCTTTCAAATTTGGATTTAAGTGCCATAAAATTCTATCATTTTAAAGTAGGAGATTTTGCAGGTATTGATGGAGTTATCATCTCTGCAACAGGTTATACCGGCAGCGGTGGATTTGAAATATATTGTAAGAATAAAGATGTAAAACATATTTGGAATTCCATTTTTGAAGCTGGAAATTCATTTGGAATCAAACCCATTG
The DNA here is from genome assembly GCA_913044085.1 of uncultured Flavobacteriaceae bacterium. GTDB lineage: Bacteria > Bacteroidota > Bacteroidia > Flavobacteriales > Flavobacteriaceae > UBA3537. The sequence goes on along the minus strand of CAJWNW010000032.1, from coordinate 2,667 downwards.
GATTAGCTGCACGTGACACATTACGCCTTGAAATGGGTTATTGCTTGTATGGAAATGATATTGACGACAACACCTCCCCCATTGAAGCTGGTTTGGGATGGATTACAAAATTCTCAAAAACCTTTACAAATTCCGAAAACCTTCAAAAACAATCAAAAGATTGCGTCAAACAAAAATTGATAGGATTTGAGCTTCTCGAGCGAGGTATTCCAAGAAAAGGTTATGAAATTATTGACACCAACGAATTGACAATTGGAGAAGTGACCTCGGGTACCATGTCGCCTTCTTTGGGGAAAGGAATCGGCATGGGCTATGTAAAAACTAAGCATACTGCGGTTGGAACACCAATTGGTATTAAAATTCGAAAAAAAATTGTTGCAGCCGTTGTTGTTAAAACCCCTTTTTACAAACCCTAAACTGAAAAAATGAAAGCTAAAAAACACCGTATTCTGATATTGGGTGCTAGTGGATTTTTAGGACATTCCATTTATAAAGAATTAGCCCCATATTATAAAACATTTGGGACGTACCATACCGATAGTAAAAACTTGAAATCCAATAAACATTTCTACAAATACAGTCTTGAATCGGATGATATCGTCAGTCTCATTGAATCTGTAAAGCCATCTCTGATAATTTCAGCGCTCAAGGGTCCATTTCCGGCACAAGTCTTAGTCCATCGTCACATCTATGAATATTTAAAAGGTCAGTCAAAAATCAAAATTATATTTTTGTCCTCCGCTAATGTTTTTGACGCTTACAGCAAGTATCCAAGTTATGAAAATGACACAAGGCTTAGCAACAGCATTTACGGACATCTGAAAATTCGGATTGAACATCAGCTTCAGAAACTCCCAAAAAGACAATGGGTTGTTCTTAGACTTCCAATGGTTTTTGGCTTAAAATCTCATCGCATTCAGGAAATTAAACAACTACATCAATTGGAGGTCCCTATTGAATTATTTCCTAACCTTGTTATGAATGTATGTTCCGCACACAGAATGACGCGACAGTTGCATTATATTGTTAATAGAAATAAATATGGTATTTTTCACTGTGGCAGCACCGACTTGGTACATCACGAAGATTTTATCAAGGATTTAAGCGAGTATTTGGGAATTAAAACAGCTAAATATAAATTCGTTTATACTACGAATGATGAACGCTACCTTGCTGTATTGCCAAAATACAATGCATTGCCAAAGTATTTGCAGTTTAAATGTCAAGATGTCTTGAGCGAGCTTTTTAAAACGCCTTAATTATTTGTGATTTTTTGTCATTTTAAATGACATTGATATTTTTGTAACTCAATAAACGACAAACATGGGAAGAGCATTTGAATTTAGAAAAGCCAGAAAAATGAAACGTTGGTCGGCAATGAGTAAGGCTTTTACAAGGATTGGTAAAGATATTGTTATGGCTGTTAAAGAAGGTGGTGGTGATCCTGAGAACAATTCGAGATTGCGTGCTGTCATTCAGAATGCCAAATCCGTAAACATGCCCAAGGATAATATCGAACGTGCAATTAAAAGGGCCAGTGATAAGAGTCAAGGAGATTTTAAGGAAGTTTTATTTGAAGGCTATGGACCTCATGGGATTGCAATTTTGGTAGAAACTGCTACTGATAATAATACCAGAACTGTTGCAAATATTCGCAGTTATTTTAACAAATGTGACGGGAATTTAGGAACTTCGGGTTCAGTTGTTTTTATGTTTGATCACAGTTGTAATTTTAGAATCGATGCGGAGGGATTAGACCCAGAAGAGATTGAGTTGGAATTCATTGACTATGGTGCTGAAGAAGTATTTTTAGATGAAGATGGCATGTTGATTTATGCCCCATTTGAATCTTTTGGAGCCATTCAATCGGAGCTAGAAAATCGTGACATCGAAATTTTATCTTCAGGCTTTGAACGTATTCCTCAAACTACGAAAGCATTGACGGAAGCACAAATGGCAGATGTCGAAAAATTATTGGAAAAAATTGAAGCAGACGATGATGTTCAAAGCGTTTACCACTCTATGGTAGAGTTTTAAGAATACTCTGGAATTTTACCCACGACTCCTTGAAAAAAGCCACGCATTAGCTTAAAATCCGCTTTGATATCATCCGTTGGGTAAAAGGGCTCGGAAAATCTATTTTCTTTATTTTTAAAATCTAATGTAAACATAACTATGGGCACATTTGCTTTTTTGGCAATATAGTAAAAACCTGTTTTCCATTGTTCAACTTTCTTTCGCGTGCCTTCTGGCGCAATGGCTATTCTAAACACATCTCTATTTTCAAAAAGTCTTGCAATACCATCCACTTGTCTTTCATTACCTTTTCTGGTCACAGCAGCCCCACCCAAAGCCCTAAATATCCAGCCCGTTAGTGGATTGAAAAGAGATTCTTTTCCAATAAAATTTGCTTTAACTCCAATTACTGAGCGCAATAAAACGCCGATATAAAAGTCATGCCAACTTGTGTGTGGAACTGCAATTATGACCACTTTTTTGATACGGTGAAAATCCTTAAATCCTGTGACTTTCCACCCAAGTAACTTATGATATATAAATTTTGATAACATCTTGATATTACATTTTTTTATACAAAGCTTTAAGCAATGCTTTGTCTATTGTGTTTTTCCAGTCCTTACCAATGGCATTTTCCCACAAAGGTTCAAG
>CAJWNW010000031.1 GCA_913044085.1 uncultured Flavobacteriaceae bacterium | reverse complement strand
GTAGGCCTACAAACTTATGTTGCCACAATTTTTGCAAAATATCTAAATCAACATCCGGATGTCACAGGTATTCTCAAGCGAGTCGCAGTCGTAATTTTTTTATTAATTTCTTTTTATTTTTTTATAACTGCAAAGAAACAAGCATCTCCTGTAAGTGTGGATGCTCGAATTAAAAGTAAAAAAAGTCGTTTTTTTCAAGGGGTTTTTATGTCTGCACTAAATATCTTCCCTATTCCTTTCCAAGCTTATGTTGTTACATCACTCCTGTCAGTTGGTTGGTTGCAACTTGACCCTAGCAGTATTGGCGCTTATATCGCCGGGGCTGCCATGGGAAGTTTTATTGCGCTTTACATTTATGTTTTGTTCTTTGACAGCATTAAAAATAATAAAATTACCTCTCCAAAAAACATTAATTACTGCATTGCATTGATAACCCTAGCCGTTGCCACTGTTACATTTGTTAATTTAATTTGATTACAGACACTTTGGCAGTTAACTTAAATTTTTTCGATCGTTGTTACGAAATTGCACGTCAAATCCCATTTGGACGTGTGACTAGTTATGGGGCTATCGCAAAACAGTTAGGGGCTTTAAAAAGTGCTCGAATGGTTGGCTATGCCATGACTGCATCTCACGGAAAAAATGTACCAGCTCATCGCGTTGTAAATCGCAAAGGATTTTTGACAGGAAAACACCATTTTGAAGGCATTAACATGATGGAACAATTGCTTAAAAGTGAGGGTGTTGAAGTCAAAGACAATCAAATTCAAAATTTTAAAACTGTTTTTTGGGATCCCTCAAAAGAACTTTAGTTTTTTTAGCAAATCAAGCGTATATTTGTACCCAATAATAAATCTGTATTTCACGCTTTGAAATTCATAAAAAAAGACATCTTAAGGGCTTTGGAAACCATAACCGTTCCGGGTGAAGAAAAAAATATGGTTGAAAGTAAGGCTGTCAAAAATATTGTTATTTTCAATGATGAAGTTATTGTTGATATCAGTATTTCCAATCCAACGCTTCAAGCCAGAAAACGCACTGAGGTTAATATCATGAAAGCCATTCATGATTTGGTATACGCTAAAGCAAAGATTAAAATCAATGTAAAAGTTGATGTCCCTGTTCAGCCAAAAAATGAAATCAAGGGTAAACCCATTCCTGGTATTCAAAATATCATTGCAATTGCTTCGGGAAAAGGTGGCGTGGGAAAATCTACCATTACCTCAAATATTGCAGTTACTTTAGCCAACATGGGCTTCAAAGTTGGAATCCTAGATGCCGATATTTATGGTCCTTCCATTCCCATCATGTTTGATGTTGTTTCTGACAAACCATTAGCAGTTCAGGTCGATGGCGCTTCAAAAATGAAACCTGTTGAAAGTTATGGTGTTAAAATTTTATCTATAGGGTTTTTTACAAAACCAAGTCAAGCTGTTATTTGGAGAGGCCCTATGGCATCCAAGGCTCTTAATCAAATGATATTTGATGCCGCTTGGGGTCCTCTAGATTTTTTACTTATCGACTTGCCTCCTGGCACGGGAGACATCCACTTGAGTATCATGCAGTCGCTGCCTATTACAGGCGCTGTGGTTGTGAGTACGCCCCAAAATGTGGCGCTCTCGGATGCAAAAAAAGGCGTAGCCATGTTTCAACAAGAGAACATCAATGTCCCTGTTCTTGGAATCATAGAAAATATGGCCTATTTTGTACCTGAGGAACTTCCTGAAAATAAATATTATATATTTGGGCAAGAAGGCGCAAAACATTTAGCTCTGGATTTAGCGGTTCCTTTTTTAGGGGAAATACCTATTGTTCAAAGCATAAGAGAGGCAGGGGATTACGGTAGACCAGCAGCATTGCAAGAGGGGACTCAAACTGCGTTGGCTTTTAAATCACTAACACAAGAAATTGTAAAAGAAACTGTTAAACGACATAAAGACTTGCCACCTACAGAAGCTATAAAAATAACAACCATGGCAGGTTGTAGTACTGTGAAAAATAAATAAAATGATTATGAGCTCAGAAAATCTTCAAAAAAATGTTGAAAAAGCACTGGATGAAATTCGACCTTTTCTCCAAAATGACGGAGGAAATATCAATCTCATTGGAATTGAAAATGGTGAAATTGTTAAAGTCCAACTTATTGGCGCATGCTCATCATGCACGGTCAATCAAATGACTTTAAAGTCTGGGGTAGAAATGACCATTAAAAAATATGCACCTCAAATTCAGTCTGTTATAAATATTGAGGCTTAAAAATGATTAAGACTGACATTCTTATAATTGGCGCTGGGCCAACGGGTTTATTTGCTGTCTTTGAAGCTGGACTTCTTAAGCTCAAATGCCATCTCATTGACGCATTGGCTGAACCTGGAGGTCAATGTTCTGAAATTTACCCTAAAAAGCCAATTTATGACATCCCCGGTTACCCAGAAATTTTAGCTGGGGATTTAACAAAAAAATTATTGGAACAATCCAAACAATTTGAACCAGGTTTCACCCTTGGTGAACGGGCAGAGACAATTGAAAAACAAGTAGATGGTTCATTCGTGGTTACTACAAACAAAGGAACAAAACACAGCGCCCCTGTTGTAGCGATTGCAGGAGGACTTGGAAGTTTTGAACCTCGAAAACCGGCCATTAAAAACCTTTCAGATTATGAAGACCGCGGTGTTGCATACATTATTAAAGACCCAGAAGTTTATCGCAATAAGAGAGTTGTTATTGCGGGTGGTGGTGATTCAGCTTTAGACTGGACAATTTTTTTGAGTGAGGTTGCCAGTAATGTGACTTTGATTCACAGAAGAACCGAATTTAGAGGGGCTTTGGACTCAGTAGAAAAAGTTCAAGCGCTAAAAGACAATGGAAATATTGATTTAATCACGCCTGCTGAAGTTAAAGGACTCTATGGTAAAAGTAAATTAGATTCTATTTCATATAGTGTTTTGAATGAACAAGAAAAACATATTAAAACAGATGCTTTTATTCCTTTATTTGGGTTGTCTCCAAAATTAGGACCCATTTCAAATTGGGGTCTTGAAATTGATAAAAACGCAATTAAAGTTAATAATTCATTGGATTATCAGACCAATATTCCAGGTATTTTTGCCATTGGCGATGTTAATATTTATCCTGGAAAATTGAAACTTATTTTATGTGGTTTTCACGAGGCAACTTTAATGTGTCAAGCGGCCTATAAGATCATTAATCCCGGTAAACGTTTGGTGCTTAGATATACTACAGTAACTGGTATTGACGGCTTTGATGGTACTCGTAAAGAAGCTACAAAAAGTGTCGTAAAATCAATTGACTAATGTCATTGGATATCTGTATAAAAATCACCGATCGTCAAGGCATCCTTCATACCATTGATGCACCGACGGACATGGCCCTTAATCTTATGGAGGTTGTTCGTTTATATGAGCTTGTCCCTGAGGGAACCATTGGAATTTGCGGCGGTATGGCCATGTGTGCTTCTTGTCAATGTTATGTTCAAAGTTCACATCTACTTCCCGAAATAACAGCTGATGAAGAAGCCATGCTCAGTGAGGCAGTCAACGTCAAGCCCAACAGCCGCTTGGGTTGTCAAATTCAAATCAATACAGAAATGGATGGCTTAGAAGTTGAGCTAGCCCCAGAAGAATGAGATTAGTCTATTTTTTCTATTGCCAAAGGTAAAATTCGCTCCACAAATTTTGAATATGCCAGTCCAGATGGATGTAAATTATCACTGGCAATCAATTCTGGATTTATCATTCCTTGACGTGTAATGTCAGTAATATAAACATATGATAAGCCGTTCTCCTGACAATAATTTTGTGCGTAAAGGTTGTAAGCATCTAACTGTTGACTTATGTGTTCTGGATTGTAGTTTTGACCAAAAGGAGTATATGCATAATCAGGTATTGAAACTACAATGAGATTAGACGGATCATCATCAGCCAGCGTAATGGCAGTGTTTACCAATGTTATAAACTCTGTTTCATACAATGCAAATGGCTTGCCTTGGTATTGATTGTTTACACCTATTAATAGTGTCACTAAGTTATGGTCAGAAGAAGGATTCGATGTTGTAATCGCCGAAATGAGATTGGTTGTTGTCCAACCTGTTTGTGCAATGATTTCTAATGAAAAAGTATCTTGTGGGTCAAAATTTACAATCAAACTGTCTTTGAGTTGCTCTGGAAAACGGCAGCTTGTGCAGACGCTTTGACCAATGGTATAGCTGTCTCCCAACGCCAAAATTTTAAAGTTTTTAGGGGGATTTAGGTCTTCTAATATATCAAAAGTGACATCACTTTGAGTGTTTGAGTAACCAAATCCAGTTTTGTTGTCGCAGCTCAATAATAGCGCAGTTGAGAGCAATGTCCCAACACAATAAATTAAGGAAGTTTTATTTAAAGGCATTTAATCCTGTGATGTCAAGTCCTGTAATTAGCAAATGAATGTCGTGCGTCCCTTCATAGGTCACTACGCTTTCCAAATTCATCATATGGCGCATTATACTGTACTCACCAGTGATTCCCATACCCCCCAGAATTTGACGTGCCTCACGGGCAATTTTCAAGGCCATTTCAACATTGTTTCTTTTCGCCATGGATATTTGAGCCGTACTGGCTTTATTTTCATTTTTGAGTTGCCCCAGTCTCAAAGCTAATAACTGTGCCTTGGTGATTTCCGTAATCATTTCCGCCAATTTCTTTTGTTGCAATTGGAATCCTGCTATAGGCTTTCCAAATTGAATGCGTTCTTTAGCATAGCGCAAGGCTGTATCGTAACAATCCATGGCAGCGCCAATAGCACCCCAAGCTATACCATAACGTGCAGAATCTAAACATCCAAGTGGAGCACCTAACCCACTTTTATTGGGTAAAATATTTTCTTTAGGAACTTTAACATCTTGAAAAATAAGTTCTCCTGTAGAACTGGCTCTGAGCGACCATTTGTTATGTGTTTCAGGAGTTGAAAAACCTTCCATATAGCGCTCTACAATAAGGCCATGAATGCGCCCTTCTTCGTTTTTTGCCCAAACAACTGCAATGTCACAAAATGGTGCGTTCGAAATCCATAGTTTGGCACCATTCAGTAAAAAATGATCGCCCATATCCTTAAAGTTAGTGGTCATTCCCCCTGGATTACTACCGTGGTCAGGCTCAGTGAGTCCAAAAGCACCCATAAATTCACCGGAAGCCAATTTTGGTAAGTATTTTTGACGTTGAGCTTCATTGCCGTATTTCCAAATGGGGTACATGACAAGAGATGACTGTACGGAAGCTGTACTTCTCACACCTGAATCACCTCGTTCAATTTCTTGCATGATCAAACCATAAGCAATTTGATCTAATCCTGCCCCTCCATATTTTTCTGGGATGTAGGGTCCAAAAGCACCTATTTCTGCCAGACCACTGAGAATTTGTTTTGGGAATTCTGCTTTTTGGGCATAATTTTCAATGATGGGAGTCACGTCTCTTTTGACCCAATCCCGAGCCGCTTCCCTCACAAGTTTGTGCTCTTCACTTAATATATCGTCTAGATTGTAGTAATCCGGTGCTTCAAATACATCTGGCTTCATAAATGAAATGTTTTGGTCATTTTAAAGAGTAGCTGAAACAACAACTAAATAGGCTCTTTAATCAAACAAATTTACTTATAAATTTACTGAATCTTAGAATTTTAAATAAAATTCTTTTGTTAAATTAATGAAATCTTTACTATAAACGTGGCGTTTTACTTCGAGGTATATTTCTTTTACTTTTACAGGATTTTTCTCAAATGAAAACGCCATCAAACTCCGTTTTATAATACTGTTTTTCTTTCCCCGTACTCTGAGTATTTTATAACAAAAAAGGGTATTTTCTTTTCCCATCTCAACAAGTTTATCTTCTGATTCGAATGGTACTACAACACAAAATTTTCCATTTTTGGACAGTAGTTTTCCTACGGATTTAAGCAATTCATTAAAGGGCATCGCCGCTTCAAAACGGGCCGTATTTCTGCTTTTATCGTTGGTAGCGTAAGTCTCGTTGTAAAATGGAGGATTGGAAATGATGAAGTCATATTTTATATCCATTTCATTGATATATTCTTTTAGACTTGCATGGTAGCAAAACAAGCGATCTGCCCAAGGAGATTCTTCAAAATTTGTCACACATTGTTCGTATGCTTCCACATCAATTTCCAATCCATCAATAAGGTTTGCATTGCAACGTTGCGCAAGCATGAGTGCTAAAATTCCAGAGCCTGCTCCAATGTCTAATATTGATTTTATCGTGGGATTTACAGGCGCCCATGCCCCAAGTAAAACAGCATCTGTTCCTACTTTCATGCCACAGCGGTCGTGTGCAACACTAAATTTTTTGAATTGAAATGCTTCCAAAACCATTACTTAATGTACAAATCAATGAGCCCAGGCGGCGTCTTGACGGTAATTATTTTCTTGTCTCGGTCAATATTTATTATAAATTCATCGTGAATTGGAATTAAAATTTCGTGACCATTTCTTTCAATCTCGAACAATGCTTGTGCAGACTGGTCATTGACCTCCTTTAAAACGCCTACTTTTCCAAATGACTTTTCCCATATTTCAAACCCTATGACCTCGTGGTAGTAGAAAGCTTTTCCATCTAATTTTGGAAGTAGATCAAGCGGGAGGTAAACTTCTTTTCTAAGCAATTCATCCGCATCCGAATCTGTGTTCACATCTTCTAATTTTAAACGTAATAAATCGGACTTGTGAAGTCTTGACGTCATTACAAAATAAGGTATTAATCGGTTGTTGATATCTAAAAAGAGCGTTTCAATATTTTCGTATAACTGAGGCTCATCAGTATCCAGCTTTGCTAAAAGTTCCCCTTTAAAGCTGTACTTTTTTACAATTTTACCGAGGTAAAAACACTCTTCTTTCTTCATAAAATATCAAAAAAAACCTGACAAATGTCAGGTTTAAAGGTATAAAAATAAAAAGTTTTATTCTTCTTCTCCAGAAGCTTCTGCAGTTTCAGCAGTGGCTTCTTCTGTTGTTGTTTCTGGGGCCGGAACTGCAGCGGCGATTCGTGCATTGTTAGCTTCTTTTTCAGCGGCAAGCGCTTTTGCTGCTTCTGCTTCTTTAGCTTTTTGAATGTCCGATTTTTTCGAGTCGATTTTAGATAGTTTCTCAGTCATCCAAGCTTGGAATTTCTCCTCAGCTTGTTCTTCTGTGAAAGCCCCTTTTTTAACGCCTCCCGCCAAATGTTTTTTCAACAGAACACCTTCGTGTGATAAAATAGCACGTGTTGTGTCAGTTGGCTGAGCGCCATTTTCTAACCAACGCACAGCGCTATCGACATTGATTTCTATTTGTGCAGGATTAACGTTTGGGTTGTAAGTTCCTAATTTTTCAAGAAAGCGACCATCTCTTTTGGAGCGAGTATCTGCCGCAACAATCCAATAAAATGGTTTTCCTTTTTTTCCGTGTCTTTGTAATCTTAGTTTTACAGGCATAAAATTAATTTGTAAGGTTCTCGACCTTTATTATTAATGAGCGGCAAATATAGTATATTTTTTTAATACTAAAACATTCATTTATTTTTTATATTTTTGAAGTGTTTACAAGGCCTAGAATCTAAATTCCTTTTCAGTAATATATGAGATATCTTGTTTTATCCTTTGCCGTTTTTTCTTTAATTGGTTGTCAAGACGACATCCAATCCAGTAACCCCACATTTCAAGGCCTTCGGCATGGTGATTATGTTTGGCGTTCGACAGCACGTAATGCCACCATTCAAACCACTGGAATTTTGAGTATTTCTGGTAGCGACGGTTATGGCAGTATGATTATTAGCTTACCTGAAGCTAATATTGGGTCTTATGAATTAGGCAAAGGTAAACTTACAACCATTACCTACACGGAAGTTAATACAACCTATTCCACTCAGAATAACGGCGAGGAATATCCTGTATATTTAGGCGATGGTCAAGTTACTATTGAATCTATAAACGAGGATAGTAAGACCATATCAGGTACTTTTTATTTTAATTCCTATGACGACTCTGGCACCAAATACATGAATTTTTCAGAGGGGATATTTTACAATTTGCCCTTCACTCAGTTATAGATTGCACACCACTTCATGCTTTTTTGTCTATAAAGATTATTTTTTTACCTCATAGCAATAGTCTTTTTTGCATTTGAGAACCATTTTTTTATAGCTTATTGATTGTTAGTGTTCTAATTAATTCATGCGGTTGTAATGCGGCCTTTAATAGTTGTATTTTGTTCATAAATCCCTCAAAAAATAACAGTTATAAACCTAAAATAATTTTATATTTAGAATTCTATTTTAACCACAGATTTTAGCCATGTATTTGATTTTTGATACCGAAACCACAGGTCTTCCCAAGCGATGGAAGGCGCCTATTACAGACACGGATAATTGGCCGCGATGTGTTCAGATTGCTTGGCAATTACATGACGATCAAGGGGTTTGCTTGGAGCATTGTGATTTTCTAATTCGCCCTGATGGTTTTAACATCCCTTATGATGCCGAGAAAATTCACGGTATTTCAACAGCCTTGGCGGCAGCCGAAGGTGTTTCACTTATTTCAGTGCTTGAAAAATTTAATGAAGCGCTTTACAAGGCTAAATTTGTAGTGGGTCAGAATGTAGGTTTTGATCTCAATATCATGGGTTGTGAATACCACCGTATGCAAGTCGTAACGACATTAAATAGTCTTCCCGTTTTGGATACTTGTAACGAGACCACCGCCAGCTTATGTCAATTGCCTGGGGGGCGTGGTGGAAAGTTTAAGTTACCGACTTTGACCGAGTTACACCAATATTTATTTAAAACCCCTTTTGCTGAAGCCCACAATGCAACAGCGGATGTCGAGGCTACGACTCGCTGTTTTTTAGAATTGTTGCGAAGAGGGACCTATTCAAACGAGCAACTACAAGCAAATATAGATTACTTGCATGAATTTCAAACCCAAAACCCGGACATAATTGCTCCTTTGGGGTTAAAGCACATCAATTTAAAAAAGGCCGCTGTAGCATTGGCTGCTGTTGCTAAAAAGACGGATGTTGCTGAAAATATAACCGAAATAGCAGATGTGCCGGCTGTATTGCTTGATGCCTCTGTCGTTCATTTACACAACCACTCCCAATTTTCGATTTTACAATCCACCATCAGTATCAAAAAATTAGTAAAGGCGACTGCAGACGCTGGAATGACTTCAGTAGCGCTAACAGATCATGGCAACATGATGGGCGCCTTTCATTTTGTAAAGGAAATCCGTGGCCACAACAAAAGCTTGGTACAGCGCCAAAAAGATGCAGAGGCTTCATGTGAGGAATTTGATCAAAAACCCATTAAGCCCATTATTGGTTGTGAGTTTTTTGTTTGCGACGACCACAGCAATAAATCTCAAAAAGACAACGGCTATCAAATTGTGTTTTTAGCTAAAAATAAAAGGGGGTACCAGAACTTGGTAAAAATGTCCTCTTTGGCCTTTACAGATGGATTTTATTACCTACCTCGAATTGATCGAAATGTTGTAGAAACCTACAAGCAAGACCTCATTGTTTTGTCTGGAAGCTTATATGGTGAAGTGCCTTCAAAAGTTTTGAATGTTGGGGAGAAACAGGCCGAAGAAGCCTTGTTGTGGTGGAAAGCACAGTTTGGCGAAGATTTTTATATTGAGCTTATGCGCCACGGTCAAGAAGACGAAGATCGGGTCAATCCTGTATTGATTCAATTTTCACGAAAGCACAACATCCCATTGGTTGCAACAAATAACACTTATTACATAGATCAAACAGAAGCCAATGCACATGATATTTTATTGTGTGTTAAAGACGGTGAAAAGCAGGCGACGCCTGTTGGTCGCGGCCGTGGCTATCGTTACGGCTTACCCAACCAGGAATATTATTTTAAAAGCCCTGAGGCGATGAAAGAACTGTTTAAAGATTTGCCTGAGGCCATTCTTAATATGCAGGCCATTTCAGATAAAATTGAAGCTTTCGAACTTGCTAGAGATGTATTGCTTCCAAAATTTGATATTCCAAAAGAATTCATAAACTCTGATGACGCCAAAGCAGGGACAAAACATGGTGAAAATGCTTACCTTCGTCATCTAACCTATGAAGGCGCTAAAAAACGTTATAAAACACTCTCTGAGGATCTTAAAGAACGCATTGATTTTGAGCTAAAGACTATAGAAAAAACAGGCTACCCTGGTTATTTTCTAATTGTTGAAGATTTTATTCGAGAGGCTCGAAGTTTAGGCGTTTCTGTCGGACCTGGTAGAGGATCAGCAGCAGGATCTGTTGTCGCCTACTGCCTATGGATTACAAATATAGACCCTATTAAATACAATTTGCTTTTTGAGCGTTTTTTAAATCCAGACCGAATCAGTATGCCCGATATTGATATTGATTTTGACGATGAAGGTCGTGGAAAGGTCATGGATTACGTCATTAATAAATACGGATCCAATCAGGTGGCCCAAATTATAACTTACGGTACCATGGCTGCCAAGTCCTCCATTCGTGATACCGCCAGAGTATTGGACTTACCATTGGGTGATGCCGATCGCATTGCAAAGTTGGTGCCTAATATGTCAAAACTCAATAAGATTTTTGGTGTTGAAGAGAAAATCCTACGCCAAAAGTTTAGAGCAGAAGATATGGAATTGATCAATCAATTGCTCAACATTTCAGAAGGTGATGATTTGGAAGCTGAAACAGTAAATCAAGCCAAGGTCTTGGAAGGCTCACTTAGAAATACTGGTATCCATGCTTGTGGTGTAATCATTACACCAGGCGATATCACAGACTATGTTCCAATTGCAACTGCTAAAGATTCAGACTTATATGTCACCCAATTTGACAATGCTGTTGTGGAAGACGCAGGACTTTTAAAGATGGACTTTTTAGGACTTAAAACTTTAACACTGATTAAAGATACGGTTAAGATTATCAAAGCCAAACACGGAATCAAACTGGATCCTGAAACTTTTCCTCTAGATGATGCACCCACCTATGAATTGTTTCAGCGGGGTGAAACCGTGGGAATATTTCAATATGAATCTCCCGGAATGCAAAAGCACATGCGAGATTTAAAGCCCTCAACATTTGCAGATTTAATTGCTATGAATGCCCTATACCGCCCAGGGCCTTTGGAATACATTCCAAGTTTTATTCGAAGAAAACATGGCGATGAAGCCATTAGATATGACCTTCCAGAGATGAAGGAATATCTTGAAGAAACCTATGGAATAACCGTCTATCAGGAGCAGGTGATGCTATTGTCACAAAAATTAGCTGACTTTACAAAGGGTGAAGCCGATGTTTTGCGAAAGGCCATGGGGAAAAAGCAGCGGGCTGTATTGGACAAAATGAAACCTAAATTTATCACTCAAGCCAGTGCCAAGGGCTTGGATTCTGAAAAATTAGAAAAAATTTGGACCGATTGGGAAAAATTTGCAAGCTATGCATTTAATAAATCCCATTCGACATGTTATGCATGGATTGCCTATCAAACCGCCTATTTAAAAGCGCATTATCCTGCTGAATATATGGCGGCTGTACTGTCTAATAATATGAACGATATTAAACAAGTCACCTTTTTTATGGAAGAGGCCAAGCGAATGAAAATGAATGTTTTAGGCCCTGACGTTAATGAAAGTTATTATAAGTTTTCAGTTAATAAAGACAATGCCATTCGCTTTGGAATGGGCGCCATTAAGGGGGTTGGGCATGGTGCCGTCAAAACTATTGTTCAAGAACGCAAAAGCAATGGGATTTACCGCTCAATTTTTGACCTTGCCAAACGCATTGATTTGCGTGCTGCCAACAAGAAAGCTTTTGAAAATTTAGCCAATGCGGGGAGTTTTGATTGTTTTTCAAATACCCACCGCGCACAATATTTTCACGATGAGGGTGATGGTGTTACTTTTTTAGAGAAAACATTGAAATATGCCCATAGATTTCAGGACAATCAAAATTCTGCACAAGTTAGTTTGTTTGGTGAATCCAGTGAAGTTCAATTTCCGGAGCCTGAACTACCCCCATGTAATGCCTGGGCTACTATGGAGAAGTTGGCTCGTGAAAAAGAAGTGGTTGGAATTTATATTTCAGGCCACCCGCTTGACGATTTTAAAATTGAAATGCAAAACTTTTGCAATGCAACCGTGAGTGTTTTTGAAAATATGGCTCCACTTATCAATAAAGAAATAACCTTTGGTGGTGTTGTCACAGACATTGAGCACCGCGTCAGCAGGCAAGGAAAAGGCTGGGCAAGTTTTACCATTGAAGATTATACAAACAACCATCAGTTTAGAATTTTTGGTGAGGAATATCTTAAATTTAGACATTTCTTAATGCTGAATAATTTCGTGTATGTCCGTGCTTTGGTTCGTGAAGGGTGGATTAACCGCGACACTGGGAAAAAAGGTGAGCCACGCCTGCAGTTTAACAACTTTCAATTGTTACACGATGTGATGGATGCTTATGCTAAGAAACTATCGATTCAGCTTAATATTAAAGGCATAAACGAACAAAAAATTAATGAAATACAAGACCTGTTAAACATGCATAAAGGCAAACACCTGCTTAACTTTGTTGTATATGACGATGATGAAAGTTTGAAAATTGAGCTTAAAAGTCGCAAACAAAAGGTTCAAATATCTCAGGAATTATTATCAAAACTAGAAGCACAAAATGTTTTTTTTAAGCTTAATTAATTTAAATTGAGAAGCCTAATTATAGCATAAGAAAAAGTAATCTTTTTTGAAATTATTAACGTAATTTTTAATTAGATTTGCATCAACACTAAAAAAAAATACTTTATGGCTCTAGAAATCACAGATGCAAATTTTGAAGAAACAGTATTAAAAAGCGACAAACCTGTAATGGTCGATTTTTGGGCAGCCTGGTGCGGACCTTGCCGCATGGTCGGTCCCATTATTGATGAAATTAGCTCAGAATATGCTGGCAAAGCCGTTGTTGGGAAAGTCGATGTTGATGCCAATCAAGAATTTGCCGCCAAATATGGCGTCAGAAATATTCCAACTGTACTGGTGTTTAAAGACGGCGAAGTTGTGGGACGTCAAGTTGGCGTAGCGACCAAAGCCGCCTATGCGGAGTCTATTGATGCCTTGTTATAGTCAATTTTTACATAAAATATTAGTATTAAGGTTTGTCCATGTGGCAAACCTTTTTTAGTTTAGATTAAGATGAGCATACAAGAAAAATTTCAAGGAAACTCCCGTTTTTCAAACTTTGAATTGTTGGCGCAATCCATTGTAGAGGGCTATATGACCGGCATTCACAAAAGCCCTTTTCATGGTTTTTCAGCTGAATTTGCCGAGCATAAAATTTACAACAATGGCGATAGCACAAAGCACATCGATTGGAAATTATTTGCCAAAACGGATAAGTTGTATACCAAGCGGTATGAAGAGGAAACAAACATGCGATGTCATATTATTTTGGACCAGAGTGCGTCCATGCATTATCCTTTTGTCAATCAAAACCCTGGTTTAGAATTTAACAAAATAGAATTTTCAGCCTTGGCTTCAGCCGTTTTATTGCACATTTTAAAAAAGCAACGCGATGCGGCTGGTCTAAGCTTATATGATCAAACTCACAGTTTTTATGCTTCTGAAAAATCCAGCGAACGCCATTACAGGATGCTGGTCAATACACTGGAAAAAGCAACGCAATCAAGCTCTCAAAATACTATAACAAAAACCTATGAAGTCTTACATCAAATTGCTGAACAACTCCAGCGAAGATCCATGATTTTTTTGTTCACAGATTTGTTTCAAAGTGATATTGAAGCTTCGAAGCTCTTTGAAGCATTAAGGCATTTAAAATACAATAAACATGAATTGGTTCTATTTCACATTTATGATAAAACTACGGAGTTAAGTTTCGATTTTGAGAACACACCCAAGCGATTTGTTGATATTGAAACTGGAAATCATTTAAATTTATTTCCTAAAAATTTTCAAAAAAAGTACAATGCTGCAGTTGATTCGTACTTTGAGTCCTTGCGCTTAAAATGTGCTCAATATAAAATCAATTATGTTGCCGTAGACATTCGCGAGGGCTTCGATAAAATAATGATGACCTACTTTGAAAAGCGCCAGAAGTTTTTGTAAAAAACAAATAAAAACATTTGTCGGATTAAAAATGCACCGTATATTTGCATGCGCTATAACGCAACGGTTTGGTAGTTCAGTTGGTTAGAATACCTGCCTGTCACGCAGGGGGTCGCGGGTTCGAGTCCCGTCCAGACCGCAAATAGCCTAAGTGTTAATTTCAAAAATGTTGTGTTGTGGTAACCTTGTTGGTTACCCGTGGTTTGTGACAAAACCAGTGAGAAGCTTTCCTGTGAAACGGAAGGCTTTTTTTATAAATTGAATTAATGGCGCTTCACATATTTTTTTAGAATGCGCTTGTTTTCCTTTTGGACCAAAGGGTGTTTTCTGTGTCCCCAAACTTTCACTCTTGCTTTTTTCGCACTTTCTTGCAGATTGATAATGGGTTGTGGATAATCTTTTCCAATGAAGACACCACAAAAAGATTGTTCCATTGGATGCATCTTCCAGGGTTCATGAATATGTTCCACGGGTACATTTTGAAGCTCGGGAAGCCATTTTTTTATAAAGCAACCAATAGGGTCTAATTCTATAGAGTTCTTGATCGGGTTGTAAAGCCGAATGGTATTGATTCCTGTTGTACCGGCTTGCATTTGAAATTGTGGGTAGTGAATTCCAGGGTCATAGTCTAAAAAAAGTCTTGCTAAATGATAGACACCATCCCGCCAGTCTTGGTCTAAATTTAGAGTAAAAAAAGAAACTAAAAGTGCCCGCATTCTAAAATTAATCCATCCCGTTTGCTCCAAAGCTCGCATACAAGCATCGATTAAAGGATACCCTGTTGTAGCTGTTTTCCAAGCTTTAATATACTCCTCATTGTATGGGCGTTTCAAAAGTTCATATCCTGCATTAATACACTGGGTTTCATATTTACATTCCATCTCAAACTTTTGAATAAAATGACAATGCCAGTGCAATCTTGTTAGCATGGCTGAAAAGGCACGTTTATGGTTTTGACTGTTCGGATGGGTATTTACATATTGTAATACTTGCCGTATGCTGAGGTTACCCCAACTAATAAAAGGGGACATACGGCTACAACTGACTCGACTCTCTGTGGGTCTGGAAATATGACGTTGGTAGTTCTTTCCTCGGTCTTCAAGGAAGGAGTCAAGATATCGCCACGCATTTTTCTCACCAGCTGCTTGAAATAATTTAGGGTAGTTTCTGAGATTTTTTTTGATTTTCTCGGGAATTTTAAAAGGATGTATAAGTTCTATGGCTTCTCTTTTTACAAATTGATTGTGAAACAAGGGTTCATTCATAAAACCATTCCAAAGTTTAGCCCAGTTTTTTCTGTTTTTAAGCCCTCTTATGACACCATTTTGTTGAAATTCTTTCCACTCAATCTCTTTATTTTTTAAAAATTTAGACACCGATTTGTCACGCTGCCAGGATTTTTCAATCCCACTTTCTTGATAACTGAATATATTATGAATTCTAAATTTTTTATTTAGAAACGAAAATACATCCATTGAATCTCCGTAGAATACAATTACAGATTTATTGAACGGGGTCAAGCTTGTGTTCATGACTTGAATTGAACGGTAAATAAACTGTTGATGCCGCAGGCCTGCGTCTGGGTGATTCAGCAACACAGCGTCAAAAATATAAATAATGAGATAAGGAGTATTTGCTTTTTCAGCAAAATACATAGGGGCATGATCTTGTGTCCTAAGATCGCGTTTCAACCAAACAACATTAATTTTTTGTGACAAATATTTAATTTTAGTTGTGTTAAAATATTGAATATGAGGGGTTATATTTTAATTTTAAGATAATTTTATAAAAAAAGTAGCCATAAAAGCCACTTTTTTTATAAATCAATGCGGATGTTAAATTTTAATTACAGCTTTATGACACGTTTAACTAAAGTCATATTTTCTGTGCTTATTTTTAGGGTATAGACTCCATTTTCATAGGGGCTCATATCAATTTGATTGACATTATTGATATTCATTATTCGCTGACCTAATAAAGTGTAAACTTCAATCTTGTAAAAGACGGCATTACCCGAAATAAACAGTATATTGTTGACTGGATTTGGATATACTTTAATGTTGTCAGTTACAACATTTGGAATGCTTGCAACAGTACTATTGACGGCATTAGGGCTTCCGTTTATATTGATACAATCCCAATTTTGTGGTTGTGAATTATCCAATTCTGGCTTAATCAATTCTAATGTATTTCCTGTACCATCCGCACATACAGGCCAATCTGAATTGAATTCAGGTTCACAATTAGCGAAAACACCCTCTTGCTCTAATGTATCTCCCCAATCACCAGAAATAAGTAATTCACCACTTCCATCGAGGATTTCCCATGAAACTTCTCCTGAATATGGTCCATCGACCCACTCTAAAATAATAGAATCACCAATAGTAGCTTCAAATATTACACTCTCAAAATAACCATCATCAAAAGTAACTTCTGAGAGCACATTCTCTCCATCAACAATAATACTAACTGCATTACCATTCCATCCATCCCCATAAGAATCAATCATATTTAAAGTATGGTTACAAGATGGAGATATATCCTCAATGCTGTAGTGAACCTCGTCCATGAGTTTACTTTCAGAATTAAATAAAAGAATTGCATCAGAACGTCCTAATCCAAACCCAAGTTCACCGATAAAAGGGATGTTCGGATATACATTACTAAAATCGCCAGCATCTTTTACTATAACTAAGAAGCCATTACCAATTATCTGAGTATTATCGGGAATAACAAAGGCATTATTGACATTATCATCTTTAATTACCCAGTTAGAAATATCAACAGCTGAAGATTTTGGGTTATAAAGTTCAATCCAATCATCAGAGTTGAAATCATCACTGGACTTGTGATTAAATTCATTAATAATTATGGATTCAATCTCAACTCTTATACTTTGCTCATATTGACATATACTTTGACTATCTGAAACAACTATATTATAGAGCCCCGAAGGTAAATTTTCAAACACATTGCTATCAAAGAAATTTTGTCCTCCATCATTGCTATATTGATAAGGCCCAGTTCCAGAGACTGGTGTTATAGTAATGCTGCCAACAGTTGATGTAACAGAGGGAACACCCGAAGCCTCAATATCTACATCTGTAAAAGTACAGGCTTGTATTGAAACAGATTCGTCGTAAGTACAAAGCCCGCCTGCGCCTTCAATAACAACATCATATATGCCCG
>CAJWNW010000030.1 GCA_913044085.1 uncultured Flavobacteriaceae bacterium | reverse complement strand
AGTTATCATCAATCATAATGATTCCTGGTGGCATACCCTTTTCGATTATAGACCTCGCATAATTGAGTATATCTTCTTGATTCTGATTATATGTTAATTCTATCCAAGTGTTGTATTGGGGGATCGAGAAAAACTCTTTTGGAGGCATAACTCCGTTGGGAGGGAAAAAGTTTTTGCTCGCATATAAATAAGCATCCCTTAGAGTATTCCCTACTTTTCCGTTGAAAACGGAAGAAAAATTATCGTCGATAAGAATGTTCGTTTCACCAAATTCAAATTGAAATGGCTCTTCCGACCAAACCAACTGACCGTCTGTTGACAACAATAATGGTTGAAGCTGATTTCTCCAACATTGCCCAAATAAATTTGCTTCGTAACCACTTTCTAAGGGCATTTTATGACCCTCTCGAATAATGCCTGCCCACCAATTTACATTTGGTGTGCGTTCGATTTCGATCGTATTATCCATATCTTGACCAATCAAAGGGGAAGCCATCAGGAGAATCAAAAAGATTAGATTTAGTTTCATTTTATTTGCGATTTATATATGTTTCTTTCCATTAGGGTAGTCTATTAATTATTTATTCATCGAGTGTTGTAAAAGACGATGCAGGTAAGCCTTCCTTATTAAACAAGGTTCCAACAGTCCAGTTTTTCCAGCCATATCGCATATTTTTCGGATGCTCTACGTGCTTAGAATTTAAACGAATTCTGTTACCTTGAATTTTTACAGTTGCTGGAAAAAAATTATTGTCTTCACCAGCAATTTCAAAAATATTTTCACCATCCTGTAGTACCAAACCTGTACCAATATGTTCAAAATTAACATACAGAAATTTCCCCTCTCTGTAGTGGTTTTTATATGTGGGGCTTGATGCAACCAGATCATAATCGTATTGGTTCTTTAAAGCTATTAGTGCTAATCTCTTTCCCACATCTTGTTTGTTGTGTGGATGGATATCATTTTCTTCTCCAATATCCATCAATACAGCCATCCCTATATTTTTGGTTTCCAAAAGGGTTTTTCTCTGGGCTTCCCGTACTCCTAAGGTTCCCTCGGTGGGAAATGGCGCAAGTTGCGCATAATAAAAGGGAAAGTCATAGCCCCATGAATTTCGCCAATCTTCAATCATGGCTGAAAAAAACATTTGGTATTCACTTGAATTTACTGTATTCGCCTCTCCTTGATACCAAATTGTTCCTTTAATTGTGTAAGGAAACAGATTTGTAAGTATGTTGTCATAAAGTGTCGCGTATTCATTTGGAGAACCAGTTGAAAATCCTCTTTTGATATTTTCTTTAATGTAGTTGGACTTTTCTGCCAGCTCCTTTTTTGTTAAATGATGTACGATCAACTTACCATCAAGAAAAAAGGCATGATGTTTATACTTGAAAGATTCTATCGGGATTTCAAATTCAGTATTTTCATTTTTCATTAAAATTTTACCATTAAACCCTCCTGGCCCATCTAAATCCGACAATCGAATCGCTAAAGTGTTTTTTCCTAATTTTAAATTGGCTTTATCGATGAAGTAACCTCTTTCTTTATTCCATCCATAAGTATTTCCAATCAACTTTCCATTAAAAAATGTTTGATCTGTATCGTCTGCTCCATTTTCGTAAATTAGTGTATAATTCGATGAAAGATCTTCAAGATGTATTTCGGTGCGAAGCCATAATACCCCATTGTGGAGAAGAAAATCCTTAGGATTTAAAATGTTTTCAAACCTATTGGATGTTTCACTGCCGGCTGTGATGTCATAGATTTTAATCCATTGATTCCATTTTGAATCATCAAAATTGGGATCTGAATACCCCTCATCATTTAAAATGATTTCACCCCAACTTTCCTCTTGGGTTTTCTCATTTGTATCTTGTGGTAGATCGAAAGAATCAAATCCAAACATTTCTTTATTGAGTCGGGCGACCGAATCATTATATTTTTGATAAAATTCACTCAACTCTTCTTTGTCTTTTGCAGAAATAATTTTTTGATTTGTTACAGGTAATTTATAGGCTAGAATTTCATTTAGTTTTTTTCTGCTTGTCCAGGCCTCAACCCTTGTTCCACCCCAATATGATCCGATAATCCCAATAGGAACATTGAGTTTTTTATGTAATTCTCTTGCAAAAAAGTAACCAACAGCACTAAAACTTTCGATAGCATATTCACCATCTCGCTCTGCAGCATTTTCTGGATTCACAATTTTCCATTTTTGAGAATCGATTATTGTTTTTGATAAATCAGTTGGATGATTAAAAAATCGTATTTGGTTGAAATCAGCATTTAGTATCTCTGTTTCTTGGTTATCGATACACCCCTCACATTGATTTAATTTCCAAGCCATATTCGATTGACCCGAGGCGAGCCAGACCTCTCCAACCATAACATCAATGAAAGTTTTGGAATCATAGGATGATTTGACTTCTACTTGAAATGGCCCTCCTGCTGAGGGAGTATCAATTTGTAGTTCCCAATTTCCTGATTTATCAGTTTTTGTCTCAGAATAACTTCCCCAACTACTCTTAATAATGATGTTATCAAAGGGTTTCGCTTTTCCCCAAAACTCAACTTCTGAATTTTGTTGTAAAACCATATGATCTGAAAAAATTGAAGGAAGTCTCAGTGGTTGTTCTTTGTCACAAGACAGGATGTTAGAGGTGAATAAAAAAAGTCCTATTAAGTGAATGATTTTACGAAAATTAATTTTCATATTTTATTTTATTGAAATGGTATGTCCAAAATTAAGAAGTAGACCACCATAATTGTACACAAGGTCAATGATTAAATTATAATTTCAATACAATTATAAAGGACAAATACCCTTAAAAGGCTGGCAGCTGTCAGCAGAATATATGGAGGAATACATTATCGTCCTGCTGTTGAAATGGGAAAAGAGCAAGGGAAAAAACTAGGAGAATTCCTAATTGAGAAATTGAATGATTCTATTAATTTTATCAATGCAAATAACAAATTAACATTTCAATAGGTTAAAAATGTTTTAATCTAATTTGTCTTTTTCAATAATTTCATTGGTAATCATCCATTTTTCTAGTATTCGGAGCCAATTTTTGATTGAACCACTAGCTTCGCTAATGGCAAAACCATGACCACCATTTTGCCAAATATGTAATTCAGCATTAACCCCATGATCAATTAGCGCCTTGTAGTAAGTTAGACTATTTTCAGGAACAACAACCTCATCATCAGAGGCGTGTATTAATATAGTCGGAGGGGTTTCCTGATTGACCCACAATTCATTTGAAAAATAGTCAAGCTTCTCTCTATCAGGAATTTTACCAAGCAAGTTTTCTCTAGACCCCAGATTTACATTTGGCTTTTTCATTGTAATCACAGGGTAAATTAGTGCACTGAAGTCAGGTCTCGAACTGAATTTGTCAATGCTGAGTGTTGACTTTTCTAATCCTTTATCATAATGTGTTGAAAGGGTGGATGCCAAATGTCCTCCAGCAGAGAAGCCAATGACTCCAATTTTTTCAGAATTTAAATTCCAATCAATAGCATTTTTTCGAATAATTCTCATTGCTCTTAAAGCATCCATAAGGGCTACTTGATCTTTGCAATCTTCATTTTCCCAGTAGGGGAGTCTATATTTCAGAACAAATGCTGATATCCCCAAGCCATTGGCCCAATTTGCGATATCTACTCCTTCTTTGTCAAACCAAAGTCCATAGTAGCCACCTCCAGGAATAATGAGTAAGGCTGCGTGATTTTTAGGGTTTGAGGTAGGGTAATGCCAAAGCTCGGGCCTTCCAACCTTTTTAAATATTCTTCCAGAGCGATCATATGAGGTTTCTATTTTCAAGTCACTTTTACATGGGATACCCTCAGGATACAAAGAAATGATCTCAGACTGTGCTAGCCCGAAATAACTTAGGCTAAAGAAAACGATTTGATAAATAAAAATTTTCATGATTGTAAATTAAGATGAATCGCTAGCTACATAAATAAGGGACTAAAAAATAAATAAATCAGAATTGTAAGGACAACGACGAATAAACTTACTGGTTTCACGTATTTCCAGTTTTTGACATCAACGACCCCTTTATTTTGAATCGTGAATTCCTTTTGGTTAGGATACCTTTTACTCAAAATTAGCATGGAAAAGATGGTCGCAAAAAAAGCGACACACAATCGATGTAAAAAGTGAATATCAACATCCATGGCATCTAAACCAAATTTTGAGAGCAAATAAAGAGATGTGCCAATCACCAAGCCAATTTTAGCAGATTTAGCTGAAACTTTTCTCAACAATAACCCAGCAACGATGACGGCAAAAATGGGCATATTAAATACACTGCTGAATTCCTGTAAAATAATATAAAGACCATCACCTGCGCGACTGATAAACGGGGCGATGATGATCACAGCAATTGCCAAAACGGTTGTTGTAATTTTTCCAACCCTTACATACTGTTGTTCACTTGCGGATTTGTTGATATACCCTTTGTAAACGTCTATGCTAAATAGGGTGGATGCACTGTTAAGTGCACTGTTAAACGTGCTTAAAACTGCACCAACAATAACAGCGGCAAAAATTCCTGTAAAATGAACAGGCAGAACAGCTTTAACAAGTTCAGGATATGCTAAATCTTGATTGTCCAAACCTCCTTTGAAATAATAAAAAGCAATGATACCAGGGATGACTACGATAAACGGAATAATGAGTTTGAAAAAAGCGGCAATCAGTACTCCTTTTTGACCCTCAGCTAAGTTTTTAGCGCCAAAGGTTCTTTGAATAATCGATTGGTTCATCGTCCAATAAAAGACTTGTGGGATGAACATTCCTGTAAAAATAACAGCAAATGGTACTTCAGAGTCAGCATCTCCAATGGCATTAAAATGATCAGGAATGGTAGTATATACCTCATTTACACCATCAAAAAAGCTGCCACTTCCAATCTGATAAAATGCCAAAATGGGAATGGCAATACCCCCTATGATGAGGCCAATTCCATTGATGGTATCTGAAACAGCAACTGCTTTTAAGCCGCCCAGAATCGCGAATAATGAGCCAATGCCACCAATAAATACAACCATAAGAATAATCGCTTCAAATCGAGAGACCCGAAGCATCGTAGAAACATCAAAAATACTTTCCAAATTCAGTGCACCAGTGTAAAGGACAATTGGCAATAGTGTAGTTACATAGAGTAATAAAAATAAACCAGATACGATGACTCGCGTTGCCTTATCAAATCGCACTTCTAAAAATTCAGTGATGGTCACCAATCCCATTTTGAGATATTTAGGTAAAAAGAAAAGTGCCATAGCAACCATTGCTAGAGCAGCTAAGGTCTCCCAAGCCATAACCTCCATTCCATATCGATAAGCACTTCCATTTAGCCCAATCAGATGCTCTGTAGATAAATTGGTGAGAAGAAGCGAACCAGCAATATAAAATCCTGTTAGACTCCTACCTCCTAAAAAGTAACCGTCACTAGTACCAAGCTTTTCTTTTCTGGTCAAATACCAAGACAAAAAAGCAACAAAAAGTAAAAAAGCAGCAAATGGGATAAATAACATCATATCTTAATCATTTAAGTGAATGACTTTGTTTTGTTTTAGTGAAAGATTTGCAGCTTGCGCAAGTTGAAGAGCGATCAATGCATCCTTAGCTGTGACTGGAAATTCGATATTTTTTTGCGCACATTGAATGAAAGTTTGATTTTCGATTGAGTAGGCCTTGATATACCTATCAATAAAAAAATCTTTACACAAGGAAGACTCTAATCCGGTTGAACTGAAAAAAGTCGCTTGATGTTCCTTTTCATTTTCTGCAGACAGCATGCCCTGATCTCCCAAAAACTCAAGTCTTTGGTCATATCCATAGGTACATTTTCTGCTGTTGTCAATGTTACAAATCACACCATTTTCAAATTTGATGGTAATCAGCGCAGTGTCAATATCAATTCCCGTAAACGCTGGATTGTAATTCACACCGCCAGTGGCATAAATTGAGATTGGTTTGGCATCTACCATAAAAGAGGCCATATCAAAATCGTGAATCGTCATATCCATAAAGATTCCGCCTGAGGTTTTTATATATTCAATTGGAGGTGGCTGAGGGTCTCTGCTTGTAATTTTTAGAATTGTTGGCTTTCCGATTTTTTGAGTATTTGATTTTACAAATGAAAAATTAGAGTCAAATCTTCGATTAAACCCGACCATCAATCTTTTATCAATATCTGGAAATTGATCAATGAGTTCTTGGATTTTTTCTGAGTTAATCTCTAACGGCTTTTCACAAAAAACAAGTTTGTTTTTTTTCAGGCAGGAAGTCACATGAGTGTAATGAAAATTGGAGGGGCTACATACCCATACAGCTTGTACTTCAGGGTCAGAAATCAAATCTTCGTATGTAAGCGTGTATGTTGGAATATTAAACTTGTTTACTGTTTGTTGACATAGAGTCTCGTTGATATCAGAAACACATACGACTTCCACGCCATCGATGGCACCAAGTGACTCCAAGTGTACTTGACCAATCCTTCCAAGTCCGATTAACCCGATTTTCATAATTTATTTTTTAAAATTTTCGACTCCAGTCTTTGGGCCATCTTTCGATCACCACTTTGGTTTGTGTGAAAAACTCTATTGCGTGTCGCCCTTGCGCATGCAAATCCCCAAAAAACGACTCTTTCCAACCAGAAAACGGAAATTGTGCTACAGGCGCAGCCACACCAATATTGATACCAATATTTCCAGCCATGACTTGACTGCGAAAGCTACGCGCTGCCAAGCCATCACGTGTAAAAATACAGGCCATGTTTCCATACTTGCCTCGGTTGATAAAATCAATAGATTGCTCCAGTTTGTCGAAGTGGACAAGGCTCATCACAGGACCAAAAATTTCTGTTTGTACAATGGTTCCATCCAATGAAGGATTTTCGAGTATAGTAGGCGCAATAAAATTTCCTTTTTCAAACCCACTCACCTCACAATTCCTTCCATCTATTAAGGGTTTTGCACCTTCATCAATTCCAATCTGAATCAGATTTTCTATTCGTTTTTTACTTTCCGAACTAATGACTGGACCCATCTCTGTTTGTTTGTCCATCCCATAGCCAATGGTTCTATTTTTTGCAGCCTCTACCAAGGCTTCTGTGTACATACCTTTTTCATCTCCTACTGTGATAATCACAGATGCTGCTAAACAACGTTGTCCTGCACAACCAAAAACTGAATCTGTGATGATTTTTGTTGTCGTATCCAAGTCAGCATCTGGCATAATCACAACAGGATTTTTGGCTCCACCTTGTGCTTGTACTCGCTTTCCATTGGCAGTACCCTTAGCGTATATGTATCTCGCGACATTCGTTGAGCCAACAAAACTAATTGCTTTGACATCTGGGTGTTCTAAAAGCCCATCAACTGCTTCTTTTCCTCCATGTACCATACTAAGCAAGCCCTTAGGCAAACCCAACTCCTTATGAATCAACTCAAAAACATATTGCATGGTCATGGGAACTTTTTCAGAGGGCTTTAAAACAAATGCATTCCCTGTCGCAATGGCATATGGTAAAAACCAAAACGGAATCATTCCAGGAAAATTAAAGGGAGTAATACATGCGCAAACGCCCAAAGGTTGGCGAATCATAAATTCGTCTATTCCTGAAGCGATGTTTTCAGAAAATTCTGATTGATTCATCACATAAGCACCACAAGCAACCTCAACATTTTCTATGGCTCTTTGTAATTCCCCCATAGACTCGTTGTAGGTTTTACCACATTCGTTGGTAATCATTTGCGCCAAGGTCGTTTTATGGGTTTCTAAAAGAGCTTTAAGCTTGAATAAAGGTTGAACTCTTTTCATGGTGGGTACATCTTTCCATGCCAAGTATGCCTTGTGTGCGTGACGAACAGCCTGATCGACATCAGTCTTTGAATCTTTTCCAAAGGGAACCTTTGTTATAATTTCTTGGTTCGCGGGGTTAAGAACTTCATGGGTGTCAGAATTTTTGCTTTTTATCCATTCACCATTGATGTAATTATGTAGTGTTTTCATTTGCGCATGAATATTAGTTGTTGGGTTTTAGATATTGACGTTGTCTTTTTTTATTTTCCTCATAGGTGTCTCTAGCTTTCCTTACTTCTGAAAATGCTGAGATTTCAGGAACTGGAACTTCCCACCAAGAATAGGCATAGCCTGCCAGTTTCCTGTCGCTTTGTGTATTAACACAGATCACTGTGGTTGTGGTGTTTTCTTTGGCTTTTTGTAAGGCTGATGTAAATGCATCCAAAGATTTGGGTTGATAAACAATTGCACCTAAACTTTCAGCATTTTTAGCGAAGTCCACACTAAGTTTATCTCCATCAAGTTGTCCTGTTTTTGAATTTCGGTAATTAAATTTTGTACCAAACCCCTCTCCACCAACAGATTCAGAAAGACCTCCAATACTAGCATACCCATTATTATTGATTAAAATCAACGTGATTTTATATTGCTCTTGGATACTCGTTAGGATTTCGGATGGCATCATAAGATATGAAGCATCTCCACATAAAACATATACTTCTCTGTCAGGATCGGCCATTTTAACTCCAATTCCACCTGGAATTTCATAACCCATACATGAATTGCCATATTCTGAGTGAAAGCCTTTGTTATTTGTTGTTTGCCAAAGCTTGTGAAGGTCTCCAGGTAAACTGCCAGCAGCGTGAACAATCACATCGTTTTGACCTACAAAATCATTGAGTGCACCAATAAGTTCCGCCTGAACTGGGTTGTCAGCATCGATTGGCTCATAAGCTTGTGATACGATTTGATTCCATTCTTTATGCAGTTGGTGAATTTTATCAATATACTTTTTATCAGTTTTATAATCTGAAAGTTTTGTACAAATTATTTGTAGAGTTTCTTTAGCATCTCCTTGCAATGGGATTGCTGCATGTTTGAAAGCGTCTAGTTCTGTTATATTGAGATTAATAAAAGTTACCTCCTTGTTTTGCCATGCAGATTTTGATGCGGAAATAAAGTCTCCATAGCGTGTTCCAACAGATATTACTACATCAGCTTCTGCAGCGATTTCATTAGCCCCCTTGGTTCCAGTTCCACCAATAGACCCCAAATTCATTGGATGGTCGTAGTGTAGGGTCCCCTTACCGGCAAAAGTTTCAGTGACTGGAATACCGCATTTTTCTGCTAAATTTTGAAGGATGGATTCAGCACCAGAATAGATTGCACCACCTCCAGCGATGATCATTGGTTTTTTTGCTTTTTTGATCGTATCAATTGCTTTTGAAATTAAATCTTTGTCTGGCAAGGGTCTCGCAACTTGCCATACACGTTTGGTAAACAAATCAGTCGGAAAATCATAGGCCTCAGTTTGTACATCGTGTGGAAGAGCAATGGTGACAGCACCAGTTTCTGCAGGGGATGTCAAAACACGCATGGCTTCCATAAGGGCTGAGATTAACTGTTCGGGTCGGTTAATGCGGTCCCAATATTTAGATATAGGTTTAAAACAATCATTAACAGAGATATCTTGAGACTGAGGGTGTTCCAATTGCTGGAGTAGGGGACTGGCAGACCGAGTTGAAAAGAAGTCTCCTGGAAATAGCAACACTGGTAGCCGATTAATGGTAGCTCCAGCTGCTGCAGTCACCATATTGGTGGACCCTGGGCCAATTGAGGTTGTACAAACAAATGTTTGTAAACGATTTTTCATCTTGGTGTAAGCAGCTGCTGTATGAACCATCGCCTGTTCATTACGAGCTTGGTAGTATGTAAAATCTGGATTTTGCTTTAAGGCTTCACCCAATCCAGCTACATTACCATGACCAAAGATCCCAAAACATCCAGCAAAAAATGGAATTTCCAATTCATCTTGACGAACGAATTGATTTTTTAAAAATGCAATGGTGGCTTGCGCAACTGTTAAGCGTGTTTTCTTCATATATTTCCTTTTAAAATCCTCCTTTATGTTTAATAAAATCCATGATCTGTTTGTTGTTTGGCGCATCTGTACAACAGCCTTGTTTTGTTACCAGCCATGCACCACATGCATTGGCCAACCTTGCAGATTTATAAGTGTCCCAGCCCTTGGTGTAGCCATAAACAAAACCTGCTGCAAATGCATCTCCTGCACCCAAAACATTTACCACTTGAACCGGAAAACCAGGAATCGTTTCCTTGGTTCCATCACTAAAGTAGGCATCAACCCCTTTGGGACCTGTTTTTACGAGCAACAGCTTGACGCCAAGATCCAGTACTTGTTGTATGGATTTTTGAAGATCTCCTTGAATTTCAGGGGATGTGATGGAACTATTTTTAATCTTGATTTCTGAACTACTTTCTACATTCATCGCCAATAATTCCTCTTCTGTACCCATGACTACATCACAATATGGCAAAAATTCTTTGAGGGTAATGCCAAAGCTGCGTACATCATCCCAAGAGATGGCTCTAAAATCAATATCCAAAAAAACAGGGAGGTTTTGTTTTTTTGCTTGTTGAGCTGCATAAAAAGATGCGCCTCTGGATGGCTCAACAGCCAATGATGTGCCTGTCATCAAAAACGATTTAAATTTTTTAAAATCAATTTGGTCAACGTGGTCATTGTTTATTTTTTTGTCTGGCGCATTATCTCTGTAGAACACTAGGGGAAATTTGTCAGGTGGGATAATCCCACAAATCACAGCAGTGCTCGTTGTACCGTCGATGGTTGGGATATAATCCGTGCTTACACCCTCTTTATTGAGTGTATGGATGATAAAATCTCCGACTGGATCAGGACCAACTGCAGTGAGAACTGCGGTTTTGAGGCCTAATCGTTGCGCACCCACAGCTATATTAACAGGAGAACCCCCAATGGATGCTGTAAATTCATTGATGTCCACAAACTCAGCTCCAATATCTTTTGCATATACATCTATTGATGATCGTCCAAAAGTCAAGATGTCATATTTCATTTGGCTGATTTAAATGATTCATTGCTGCTGTTACCAAAGGGAGCCTTGGGTCTTTTGACGTCCAAGAGTGGTAAATCCATTCGTGATCGGGATCTGTTGTGTTGGCCAATGACTGGTCAGTTCCAGCCAAAAAGTTTAGATAATAACAGTGAAAACCGTGCTCAGCTACAACAGGATGGTAGCCACATGTTATCTTAACTACATCGTTGTGTTTAGCTTTCACTATTTCATCAATTTCTTGTACGGGATTGTCCTCAGACTTGGTATACACTTGTTGAATCGCATAAGCCTCCGGTTTTTGGAATTTGTAGAAGTAGGTCTCGTCTTGTTGTGGTTCTAATAGATTTCCTTTTTCATCTAATGTTCTTTTATCGTGTTTATGCGCTGGAAAAGAACTCCAATTTCCCGAGGGTGTATAAACTTCTCTACAGACAATTTTAGCACACCCAAATCCTGGTGGCACCAAATCATTAAATTGACGTGTGGCATTATCTCCTCCAAAAATGACTACTGGGGTATCTTCGGGTTTCACAAATTTTGGCTCAAAACTCCCCTCAGCCAAACACCAACCATAACCAATATCTAGAGTGTTACTCGTTGCAGTGAGTGTAAATTGTGTGTTTGGAGGAAGGTACAGCGTATGCGCAATACCACTAAATACATCTTTTCTGCCATTGATCGTTTTCCAAGAACCACGATTACTTGATACTTGAAAGTCCCCACCCAATAGAACAATAACCATTTCATTCGTACCCGTCTGATGTGTCCATTGGTGCCCTCTCTTCATCAAACGAGCTTCAAAGTTCAGCCATTTCCAACCTGCGTTTTCTGGTGTAATGCGTTGGTATACTCCAAAAGTGGAATTTGAATTAGGTTTAACAACTACTGACATCAGAACTTCATTTTTGGATTAAAATCATCTACATGAACAATGCCATTTTCTTTAAACGAATTTGTTAATGCTGTTGCAACAAGGGTTGCTTTGGCCGCATTTTCAATTGTTAAATCTGGTTGAACCCCTCTGTTTATGCAATTGACAAAGTCTTTGATTTGTGAAACAAAAGCCTCACGAAATCGGTCGTAAAAACTGTCGAGGCACTCATGCCTGACGCCAAATTTATCAGATATTTGAAGTCTGTTTTTGTTAGGAGGGTCTCCAATTTTAAGATTTCCTTTTGTCGCCATAATTTCAGTAAAAGTATTATGCCCAAATGAAGAAACTCTTGAAGCACCGATCAACGCCATTGTACCATTTTCTAGCTCACACATTGCAAAAGCATTGTCA
The DNA here is from genome assembly GCA_913044085.1 of uncultured Flavobacteriaceae bacterium. Classification (GTDB taxonomy): domain Bacteria; phylum Bacteroidota; class Bacteroidia; order Flavobacteriales; family Flavobacteriaceae; genus UBA3537. Next base: position 5,143 of record CAJWNW010000030.1, on the reverse strand, counting down.
GCATCACCAGCTTTTTCAAATTCTTCAAATCGATATGCTCCACCCAGCGACCATACTTTTTTTATATTGCTTCCTGTAAACCAGTGTATGAGGTCAATATCATGAACACTATAATCATGAAAAATCCCTCCTCCAGCAGTGCAAAATTCAACTTGGAATGGAGCGAATGTGTCTTTATCGGCAGTTTGTGACCTTATAAAGACAGGCTCACCGACTAAGCCTTCATCCAATTTGACTTTGGCTTCGGAATAACTTTTATCATATCTTCTTACAAAACCGAGCATCGAAATCAAATGTGGAAATTCCTTTACCTTTTTTTGAACACGAATACAATTTTCGATATCAATTGCTAAAGGTTTTTCACAAAATACATGAAATCCAGATTCAAGTGCAAGTATGATTTGATCTGCATGTTGATTGGTCGAAGTGACAATTACAATAGCGTCAATATCTTTATTTTTTAGCATTTTTTGGTATGAGGAATAGAGATAAGGTACTTCTAGGCTTTCTTTCGCAATTTTTAACTCATTATCTTGAATGCTACACGCTGCATAGAGCTGTGCATCGGGAATGCGATAGGCAATATTTTTTGCATATTCCATTCCCAATCTTCCAAGACCAACAATGCCCAGTTTTAATTTCATTTACTGAAGATATGAATTAAGATCATTTAAAATGTTTTTTTAAGTATTTATACCCTTTCATAGCATATTCCAAAGGATTCGCTCTTGAGGGATCTTGTTCGGCTTCAATTACAACCCACCCATCATACCCGCTTTTGGATATTAAATTGATAATTGAATCAATGGGAAGATCTCCATCACCAGGAACTGTAAAAACTCCCTTTCTAACAGCATCTAAAAAACTTAAACCTTCCTTTTCAGTAAGTTTTTTTATGGTGGTTCTAATATCCTTGAGATGAATATGATTCACTCTGCTGTGATATTTTTTAAAGGCTTCAACTGGGTTCTCGTCAGCAAGGGCGAAATGACCGCAGTCATAGTTGAGACCAACATAGTCAGAATGCGTTTCGTTCATTAATCTTTCAACTTCATCATCACTTTGCACCATGGTACCAATATGATGATGATAAGACAGCTTAATGCCGTATTCTTCCATTGAAAACCTACCCAGTTCATCTAAACCTTTTGTCAACAAACCCCACTCCTCGGCTGATGCTGGCTTGCGGTCATGTATGGAAACATTTGGATTTCCGTGGATGGTATTTCCACACTCGGCTCCACCCGAGACTTTGGCATTAAAAAAATCTAAGAACTGAACATGCTTTTCAAAATCATTCTTGACTAGATGGAAGGGTTTTTTGGTAAGCTCAAAACTAAACCACTGATTACAAATACGTAAATTCCTAAGGTCTAGATGGTATTTTAATACTGGTAAATCATGGACCAGAAATTTGTTTCCTACTTCACAACCAGCATAACCTGCCAATGCCATTTCACTCACGCATTGTTCAAATGAAATGTCCCCACCGAGTTCAGGCATATCATCATTCGTCCATCCAATCGGAGCAATACCAAATTGTATCATACTTTTATTTGAATAAATGATTTTTATTTACACAATTTAATAATCTAAATTTTTGGTGGATTAATTTTTCCAAGGCCTCCATATATTTTTTTCCAGGTATTAAGTGATCCCATTCACCACTATAATCCCTAAAATACTCTCTAAAAACACGCGTCCATAAAAGTCGCAAATCTGTTGCTATATTGAGTTTACACACTCCAAGACCAATCGCTTTTTTAATCTCGTCATCTGTGATTCCTTTCGCATGAGTCAAAATGCTACCTCCTGCATTATTGATGCGTTTAACCTCATCAGGGTCGATTTGAGATGCTCCATGTAAAACAATCGGAAAATTGGGAAGTTTTCTTTGAATTTCGGCCAATAAATCAAATCGAAGTCCTTGTCCTTCTGAAAATTTGTAAGCTCCATGGCTTGTTCCAACAGCAACGGCTAGGCTATCACAACGCGTTTCTTCCACAAAAGTGACGACATCTTTTGGGTCTGTAAACAGCGCATTTTTTTCATCTACCTCAAGATCATCTTCTACACCACTTAATACACCTAACTCTGCTTCTACTGAGATGTTTTTAGGTTTAGCTTGTTGAACAACTTTTTTTGTGCGAGAAATATTTTGCTCAAGCGGATAATGAGAAGCATCGATCATCACAGATGTATACTGACCCGAAGCGATAGCATCATGTACATGGGATTCATTCCCATGGTCCAAATGAACAGCATAAACAACATCAGGATAGATTGTTGATGCTGTTTGAATATGAGAAAGAATCATTTTTGCACTGATGTATTCCCTTGCAGCAGGGGATGTTTGTAGAATAAAGGGTGCTTGATGTTTTTGAGCTGTTGCAAATAAAGCGGTTACTTGTTCAGGATTTGAAATATTGATTGCTGGAATACAAAAGTTTCCGTAAGCTTTTTTAAATAATGTTTTTGCATTTACTCTCAAAGTAAATTAATTTAATTTTTGGATACTAAATTATCTGATTGAAAATTAAAATAGTTATTGACCAATTATATCAATGAAAGAAAAAAATCTAGGGTCTCACATCCCTCATATTGTAATTTTTTTCGAAAACGTTTTAGTTATTTTTTTGTTTGTTTGATTTTTCTTTAACATTTTTCTTTTGATAGTTTGTTTATCTTAAAAAAATGAAAAAAATTATTAAGTTTTAGGCAAATCATTAACATTAATATCGGGTTTTTCGGAATCCAACTAATTTATGGTTTGCTGAAAAGCAATATGAACCCATTTAAATACATCAAATAGGTCTATATTTACAAAACATTTATTATTTTAAATGTAAATTAAACGTTTAAATATACATCTAATTTAAATATTTTTTAACAATTGTAGTAAAATTAATGGTCTCTCTTAAATATAATAAAAACCAAGAAATATCTGTAGCTATTGATAATGTAATATTCGGATATGATCAAAATCAGTTATATGTATTACTTTTTAAACGTCAGGTTAATCCACTCAAAGGGAATTGGTCTCTCTTAGGAGAAGTTCCTGATTCAAAAAAATCAATGGATCAGTGTGCTAGAGAAATTGTATTTAAACTAACAGGCACGAAAGATATTTATCTTAGTCAATTGAAAACTTATGGCGACACAGACAGAGATCCATTGGAAAGAGTAATTTCTATAGTTTATTTTAGCTTGATTAGAGTTGATTATTTCAAATCTATTAAATTTGATGATCATAGCGTGAAGTGGTTTGAGTTAGGCAATCTTCCAACACTTATTTTAGACCATAAACAAATGATTGAGGATGCTCAAGAAAAATTAAGAGAAATTGCAAAAACTCAACCTTTAGGTTTTGAATTACTTCCAGAGTTTTTTACTCTTCCCCAATTGCAAAATTTATATGAGTGTATTTATGACATTAAATTTGATTCAAGAAATTTTAGGAAAAAAATCTTATCATCTGGGTTTTTAGATAAAAGCAGTAAAAAAGATAAATCTTCATCAAAAAAGGGAGCATTTCTATACAGTTTTTCACAAAATAAAACAACCCCTAAAAAAACCATTACTAATACAAGGGATGTTTTTCAGTTTTAATAAACTACTACTTTATAAAAATATTTTAAGCTTAAATCTTCATTACAAAATTAATTACAAGTCAATTAGTAAATGTTTTTTTAAGCAATAATTTTTGTTTTTACATAAAAAAATGTCATTGGTAAATTTAAATATCTACTGACTAGAGAAAGAGGAGGCTGGTAAACCTTTGCTGTTGAAGAGTTTGGCTTCAAACCAATTTTTCCATCCATATCGAACATGAACAGGGTTAATTACCATGTTTGATGAAACAACAACCTTGTTATTTGAAATTTTAGCAAGTGCTGGATAGAAAATACTGTCTTTTCCTGCTACCTCAAAGCCAGTCAGTTTTCCCTTTGACACCAAACCATCTGCGATATGATCAAATGAAATTTCAATGCGAAATCCCTTGCTAACATGGTTTTTGTATAAAGGGCCATTAGCTACAACGTTAAATTTATATTGATTTTTTAACGCATGTAACGCCAAGCGTTCACCTACATCTTTTTTGTTTTCGGGGTGAATGTCATTTTCCTCGCCAATATCTAATAAAACTGCCATTCCCGTATTTTTCACTCTGTCAAGTGTTTTGCGTTGGGCATCTCGTAATCCTTGTGAAGATTGGTTTTTGTCATAGATGAAGGGGGCAATTTGCGCAAAGTAAAAAGGTAAATCAGATGACCAAGAAGATCTCCAATCTTCAATCATTCCAGAAAATAAATTTGTGTATTCATGGAAATTTTCAACATTAGATTCTCCCTGGTACCAAATAACGCCTTTTATTCCGTATGGTATGACAGGTGATAACATGCATTCATACATTGCTGAAAATCCATTTGGTGAGTTTAATGGTAATCCTTGCATAATGTCATCCCTTGTTTGCTTATCTAAAGATTTTAGCTCGTCAGGTGTATGGTTGTGTACTGTGATATTAAATCGATTTGTGATGAAAGAATGGTGTTTAAATTTAAAATCTTCAAAGGAAACCTTAATTATACTATTTTCACCCAATATTTCAACATCACTATTGAAACCACCACCACCGCCAAGGTCACTAATCCTGAATGAAAGTAAGTTTTCACCTTTTTGAATGATTTCTTTTGGAATTTTATAATTTCTTTCTGCAGACCAATTGTAAGTATTGCCAATAAGCTCTCCGTTAAAATATGTCTGATCCGCATCATCAATTCCTTTTTTAACATGAAGAACATAGTCTTTAGTCGGATCAGAAATATTCACAACAGTTCGATACCAAATTATCCCATCAGAAAGTAGGGGATCTGATTCTTCAAAAACCGCTTCAAATCGTCCATTACTTGTTAATCCACCAAAATTACTTAAGGTTGGATTCCAATTTTCCCATAAACTATCATCAAATTCAATTTTTTTAAAATCGGAATCACCTAAATCTAAATTCTCCCAAGCTTTTTCGTATTTAATCCATAACTCTTTATTTTCAGTCCATTTCGGAACTTCGTAAGTTTTATATCCGTACTTCTTATTGTTCACTTTTGCTATTGAATCATTATGTTTCTTGAAATAATCCTGGTAG
>CAJWNW010000029.1 GCA_913044085.1 uncultured Flavobacteriaceae bacterium | reverse complement strand
AAATACGGACTTTTTCAGCAGTAATATCTCCTAAAATACGAATGGCCAATCCAGGTCCTGGAAAAGGATGGCGGCCTAATAATTGGGCATCAATACCCATAGAAGCACCTACACGGCGCACTTCGTCTTTAAACAAAGCCTTAAGCGGCTCAACAACCTTTAATTTCATAAAATCCGGTAAACCACCGACATTGTGATGACTTTTTATGGTTGCACTGGGGCCACCAGTAGCCGAAACACTTTCAATCACATCTGGGTAGATGGTGCCTTGCGCCAACCACCTGACATCTTGTATCAGCTGGGCTTCATCATCAAAAACTTCGATAAAAACACGCCCAATGGCTTTTCGCTTTTTTTCTGGATCGTCAATGCCTGCCAAAGCATTTAAAAAACGATCCGAAGCATCCACACCTTTGACATTAAGGCCCATACCTTCATATTGTTTCAATACGCTGTTAAATTCGTCCTTGCGCAACAACCCATTATTGACAAATATGCAATACAAATTTTTTCCAATGGCTTTATTTAATAAAATGGCGGCAACCGTAGAGTCTACACCACCAGAAAGGCCTAAAACGACTCTATCATTGGTGAGTTGAGATTTTAAATTGGCGACTGTTTCTTCCACAAAAGAGTCTGGAGTCCAATCTTGTTTGAGTCCAGCAATGGACACCAAAAAGTTTTCAAGGATTTGTTTGCCATCGGTAGAATGATACACCTCAGGGTGAAATTGAATGGCATAAGTAGACTCCCCCTCAATTTTATAAGCCGCATTTTCCACATCATGGGTACTGGCCAACAAGACCCCATTGGTAGGTAAAGTTTTAATGGTGTCACTGTGACTCATCCAAACTTGACTGCCCTTAGACACGCCTTTAAAAAACAAGTCATGGTTGTCGATAAATGACAAATTGGCCCGTCCATACTCCCGAGTGTTTGAGGGCGCTACATTTCCACCTGAGAAATGGGCTAAATATTGGGCCCCATAACAAACGGCCAATAATGGTTTTTTTGCTCTGATTTCTGATAAATCGGGATGCAGCGCATCATCGCCACGTACGGATTGTGGACTGCCCGAAAGCACCACAGCTTTATAACTATCAATTTGAGCTGGAATTTTATTGTAAGGGTGGATTTCGCAGTATATATTCAACTCCCGTACACGGCGTGCGATGAGCTGGGTGTATTGAGATCCAAAATCGAGAATTAATACCTTGTCATGTTGCATAATCAAAAGTACTGTTTATCTATAAATTCTAAATAAATTTTTTATAAAAACTTATAAAGAAAAAACATAGAAATTCTGTTGAAAAGGGTCGAACTCAGATTTTAATAATTCTATAAAATCATGACCCAAATGGGCATAATAACTTGAGAAATTGGCGTGACGCTCTTGTAATTTATTTTCTGGAAATATAGCCGATTTTAAACCCAGTGCCTTCTCAATTTGAGCAGCATGTCGTCTTTTTTCGGCTTTAAAAAGTCTTTTTTCTAAATTAGAAAGCCCTTTAATTTGTTTTTTTTCTTGAGCAGCCACAGCCCCTAAAAATGAAGCATCTGTTTGTTTTGCCATTTTGTAAAGACTTTCAAATTGCTTTTTTAAATGGTTTTTTTGGGGACTAAAATCAAGGGGCTGTTGGCTGTGAAACTTTGTCACTTTAGCGGTTAAAGCATCGTTAGTTAAAAATAAATCGGCAGTAGACAAGCCTAAATCTTCCAAATCTTTTAATTGTTCCTTCGTCATGACCAAAGCTGAATTTCGATGCATTAGAATTGGGAATTCAATTTTAGAGGCCTCAAAATAGGACTTTAATTGCAGCCAATAGGCCAATTCGCCACCCCCACCAGTATAACTTAAATTGGGCAAAATGGTTTCTTGATACAACGGCCGCATCAATACATTGGGTGAAAAGCGTTCAGGGTGCTGTTCAATTTCTTTATAAATTGACTCTAGATCAAATGATATGTCAGTAGCTGAAACACGAAAATTACCGTTTTCTTGTACAATCCGCTCCCGCAAATCATCTAAAATATAAAAAAGGTTGACCTGACGGGGATTCGCTTGGATTTTAAAACTACAATCTATGGACTTCAAAGCAGTATTTGTTGAAGAGACAGAATCAAATAAAAGAGACTTAGTGAACTCGTCTTTGAGTTGTGGTACAAATAGGCGCTTGAGTGCTGTATCATCACCGTCAACCACAACAACCCCATCTTCACCAAACAATTGATGCACTAAGCTTCTAGTGGCATCTGCTAAGTTTTTCTGAGATATATAAGCCGTTTTAAATATCTTTTTCAGGTGATCAGACGCTGCACTATCGCCAGTATATTTGGAAAATTCATCAAAAATAAAATCCAAGCCTTTTGTAGACAAACGCCCTACTGGCCCTGCGGAATCTAAAGCCCATTCGAGACGATTATCAGCCATATGAAAATGATTGATTTCTTTGAAATCGTGGTCTTCTGACGCCATCCAAAAAACAGGAATAAAGCTGTTGTCTGGGTATTTATCTCGAAGATTTTTTGCCAAATTAACAACGGATATAATTTTATACAAAAAGTACAGAGGTCCTCCCATTAAATTGAGTTGATGACCTGTGGTGACGGTAAAGGTTGTTGGGGTCTTTAAAGCGTCTATCTGAAATTTTGTCATTGGACTTAAATCAAGACTTTTGTATTGCGCTGTCAAACGATTGGCTAAAATCTGACGTTGTTCAATTGATAATTGAGCAGCTTTGGCGGTCATTTGCGCTTCAAAATTTTCAAGCTTTGGGGCCCGCCCATAAAAAGATTCCAATACAGGATCGCCTTCAATAAACGCCTGTAAAAGTTTAGAAAGCGTCTGGGTGTTTACATATGGAATTTTTGATGTAGCCATCCTGCTTATTTTGTGGTTGGTAAAGATACTTTAATAAATTCAAATTTAATTAAAGCTGATGATTTTGATTGAACCGTGAGTGAATAGGCTTGGGCAGAAATAATTCTTTTGTGGCACTATTTTTTAAAAAAAGAATCTATGAATTCCATTTTATTAAAAACTTGGAGGTCCTCAATCCCCTCACCAACGCCAATGTACTTAACAGGGACTTGAAATTGATCACTGATACCGATCACTACCCCACCTTTGGCGGTACCGTCTAATTTGGTGACTGCCAAAGCATTTACTTCGGTAGCTGCTGTAAATTGTTTGGCTTGTTCAAATGCATTTTGACCGGTGGACCCATCTAATACCAATAAAATTTCGTGCGGCGCATTGGGCACTACTTTGTGCATCACACGCTTGATTTTTGTCAACTCATTCATTAGGTTGACTTTGTTGTGTAAACGGCCTGCGGTGTCAATAATAACAACATCAGCTTGGTTGCTGACAGCACTTTCTAGAGTATCAAATGCAACAGAGGCAGGATCACTGCCCATATTCTGTTTTACAATTGGAACCTCCACACGCTCAGCCCAAACTTGCAGTTGGTCAATGGCGGCCGCTCTAAAGGTATCAGCAGCACCCAAAACCACTTTATGACCTTGTTTTTTAAATTGGTGTGCCAACTTTCCAATGGTCGTTGTTTTTCCAGCGCCATTGACCCCAACAACCATGATAACATAGGGCTTGTGGTTGGAGGCTAAAGAAAATTCTGAATCGTTGCCTGAATTTATTTCGGAGAGTAAACCCGCAATTTCTTCTCTCAAAATAAGATTTAATTCCTCTGTGCCTAAATATTTATCCTTGGCAACTCGCGCTTCAATGCGATCGATGATCTTGAGCGTTGTTTCAACCCCTACATCGCTAGTAACCAATACTTCTTCAAGATTATCTAAAACACTATCGTCAACTTTAGATTTTCCGGCAACTGCTTTTCCTAGTTTTTCAAAAAAACTGGATTTAGATTTTTCCAACCCTTTGTCTAGGGTTGCCTTTTTTTCGGATGAAAATATCTTTTTAAAAAAACTCATGAGACCTATAGTTATGGAATAATTAGCTGTTTTGCAAGTTACTAAAAAATAAAAAGCCGCTTTGGATAAAAGCAGCTTTTAAGTATAATGTTTATGGTATTTTACTTCTTGTTTAAGAAGTCATTGACTCTTTCTGGAGACATGATAGATTCCACAAAGATATAGGCCCCAGTTTTTGGAGACTTTACCATTTTTATGGCTTTTGTAAGGCGCTTAGAGCCTGTTTGTAATGTTGCAACTGATTTCTTTGCCATGATTCAAATTATTTAATTTCTTTGTGTACCGTCATACGCTTTAAAATGGGATTAAATTTTTTAATCTCCATGCGGTCTGGTGTATTCTTTTTATTTTTTGTTGTAATGTATCTCGAAGTTCCTGGTTGACCAGAAGCTTTGTGCTCTGTACATTCTAAAATCACTTGAATTCTGTTTCCTTTCTTTGCCATAATCGTTTAGACTTTAATGGATTATTTTAAAAACCCTTTTGATTTTGCTTCTTTGATGGCTGCAGATATACCAATTTTATTTATTGTTTTCAATGCAGCAGCAGATACTTTTAAAGTAACCCACTTGTCTTCTTCAGGGATATAGAAACGTTTTTTCAAAAGGTTGGCGTTAAATTTACGCTTGGTTCTGTTCAAAGACTTAGAAACATTGTTCCCAACCATTGATTTCTTCCCAGTAAGTTCACATATTCTAGACATGATCTTTAATTTTTAAAGTTTTGTTGTTTCAAAACGAGGTGCGAAAATACGAAATCTTCGTAAGTTCACAAATTTTGTTTACTCAATTTTTAAAAATTTCTTTTTGAATCAAGGTGAGTGCCATATTTAAAGTTTTAATCATGATGCGGTGCCGCTGATTTCCGAAAGTGTATTCTTGAGCATAAACTTGATTTGGCGTTGCAATCGCAATACAAACTGTTCCGATCTCCGCATCAGAATCGCCTTTTGAAGGACCTGCATTTCCAGTGGTGGCAATGGCATAATCTGAGTTGAACAATTTCTGAACGCCTGAAGCCATGGCTTTTGCGACTTCTACACTCACCACAGAATGATTGTCAATGAGTGTCTTATCAACGCCCAATACCGCTGTTTTTATTTGCGTAACATAAGCAACGACCCCACCTTTGAAATACTTGGAGGCTCCAGGGTGATTTGTAAATTGAGCGGCGATTTTTCCTCCTGTACAACTTTCTGCGACCGCAAGGGTTTTATCGATGTTAACCAACTGATTTCCAATTATTTGTTCTATGGAATTGTCTTCTTCAAAACCTACAAAAACATCAGATATTTGCGGAATGAGTGTTTGGATTTCTGCAGCCATTGATTTTTCAACCAATTCTTTGTCAAATCCTTTCGAAGACAATCGCAATCGCACGCGCCCAAGATTTGGCAAATAGGCCAATTTAATTGTACTCGGGAGATTGGTTTCCCAATCTGATATGCGATTGGCGATGATGCTCTCCCCTACGCCATAGGTCAAAAGCGTTTTATGTAAAATAAAAGGTAATTCAAAGGCCTCTGAAAGTCGTGGGAGTACTTCGTTTTGAAGCAGGGCTTTCATCTCAAACGGTACCCCTGGAAGTGCTATAAAAACAGTGCCCTCTTTTTCCATCCACATTCCTGGTGCAGTCCCTGATGCGTTCATGAGAACTGTAGCTTTAGAAGGTACTAAAGCTTGATCCAAATTAACCTGCAAAAGCGGTTGCTTGATGTATTTTTTCCAAATGTCTTTGATATGCGCCAGTACGGCAGAATCTGAAACAAGTTTGTCTTCAAAAAACTCAACAAATGTAGTTTTGGTTATGTCGTCTTTTGTGGGGCCTAACCCCCCTGTTAAAAGCACCAAATCAGAATTGGCCTGTGCCCTATTTAAAGCATCTAAAATATGTGATTTCTCATCTTGAACGGAAGTTATTTGATGGATGGAAATACCAATTTTATTTAAGGCTTTGGCAATGAAGGTTGAGTTGGTGTCTACAATTTGTCCAATTAATATTTCGTCTCCAATGGTAATAATTTCAGCCTTCATTTACTTGACTTTTATGGAGAAGAATTCATCGTTTTCTATGAATCCGGTTAAAATATCATCAGAATCGACTGCACCAACACCCGATGGCGTTCCTGTAAAGATAACATCTCCAATTTTAAGGGTAAAAAATTGGGACACATGCGCAATGATGGCATCGATATTCCAAAGCATTTTTTTAGTATTTCCAGTCTGTACAATAGCATCGTTCTTTTTGAGATGAAATGCTATATTGTTTAAATCTTTAAATTTTGATTTTGAAACCCATTTGCCAATGACTGCAGAACCGTCAAAAGATTTGGCTTTTTCCCAAGGTAATCCCTTTTCCTTTAAATCTTCTTGTAAATCTCTAGCAGTAAAATCAATTCCTAAACCAATATGATCGTAATATTTGTAGGCAAATTCGGGAGCGATGTACTTCCCAACTCTGTTAATTTTTACAAGAATTTCAAGTTCGTATTGAACATTCTCTGAAAAATCAGGAATAAAAAAGGGCTGTTTCTTTAAAAGTATGGAGGTGTCCGGTTTTAAAAAAACAATTGGGGCATCAGGGGTTTCGTTTTGAAGCTCTGCAATGTGATTACTGTAATTACGGCCAATACAAATCAGTTTCATTTAAAATAATTTCTGATTAAAAGCCCGTAATTTAATGGCCGTTAAAACCTTTTTTGTGAACAGTGGGAAATCAGCATCTAACAACCAACCAAAATAACCAGGTTCTTTTTGTAAAACTTCTGTTACCTTTTTCCCTTTGTGTTTTCCAAATGAAAAACATTCGTAACCGTCTTCATCAAAACGTATAAACCCTGCAAAATCCGCAAACTTTTGTCGGGTACTAAATTGTGCCAAGAACTTGGTATCATTCTCAAGCGCATCGTATCGGTCTAATTGCGCTTTTAAAACTTCATAAGTGGCAATGGTATCAGCTTCAGCACTGTGGGCATTTTCTAAATTTTTATCACAATAAAACTTATATGCGGCCGTCAAAGTGCGCTGTTCCATTTTGTGAAAAATGGTCTGAACATCTACAGATTGTCTGTTTTTCATATCAAAATCAAGGCCAGCACGAAGCATTTCTTCAGCTAAAATTGGAATGTCAAAACGATTGGAATTAAAGCCCCCTAAATCGGCATCTACAATCCAGGAATTGACCTCCTTGGCCAGCATTTTAAAGGTTGGGGCATCTGCAACTTTTTCATTTGAAATACCATGAATGGCTGTAGATTGCGCTGGAATGGGCATTTCTGGATTGACCAACCATGTTTTTTTTTCTTCTTTTCCGTTGGTGAAAACTTTTAAAATAGAAATTTCAACAATTCTATCAGAAGTAATGCTGACACCGGTTGTTTCTAAGTCGAAGAAACAAATTGGTTTTTTTAAATTTAATTGCATCTTTTATATTGGTCTGTTTTCGTCCCAAGACTCTAAAAGTTCTTTGACGGTTTTGATAAATTGACCGCCTAACGCCCCATTGACCACTCTGTGGTCGTAGGAATGCGATAAAAACATTTTTTGACGAATGCCTATAAAGTCACCCGCTTCTGTCTCAATTACTGATGGTACTTTTCGAATGTTCCCTAAGGCTAAAATTCCAACTTGTGGTTGGTTGATAATAGGAGTGCCCATAATGCTTCCAAACCCACCCACATTGGTCACAGTGTAAGTGCCGTCTTGAACGTCATCTGGATTGAGTTGATTGTTTCTTGCACGGACTGCCAAATCATTGACACGTTTGGTCAATCCCATCAAATTCAGCTGGTCCGCTTGTTTGATAACGGGAACGATCAAATTGCCATCAGCCAATGCTGTTGCCATCCCAAGGTTTATGGATTTGTGTTTTATAATGTGATCGCCGTCTACAGAAATATTCAGCATGGGATGTAGGGTCAGTGCTTTTGCGACTGCTTCCATAAAAATAGGCGTAAATGTGATTTTCATCCCATAACTTTCTTGAAATTTCGCCTTTATTTTATTGCGCCAATTCCAAACTTTAGTCACGTCCACTTCAATAAAAGACTGAACGTGTGCCGAAGTCTGAACAGAATTCACCATGTGTTTAGCCACGAGTTTGCCCATACGAGTCATCTCAATAATTTCATCTGAAGAACTGTTGGATTGAGCCGTTTCTGACTGCATTGAAGTGGCTTCGATATTTATAAAATTTGATGGTGTAGAAACAATTGGATTTGCGACTGCAGGCTTATTATCATTGGAGGTAGGCTGCGTATTTTGTCTGTTGTCCAAATAATCTAAAATATCCGTTTTGGTCACACGGCCATCTTTGCCACTTCCTGAAATTTGATCCAATTCGGCTTGAGAAATACCTTCTTTTTTAGCAATATTTTTCACCAAAGGTGAATAAAATCGATTGCCATTAGAGCTGATAGGCGTCACAAAAGATTTTGCAGTAGAAACCGTTGCTTCAACCGCCTCAACTTCCTCTGAGAATTGAGCGTTGATAGGTTTAACAGCGCTTTTGTCCTCTTTTTCAAGGCTAACCTCCAAGGAAGGTTCGCGAACATCGGCATCGGTTTCAATGATGGCAAAGGTTTGACCCACTTCCACCACCGCATCGGCATCAAACATCTTTTCGATGAGAACGCCACTCACCTCACTGGGGACATCACTGTCGACTTTATCTGTTGAAATTTCCACAACAGACTCATCAACTTCTATCCGGTCTCCAATGTCTTTTAACCATGTGTTAATCGTCGCTTCCGCAACGCTCTCTCCCATTTTGGGAAGTTTGAGTTCAAATTTTGCCATAGTTGGTGTTTGTAATGGGAGTAATTCGCAATGCAAAACTAACTAAAATTACGGATATAATCAATTATTTATAGGGATGTTCAAGATAAAAATTCACTGAAAAGAACCACCTTTCCCCTTTGGTTAGAAACATCACTTCCCACACAATATTGGCAATTTTTTGGCCATATCTTAAAAGAAATTCGAGGAAATGAAGTCGTCGAAATTTTACTTAAAATGGCTTTAAAAGTTTCAACATTCGCATCCAAAACCAAATCATAGGAAACGCCCGGTGTGAGCATTTCTAAAGATTTTATAATGCTCGCGTTTTTTAAATTAACCAATGCCTCATCAGAATGCGGATTTAGAAAGGCGATTTCTTTGCGATTCGCCAGAAGAATTGGAGGGCTTGACATGAAATAGGGCAACATTTTTGTCGCTGTATTGACAGCCCATCGCATTAAAAAGTTAGATTCAAAATGCTTGCTATGGAATAGCTGCATGGCCTTGTAAAATCTTTTGTAATAAATTTTGTTTTTTGGAGAACTTTCACCCTTGAAATGCAGCAGAGTCGATGCCCCATAATAATAATTATTTCTGTTCATTTTTAATGCTCTATAGCAGAGATCAATGTCCTCTCCGTACATGAAAAAATCCTCATCAAAACCATTCAGGGCTGTAAAAAGTTCTCGTCGCATGAGCATAAAAGCACCCGTTAAAACAGCAACTTCAGCAATTGAATTTTGATCCACCGCAGTCGCATAATAAGATTTTCCATTTCCCAAAAGTTTACCTAGAGCCGAAGAAAGTTTAGGAATATTGCGCTTGCATTCTGGTAGAAATTTACCGGAACCATCCATAAAACGGCAACCCACTATCCCTAAATTGGTTTTGGTATCTGAAAACTTTAAGATTTTTTGAAAAGTATCTTCTGCAACAACCGTATCTGGATTTAAAATGCATAAATACTCACCTTTGGCCAAACCAGCAGCCAAATTATTGCCCTTTGAAAACCCAATGTTTTTATTGTTCTCAATAAGTTTAACTTCTGGAAATAACGATTTCACCATGGTACAACTGTCATCAGAGGAGTTGTTATCAATAACGATGATTTCGGAAGAAATACCTTTTAAAGAGGCTTGGACACTTTGCAAGCACAGCTCTAAAAAAAAGCGAACATTGTAATTGAGAATGACGACAGATATTTTCAAAATAACTAGGATTTAAAGGAAATCTCGAAAGGCACTCTGTTGGTAATGCTTCTTCCCAAAGTGACCTCATCTGCATATTCTAATTCATCTCCTACTGAAATACCACGGGCGATGGTAGACATTGTTATACCTGTATCTTGAATTTGCTTGTAAATATAAAAGTTGGTGGTATCGCCTTCCATGGTAGAACTCAATGCAAAAATGATTTCCTTAATAGTTCCTGATTCTACTTTTTTAACCAAACTTTGGATGTTTAAATCATTTGGGCCAATTCCATCCATGGGAGATATTTTACCACCCAAAACATGGTAAATGCCCTTAAAACTGGCCGTACTTTCAATGGCCAAAACATCGCGAATGTCTTCAACGACACAAATGGTACTTTGGTTTCTATTGGGGTTTGCGCAAATTTCACATATCTCTTTGTCAGAAATATTATGACATGAATTGCAAAAATTAATTTGCTCACGCATTTCTGTTAAAGCGTTGGAAAGTTGATTTGTTTGGGCTTGTGGCTGTCGCATCAAATGCAATACAAGACGCAAAGCAGTGCGGCGGCCTACCCCTGGCAGCTGAGCAACTTCACTGACAGCATTTTGTAATAATTTCGAAGAGAATTCCATCGTTGGCTTCGTTGTTATAATTTTAAAAAATCTGTTTCCTTTTTAACAAATGAAAAATTCTAAAAAAACCCTAAGGAAACTGTCAGGTTGCCATAGAAAATTATACATTTGATGTAGGTCTTAAATGGAATTGTTAAGCCTTACAAATATAAATTTATTAAGTTGAAAGGACAACACATTCTACTGCTCACTTTAATTTATTTTGTTTTTCTAGTTATAATCGCAAGAATTACTGGAAAAAATGACAGCAATGCCGATTTTTTTAAGGCCGGTAAACAATCCCCATGGTATCTGGTCGCATTCGGGATGATCGGGGCCTCGCTTTCAGGAGTTACGTTTATTTCCGTCCCAGGATGGGTAGAAGCCTCTGAATTTAGTTATTTCCAAGTCTGCTTGGGCTATATTGCTGGTTACGTAGTCGTGGCGTTTTTACTTTTGCCAGTATACTATAGATTAAACCTCACTTCAATTTATGAATACTTACAACAACGTTTTGGAAACGTAAGTCATAAAACTGGGGCCTTTTTCTTTTTTGTGTCTCGTGTGTTAGGCGCTTCCTTTAGAATGTATCTCATGGCCATTGTATTGCAACAATTCGTATTTGAGCAATGGGGCATTCCTTTTGAAATGACTGTGGTCTTATCCATAGTTTTAATTTGGGTATACACCAACAAAGGCGGCATAAAAACCATTGTTTGGACAGACACCTTGCAAACCCTTTTTATGGTCTGTGCTGTTATACTTTCAATTTATATGATAACGGAGGCATTGGGCTGGAGTTTTGCTGAATTTCTAAATTCTGATGAATTAAAACAATACAGTACTGTTTTTCAAACAGAAAGCATTTTAGACAAAGATCATTTTTTAAAATCATTTTTTGGGGGCATGTTTATCACGATTTGCATGACGGGACTTGATCAGGACATGATGCAAAAGAATTTAACCTGTAAAACACTAAAAGATGCTCAGAAAAACATGCTGTGGTTCAGCCTCGTTTTAACCCTTGTCACCTTTTTATTCTTATTATTGGGTGCACTGTTATTTATCTATGCCGAACGCTTTGGAGTGAAACTTCCATTGCTTGATGGCAATCCTAAAACAGATTTATTATTTCCTGAAATAGCACTCAACTCGGGCTTAGGTCTGGCATTGGGTTCTGTTTTTATACTGGGGTTAATTGCCGCCGCCTACAGCAGTGCAGACAGTGCATTGACTTCTCTTACAACCTCGTTTTGTGTCGATATTTTAGATTTGAAAGACCATTCTGAGTCTGAAAAAAAACACATCAGAAAAAAAACACATATTGGCATGAGTATTTTATTGATTTTGGTGATCATTGCCTTTAAGTATCTTTTAAATTCAAATGTTATTGACAGCTTACTTACAGTTGCAGGCTATACCTATGGGCCGCTTTTAGGCCTTTTTGCCTTTGGGATTTTCACCAACTACAAAGTTAAAGACCAGTGGGTTTGGTGTGTCGCTCTGGCATCCGTTGCATTGTCTTATACATTGGGAGAAACGCCTACTGAATTCCTTGGTGGATATGTAATTGGTTATGAACTTCTTCCACTCAATGGCTTGCTCACCTTTTTAGGATTGGTATTGATTCGTAGAAAGTAATACCAAGGTACAGGCGATTTCATAAGACACATTGGCTTCTCTTAAAAGTCTGTAGAAAATGGGGTTTTCAGTACCTGGATTAAAAATAACACGTTTTGGCTTCGATTGGATGATATAATCATAATAGGCCTCTTGGTGTTTTGGATTTAAATAAAGCGTGACGGTATGAATATTTTTATAAGATTTTAAAGCCGTATCAATTTGAACAGTTGAAACAGATCCCTTTTTAAGACCAAAAGCCACCACTGGAATACCTGCATTGCTTAACATCAAAACCGCTTTATTGGAGTAACGATTAGGATTTAATGAGGTGCCTAAGACCAATGTTTTAAAGTCTTCTACCATTTGATAATAACACTCCCCCATGTAAACCCACTGCCAAACGCAGCCAATACAACAGTATCCCCAGAGTTAATCTTCCCTTGTTCACAAGCTTCGCTCAATGCAATAGGTATGGAGGCAGCCGTGGTGTTTCCGTAATTTTGAATGTTATTAAAAACTTGATCGTCTGAGAGTTTAAACTTTTTTTGAATGTATTGAGAAATTCGCAGATTGGCTTGATGGGGTACCAACATATCAATGTCTGAAACCTGTAAATTATTGGCTTCCAATCCTTGATGAATCACTTCGCTAAAACGTCTGATGGCATTTTTAAAAACAAACTGTCCATTCATATAGGGCCTGTAACTCATATCATCGGGATTGTTTTCAGCAATGATGTCTGTAACCCAGCGTCTTCCCATTCCAGGCGCTTCAGCTGCAAGCTCCAGGGCATGCGCCCCTTCAGAATGTAAATGCGAGGATAAAATTCCTTTGTTTGAATCGTCTTCTCTACTGAGAATTGCCGCTCCTGCGCCATCTCCAAAAATAACCGAAATACTCCGCCCTCTAGTAGAAATATCGATGCCTTGAGACTGCAACTCGCTTCCAATCACCAATATATTTTTGTACATCCCAGTTTTAATAAACTGATCCGCAACAGAGAGCCCATAAACAAAACCGGAACATTGATTTCTTACATCCAAGGCGCCAATGGTATCAATACCAAGGGCTTCTTGAACTTGAACACCAGGGCCCGGAAAATAATAGTCTGGACTTAGGGTTGCAAAGACAATAAAATCTATGTCATCTTTATCAATTTTTGCATTTTTAATAGCTTTTTCGGCGGCCTTTAAGCCCATACTAAAAGTACTGTTACCATCGCCTTTAACAGCCCAACGTCTTTCATGAATTCCAGTACGCTCTTGAATCCACTGGTCATTTGTATCCATCAATTTGGACAAATCGTCATTGGTAACAATATTTTCGGGGACGTAGTGCCCCATACCGATAATTCTTGAATTGTACATAAATTAATTATTCGAATTGTTAGACAAATATAAACTTTATAAAGTGTCAGTTTGTCATATTTAACAAATTGGTACTCTTTTTGAATAAATTGTTTAAAATTAATCTATAAATAAAATAAAATTATGAGTAAAGGAACCATCAATGTTTCTGTAGAGAATATTTTTCCATTGATTAAAAAATTTCTTTATAGTGACCATGAAATCTTTTTACGAGAGCTGATAAGCAATGCCACAGACGCTACTTTAAAACTGAAACATTTATCCAATATTGGAGAAGCTAAAGTAGATTATGGCACGCCAAAAATTGAAGTAAAAATTGACAAAAAAGCCAAAAAATTACACCTCATTGACCAAGGGATTGGCATGACATCAGAGGAAGTTCAAAAATACATCAATGAAGTCGCTTTTTCAGGTGCTGAAGAATTTTTGGACAAATACAAAGATAAAGTTGAGGATGCTGGTATTATAGGGCATTTTGGCCTTGGCTTTTATTCCGCCTTTATGGTAGCTGAAAAAGTTGAAATCATTACCAAGTCCTACAAAGAGGCCGATGCTGCACATTGGATTTGTGATGGCAGCCCTGAATACAGCCTTGAAAAAAGTGATAAAAAAGAGCGCGGAACAGAAATTATTTTACACATCGCCGAGGATTCTACAGAGTTTTTAGAGGACAGTCGCATTACTGAATTATTGAACAAGTACAACAAGTTCATGCCGATTCCGATTAAATTTGGGACCAAGGAAATCAATGACCCAGATCACTCTCCTGAAACTACAACCGATAAAGACGGTAAGGAAACCACGGAGCCCCAGCGCAAGATTACTGTTGATAACATCATCAACAATCCAAACCCTGCATGGACCAAAACACCGTCGGAACTCAAAGACGAAGATTACAAAGGATTTTACAGAGAATTGTACCCGATGCAGTTTGAAGAACCTCTTTTTAATATTCATTTGAATGTTGATTATCCGTTTAATTTGACTGGGATTCTATATTTTCCAAAGTTATCTAACGATATGAATATTCAGAAAGATCGCATTCAATTGTACCAAAATCAGGTATTTGTTACAGATAATGTTGAAGGTATAGTACCAGAATTTCTGACCATGCTCCGTGGTGTAATTGATTCTCCGGACATTCCTTTAAATGTATCGCGTTCCTATTTACAAGCAGATGGTGCGGTGAAAAAGATTTCATCATACATCACTAAAAAGGTAGCCGATAAATTGAAATCATTATTTAAAGACAATCGAGAAGATTTTGAGGCCAAATGGAACGACATCAAAATAGTGATTGAATACGGAATGCTTTCAGAAGAAAAATTCTTTGAAAAAGCAGAGGCATTTAACCTATTCCCAACTGTAGATGGCAATTATTATACCTATGACGAATTGTATAATAAGATCAAGGCCAAACAAACGGATAAGGATGACAAATTGGTAATTTTATACGCTTCGAACGCGGAAGAACAGCACAGTTATATTGAGGCTGCCAAAGCCAAGGGTTATGAAGTCTTATTGCTAGACTCACCAATTGTTTCTCACTTGATTCAAAAGTTGGAAGGCAGTAAAGAAAAAATTTCTTTCAGTCGAGTGGATGCCGATCATTTGGACAAACTCATTCCAAAAGAAGAAAACAACATTTCTAAATTAACTGAAGATGAAAAAACAACTTTAGACACCCAGTTAAAAGAGGTAATTTCATCTGAAAAATTCACAGTGCAGTTAGAAGCTATGGACAGCAATGCTGCGCCATTCATGATTACCCAGCCTGAATTCATGCGCCGTATGAAAGAAATGCAGCAAACTGGTGGCGGCGGTGGTATGTTTGGAATGGGCAATATGCCTGAAATGTACAACTTGGTTGTCAACACCAATTCGGAATTGGTAAACCAAATCCTGAATACTAAAACAGCTAAAAAAAGAGAGCGATTAATCAATCAAAGTCTGGATTTAGCACAACTCTCTCAAGGCCTTCTCAAAGGAGAAGCGCTTACAAATTTCATCAAACGAAGCTACGAGATCATTAAATAACAGGATTCTAAATTTTAAAAAAGGCGGTTCATTTTGAACCGCCTTTTTTATAAGTTTTATCTGAGTTAAAAAATGATTTTTTTTGTAATAATTGGAAACTTACACTAAATTGGATTAAAATATACCGAATGCTATTTGAATCAAAAAAACCTGTTAACATTCCATTAAAAGATGGAAGTGTTTTTTACGATTCTTGTTTTTTTGATAACAAAGAAGCCGACCACTACTTTGAAATCTTAAGAAATAATATCAAGTGGCAACAAGACGATATTAAAATTTTTGGAAAAACATATGCACAACCCAGGCTCACCGCACTATATGCAAACAACGACAAGCCTTACCGCTATTCAAATCTCACAATGCATCCCACAAAATTTTCAGCTGAATTATTTGAAATCAAATCCAAGGTTGAAAAATGTGCGCTTTTAGATTTTACAAGCTGTCTGCTCAACTTATATCGGGATGGTCAAGACAGCAATGGTTGGCATGCTGACAACGAAAAAGAATTGGGTAAAGATCCAGTCATTGCATCGGTTAGTTTTGGAGCCGAGCGGCTTTTTCACATGAAGCACCGCCATGAAAAATCCCATAAATTAAAACTAAAACTTGCAAATGGAAGTTTGTTGATAATGCGGGGGAGCACCCAACACCACTGGCTGCACCAAGTCCCTAAAACTAAAAAAAAAATTGGGGAACGCATCAACCTAACATTTCGAATCATAAAATAAAAACAAATGAAAAAAAACTTTAAAATTTTTCTCTACGTTCTTATGACAACAATTCATGCGTATGCGCAAGAATTTACTAGCGAAGAAATTAAAGTCAATACAAACGTAGAGGGGACACTACTGCTACCCAATACTCAAGAAGAAAATTCTATACCTTTTGTTATTTTGATTGCTGGATCTGGACCCACAGATCGGGATGGCAATCAATCTTTCATGAAAAATGATGCCTTAAAAAAAATTGCTGAAGCACTTTCACAAAAA
Source organism: uncultured Flavobacteriaceae bacterium (assembly GCA_913044085.1). Taxonomy (GTDB): domain Bacteria; phylum Bacteroidota; class Bacteroidia; order Flavobacteriales; family Flavobacteriaceae; genus UBA3537. The sequence continues at coordinate 854 of CAJWNW010000029.1, read as the reverse complement.
GGGATTGCAACATTTAGATACGACAAAAGAATCGTTAAACAAATTCGCAATCAAAACATTGATAAAAATATATCATTTGATGATTTTGTGATAGATGCTAGATCCGTAATTGGTTTTTTTAAATCAAAGTTCGAAACCATTATTGTGGCTGGGCACAGCCAAGGAAGTTTGGTGGGACTTTTAGCTTTAGATGCTGGTGCTTCTGGATTTATATCTCTAGCTGGGGCAGGAAAACCAATTGATGAGATTTTAGAAGAGCAAATAGCAAAAACAGCAGCTGTATTTTCTAAGTCAACAGAACGTGTTTTAAACGTTTTAAGAAGTGGTGAAACAACCTCAGAGTATCCACCCGAATTGGCATCCATTTTTAATTTAGAATTACAAGCTTTTCTTATAAGTTGGATGCAATACAACCCCGCCAAAATTATAGCAAATACTCCACTCCCCATCCTTATTATTAATGGAGATAAAGATTTGCAAGTGGATGTCAAAGAAGCACAATTACTTAACAGTGCAGCACAAAATTCAAAGTTGATCATTATAGAGCATATGAATCATGTATTGGTGAAAATTGATGGTGACGATTTAGAAAATGCCAAATCTTATAACAATCCTAACTTAAAAATTAATGAGGAACTCATAAATGCCATCCAAGAGTTTACATTGGCTATTGATTAAATATCGAAACAGGAGTAAAAGCGTAAAATGAGTAACGCATGCAGCCAGGATCCTTTTAAAAAGGAAAAAGCATCAATAGAATGATGCTTTAACCACTAACCAACCAAAATATATTACTAACAAAAAATTAAATAATATATTTCCCTTGAATCAAGTACCGTGCCATAAATTGTTTT
>CAJWNW010000028.1 GCA_913044085.1 uncultured Flavobacteriaceae bacterium | reverse complement strand
AACTAAATGAAAAAACTACTCTTACTCTCCGCTTTATTAATCTTCGCTTGTAGCGATGATAGTGATGATAACTCAAATCTTACATCAATTGAAGGAAAATGGAATTTATCTTCACAAACTTATAATGGTCTTGTAGAAAATTTAAATAGTTGTGATTTAGAAAGTTATATGCAACTGTCTAATAATGGTTTAGGTCTGTACTATATCTATTATACAGACTTTCCAGATAATCCAGAAATTGAACCTTGTGGTTTGGACAGCACATTCGATGTTAGTTCGTCATTAATTTCAAATAATACATTTTCAATGACTTGGGATTATGGAGATGGTGATATTGAAGCTGGAGAGGCTGTAATTAATAATAACACTCTGACTTTCACTTCAGTTTATGACGGTGATAACTATATAACAACATTTACTAAAGATTAAATGAAAAAACTACTCTTACTCTCCGCTTTATTAATCTTCGCTTGTAGTGGTGAAGAAGGAAATAACGATGACAATAATACTGAAACCTTTTTAGAGAGATATGATGGAGTGGTATGGGAACGTGCGATTTATGATGATGGAGTCGAATATATATCATACGTAAGATTCAATAATGACGATATAAATTGGTGGACAAGTACTCAGCATCAAGGTGGTGTAGAATTTGATTGCTGGAATCTTGAACAAACAATTGATGAAATATCTTGGACATTAATTAGTAACTCTGGCAATTTCTTTTCTTGTAGCGTTGTTTACCCAGAGGGAGATGGTGGAATTTCTAATATTACTGTTACTAACGGAGGTAATACAATAGAAATTGAATCTTTGTCTTATAGCAATTTTGCTCAGCTTGAAGGGTTACAAATTTCAACATCTACTGGAACAAGAAGTCAAGACGAACATCCTTGCGACTAACTTCACAAACTGTAATCCTAACTAAATGAAAAAACTACTCTTACTCTCCGCTTTATTAGTCTTCGCTTGTTCAAGTGATGATAGTTCCTCTAATTCAGACCAATTGTTCCGGTCTATTTATAGCGGTACATTTTGGGAAAATCCAGATGGGGATTTAGGAACATTTTCAACTGACCATATTATTGTTGGTCAACAATTAGACTATGACACAGGAAATTACTATTGCTATTACACTGATGTTGGTACTTACAACAATGTCCCTTACGATGGGTGTATTTACGATTCTGTAACATACGTTATAATTGATGAAACTCCCGTTTCATTTACAGCAAGACAAATTACAAGCTCTGGAGCAGTTGATGATGGGACTGACTGTTCAGATGAACAACAAGAAGATGCAACGCTTCATTTTCAGATTTTAAATGATAATGTGATGGAAGTTACAATAACTTATGAATGGGGTAGTAATGTTGAAACCGATAATATTACCTTGGTTAAATCAACAGATTCATTTTCTTTGCAAAATTGTATAAATGGTATTTACAACGATGCTGAGGGTGGTGATGCTATAATGTGGTAATTTGTAGAAACTAACTAAATGAAAAATATATTTATATGAACAAAAAGACTTATAACATATTAACCTTTACAATTGGAGGACTTGTAGTTTTCGGCGGTAGATATATCGGCTTGAGTCTTCTTCAGCGCATTATCGCATTTATTGCTATTGGTGGTTTATTTGAGATTATTTATCGGAAAACAAAAAAAGAAAACGAATGAAAAAAAACAGTTGGGTTAATAATGGAATAATTGTTTGTACAATAATTGTAGCCGTATGCCTAATAAATATTGAAATTAAAAAATCACTCAATTAAGATATAAACTATGAAAAAACTTCTTTTACTCTCCGCATTAATCTTCGCTTGTTTAAGTGATGATGAGGGTAATCCTTATATCTACGAACCAACATTATCTACTGAAGCTGTTACTGATATTACTGAAACCTCTTAAGAATGAAACGTTTTTTACTTTTTTTACTATTTGTATCGAGCTTAGGTTTCGCTCAAAGTAGCGGTATAACCTATCAAGCTGTTATTTATAACCCAGCAGGTGAAGAACTTCCTGGTGTAGATAACCCTTATGCACCACTTACTAACCAGAATGTATGCTTACAGTTTGGTATTGTGGATGCTTCAGGAAGCGTTGAATACCAAGAGGAAGTACAGGTCACTACGGACACATTTGGTATGGTAAATTTACTAATTGGTACTAACACCCAAACAGGTGGCTATGCAGCGGACTTTGCTGGTATACAATGGACAGCAGACGCTAAGTTTTTAAAAGTAGGCTTAGATGTTAAAGGCAGTTGTACAGACTTTGAAGAGCTATCTAACCAACCCTTCACTTATGTACCGTTTGCTTACTACTCACCAGCATCAGACGTGCCAGGACCAGAAGGCCCTCCAGGGCCAGCAGGACCACAAGGAGAGCCAGGACAAGCAGGGGCTATTGGTGCAACAGGACCAGCAGGACCTCAGGGTGTACAAGGAGAGACTGGAGCTACAGGACCCGCTGGGCCAAGCGGACCTCAAGGGCCACAAGGTATTCAAGGACTAGCAGGTGCCGATGGACAAGCAGGAGCAGATGGCCAAGACGGAGCAATTGGACCACAAGGAGAGCCAGGACCAGCAGGACCTCAGGGTGTACAAGGAGAGACTGGAGCTACAGGACCCGCTGGGCCAAGCGGACCTCAAGGGCCACAAGGTATTCAAGGACTAGCAGGTGCCGATGGACAAGCAGGAGCAGATGGCCAAGACGGAGCAATTGGACCACAAGGAGAGCCAGGACCAGCAGGACCTCAGGGTGTACAAGGAGAGACTGGAGCTACAGGACCGTCAGGATCTACGAGTTCTTTATCAATTAGCGTCAGCGGATATTCTCCATTAAATACTACTTTGATGACTTTTTCTCAAGCCCTTGAATATTGCCGTGATTTAGTCTACGATGGCTTTGATGATTATAGATTACCATCATTTAATGAGTATATCTATATGAGAAAAACACTACCGACTCCTACTGATTTTAATACAACTACTGGTTATTCAAACAGCAATAGTTATGATAAAATCTGGGTTATTAAAAGCTCATCAAATGGTGGAGCTAATTTGGTTATTGAATCACTAGTTTTGGGGTGGAATACCAGTTTATTGAATAGTCCAACTTTTCAATGTAGATGTATTAGATAGTTATCCTTTTTTAGCAGAGACTGGTTGCAGTAAACAAGATGGCTAATCTGTACGATTAGTAAAAAACTAACTAAATGAAAAAACTACTCTTACTCTCCGCTTTATTAGTCTTAGCTTGTACTAGTGATGATTCAAATGATTCAAATTCCACATCTATTGATGGTAAATGGAATCTAAATTCACAATTATATAATAACAACCCAGAAAATTTAAATACTTGTGATTTAGAAAGTTATATGCAACTATCTAATAATGGTTCAGGACTGTACTATATTTATTATACAGATTTTCCAGAAGATCTAGATATAGAACCTTGTAGTTTTGACAGCACATTCGATGTTAGTTCATCATTAATTTCAAATAATACATTTTCAATGACTTGGGATTATGGTGATGGGGATATTGAAGTTGGAGAAGCTATAATTAATAATAACACATTGACCTTCACTTCAGTTTATGAGGATGACAACTATGTGACAACTTTTACCAAAGATTAAATTAAAAAAGCAAGCTGTAATTTTAATTGCATTCTACAATTATATTTGTTTTAAATAGCTTAATTGTATAAATTTAATCAATCAATTAAATTAAATAAAGTGATGAAAAAAATTATTATTGGAATCTGTTTTTTTATGTTAGCTGCATGTAAAAACTCAAAAAATGAGAATGAAACGCCTATTTATGCTGATGAAGCATTGTTAATAGTCAATTATAAACTTGAAAATATGACACTTGAAGAGCATGCTAAACTTGGTGCTCAAGTAGCTCCAAATTTTGTTTCTGATAGCATACCTGGGTTTTTAGGGAAATCGTTTATAGGTAATGTAGACCGTGGAGTATTTGGTGGTATTTATTATTTTGAAAATGAACAATATATAAGTGAATATTTGAATTCAGAGTTGTGGAAAGGAATTGTAGCTCACCCAAATTTAGTAGGATTTAATACTGAAGTATTTAAAACATTCTATGGTAGTAAGATTGCTAATGGTGAACATAAAAGTAGAAGATCTTCAACTGACCCTAAAGATAGTGAAGGATTAAGTGTTTTAGTAGTAAATTTTGACTCTCAACCCAGTGAAGCAGATATTTCAAAGCTAATTCTTGAAGGAGCAACAGTGTTTAATAATGATAAATTTCCAGGATTTATTGGAAAAACTTTCATTTCGAAATCTGAAACAAATAATGTTTTTGGGGGAGTATATTTCTTTGAAAGCATGAGCGATATTGAAAATTATTTATCTACAGATTTCTGGAATGACTTTGAAACTAGCGAAGGGATTAATGTTTTCAAAAAAGACACTTATGGTGTCGCTTCAATCTCAATTATTTCAAATGGTGTCCCAGTTTCTGAATAATTTTTATATTCTTTTATTATTCGTTGAATTATGATTTTATATATAAATTTTGAAAAATTCGTTAAATGTGTAAAGTCTCATAAAAACTTGGATGCTTTCTTTGGGGCCAAGTCCAGATTATTTATAACATATCGACTTTGTGAAGAAGTCCTTATTGAAGATAACAAAATTGAAATATCTGTATTTCAGCCTGGAGGTCCATGTCCTTCATATACTTTTGAGAAAGATAATTATATGGATATGGTTTCAGTTAACTTTAAATACAATCCTTTAACAACCTTAACTGCTATAATGTATCACACTCTATTTTTTATTGGTACAGTTTATATAGCTCAAAACCCAAGAATAGGCGAACCATTAGTTGTTTTGATTTTACCTTTACTTTGGTTTGGTTTTTTTGGGGTTTACTATTTTCAGAGGTATATTCTATGCAGGAGAATTAAAAAAAATTATGAAAAAATAAATCAAAAGAATTAAACAATAGTTGTATCCTACTCTTTTAGTTCTATATTTCTTAAACAGGTTAGTCTTATATTTATAAATGAATGCTCTAAAACTTTTTCTAACGGCAAACCCCATATTCTCGTTTTATTTTTGTGTTATATTTATACTTTAATCTTTAAACTTTATTATCATGAAATTCTTAAATGACTTTAAAAATCTATTTGCTATTATTGGTGTTGTTTCCATTGTCTTTTGGACTTGTGCATCTGAAAGCGTCTCAACTACTGTTAATCCACCTCAATCAATTGGAAGTAATTATCAAGTTGAAAGTTCCTTCGATAATAGATTTCTTGTTCTAAATACTGAAACAGGGGTTATGAAAACATATACTGTTGTAAACAATCAATGGGTAGAATACCCCGAATCTTATAATGGACATCTTGAAGAAATAATTTTTTCACACTAAAGAAATCTCACTTTTATTATATTTGGATAAATTGAACTGATTATGAAAAAAGTAATACTTATTTGTATTTCAATGGTTTTTTTGACAGCTTGTGGAGCTGCAAAAAAAAATGAACTAACAACCAAACAGGAAAAAAAAAAGACTTTGATTTTACCACCTGATGTAAATTCTAATAAGTACTCAAAAAAAAGAAACCGTAACTAAGCCATAGGTGTTTACTTCTATTACAGAGCTTGAAAATAGTTTTCTTAACCTTTAGATATAAAACTAACTAAATGAGAAAGATCCTTAACTTAGTTAATTTATTGAATTACCAAGGATTATACTTTGATGTGAAAATTAGCAGAACTAATTATATTAGAATTATATTTTTTTAGACTTTCACATCTTCAAAAATAGGAAAAGGCAAATCAGCAACTTCTACTTTATAGCTTCAATTGTTTGTTTTAAGCGTTTCTGTTTACTGTGTTTTCCCATTACACTAATGCTAATGAGCATTTTTTTGTAACTTTATACCAAGTAATTAGTATTATGCAAAATTTATGTAATTGTAAATGTGATGAGTGTAATCAGGGTAATTGTAAAGAATGCTCTTGTTCTGATTGCTCTAGTGATTGTTGTAATTAAATGGCAAAAAGTGATAAGGACCCGTTAAATCTTGGGCAAAGACTGTATACTATTGAAGAATTTGGTTCAGTTTTGAGAAATAAATTTGGGGGTAATAACTACATCTCTAATGTTATTTTGGCAGAAATATTTCTTGCCAAACAACCTATTTATTCTTGTAAAATTAAAAAACCAAAAAACCATATATCTCAAAAAAGTTGCGGTTGTTGTTAGTATTATGTCCTAACTAAATGAAAAAACTAATCTTACTCTCTTCGTTATTAATCTTTGGTTGTAGTAATGACGATAATATTGATAATTCGGAAGTAAATTTAATTGAACTTTTAAAAGGTAAAGTTTACCAGAAAGAGATTCCAGGGGGAGCAAGGTACGTTTACTTTGATTTATCTTATCTTGGAGAAAACGATATTGGAAACCAATACGAGGGATGGACTTGTTATGAAAAATACAATGACTCAAATGAGAGTCTGGATTGTTTTTTGACAGAAAGTATTTCTTCAATTGACTATGGCTTATACTTGCAGTGGTATACAGATACAATTATTAATACCCCAGAGCAATTTAAATTGGATGGTATCTACAATCAGACTTGGATTATCACAAAGGATGAAAATGATATAATTAGTATAGAACATAATTACAGTTTTGATGTCGATAATGGCTATACTGAAATGAGTTTAGAAGAATTTACGGCTTTAAATTGTTTGTAATTAAAGTCATTAAAAGTTTTTATAACTTGCTAACAAAACTAACCAAATGAAAAAACTACTCTTTGTCTCCGCTTTATGTTTCTTGGGATGTAATAATTCAAATCAAATTACCATAACCAAAATTGAAGGCTCAACCGCCTACGACAATTCCAAACTGTCGTTAAAAGTATCACAACCAACAGAATCTGGGTATTCGTTTTCATTCGATTTAGAAAATTATGAACTTGGTGTACAATCTCCTAGAGCTTTTGATTACCAGCTTGCAAATTCTGCAAAGGGGCAACACATTCATTTCATAATAAACAATGGACCATATTCTGCAAAATATACAACCGAATTTGTTCATGACAAATGGGATCATACCGATAGCAATAATGTTATTTTAGCCTTTTTATCTCGATCTTATCACGAGTCTGTTAAAAATAAAAATGCTTATTTTTTGACTCAAATTGGCAGTGGTGATTCCAATAAAAAAGATTTATCAAAAGAGTTGTTGTTTTACAGCCGGCCAAAAGGAGTTTATAAAGGTGCTGACACTGAGCGCGTACTCCTAGATTTTTATTTGGTTAACACCACCCTCGCGCCTGATGGGAATAAGGTTAGAGTGACTATACAAGACAGCGAATTTTTAATTGATGAATGGGCCCCATTTTACATTGAAGGACTACCGAAAGGAGAAATCTCAATTACATTAGAATTGATAGATTCAAAAGGCCATTTAATAGACAGCCCCTTTAATCCTTCAGAACGAACTGTTTTGCTTAAGGATTAGTTTTATTGGAATTTTAAAGCTTCACTTTTGTCCCATTAATTTTAAGCAATGGTGTTCCATTTTTATCTTCCATAAAAACTTTTGTTTTAATCTTTCCACTCGACTTAAAGGTTTCGATGATTTGGCCGCTAATACCAGCGTTAGAAAAATCAATAAAGTTCCAGTACATTGTTTGCTCTTTGTCACTCCATTTGCCGGTCCAGAAACTATTACTGCCATCATTTTTAAATTCCCAACGGTTAAATTGCCTTGATATTTGGTCGTAACAGATAATATGCTTGCTAATGCTATTGCCATTATAAACCATTATTTCAAGGTAATTATTTGAAAGGATTAAATTAGATTCTATTTTGCTACGTGTTTCAACCCTTTCAGGAATCCATACGGATGCTTCAAAAACGGCACTGTTTTGCCATTTCCCTTCCCATTTTGCCAAAACATCAAAGGCAGTGTTTTTAGATAATTCCTGAGAATTTATATAGCATGTGCTTATAGCCAACACCGCCAATGTATATAGTATATTTTTCATTTTGTAATATTTAATGATAATACAAATCTAATGTTATTTTTAATCGCTTAAGCAACTCTGATTTAAATCAGCATAAATAACTGTTGATGAGAGGCCTTAAGGCTTGACTTAAAAATTGTGAACTGCCACACAACTTTTAATAAGCGCGGTTAAAGTATTGTAAACGTCTTTGTTTTTTTATGGGATTTAATTAAATCGTTATATTACTTGCGCCAATTTTTAACATCATATTTGCTATATTTATGTCATGAAAAAAATATTTATACTTTCCGCTTTTTTTATCTTCGCTTGTTCTAATGGTGGCGCTGACCAGGATACACCAAATATGTGTATTGATGAAACCTTAATTGATTTGGAAGCGGTTTGTGTTACAATATTTGATCCTGTCTGTGGTTGTGATGATGTCACCTATGATAACGAATGCATCGCTTTAACTTTACATGGTGTTTTGGCCTACGCAGAAGGCGCGTGTGACTAAATAAATCGTTTTACAATTATTACATTTATTTTATGATTTGGCCTCTATTTGACTTTAGGGCCAATTTAATCTGTTCAAGATCTGTCTTAAGAAAACAGCTAATGCCGTGTGATGAAATTCATTTAAAGTTTCCCTCCCGGAATCTATTAAAGTTTTCTTCTCCATTTTAAAAAATTCTTTGATGTGTTTTTCATGGTGAATTGCTGTGTTTTTCCGTTTGGTCCTCTAAAATTCCAAATAAGTTTAATTTTTCCCATGACCCCAAGCCGCTTAAAACTTCAGATGCCTTATAGTATCTTGGTTGTTAATTATTTGTTTTAAAGATTCTATACCGAGTTGAAGGTGTTTTTTGTCAAATAAAGCCGCATTGATGTTGTCCTTTGCTTCTGTTTTGATACCCTCCGGAATCATGGGTTGGTCAGTTACCAACAACAATGCTCCAATAGGGACCCTGTTGTGAAACCCTACAGTAAATAAGGTTGCTGTTTCCATATCAATTGAATAGGCTCTTATTTTTTTTAAATAATTTTTAAATTTAGTGTCAAATTCCCAGACCCTTCTATTTGTGGTAAAAACGGTTCCTGTCCAGTAATCAATTTCTTGGTACTTTAATGCAGAAGATATCGCTCTTTGAAGTGAGAACGAAGGCATTGCAGGCACCTCAATCGGGAAGTAGTCATTGGAGGTTCCCTCCCCTCTAATGGCCCCAATCGGTAAAATAAAATCCCCGATTTGAATGCGCTTCTTTAAGCCCCCACATTTGCCCAGAAACAGCACTGCCTTTGGTTTAATTGAAACCAATAAATCCATGATAGTGGCCGCATTGGGACTGCCCATGCCAAAATTTATAATTGTAATATTTTCAAAAGTAGCTGACGGCATATTTTTGTTTTTCCCATCTACAGAAACATTATTTATCTTAGCGAATTCATCAACATATTTTTGAAAATTGGTAAGCAGTATAAATGCGCCAAACTTTTCTAAGGGTATTGCTGTGTATCTTGGTAACCAGTCTTTTACAATTTGTTTTTTAGTTTTCATAGGGTTTTTGTTTTAAGGTACTTCAAAGTTTGATACAAAATAGCAAATATGATTTTGAAAACTTAGCAACTAAACTTCTTTCCAATAATTCCATTCACCACTTAAGATGTAAAGCTCGATAATTTTATTAAAATTTACAGATTTATAAGAATTACCATTTTTTAAATGGTTAGGCACAACGGCTCTTACAATCTCTTTGATTTCATCTTTTATAAAAGACTTTGCTCTTCTACTAATTTCTTTTTGGTGGAACTGTTGAAGTTTATTTTTAATGGCTTTTTCCTTACCTAAATAAAAACTGAAATGCGTATCTTTAAATTTCACGATGCAATTATAAGTTGACCATCGCTTATCAAGCCCTACGGAGACCACTAATTTATTTTGACCTTCTTTAATTTTGAGTTCATTTCTTAGTTCTTTTTCCTGGATTTTTATCGCATTGATTGCTTTGATTATTTTTTTCTTTTTATTTAGCAGCGACTTCTTTTTTGATTTCAGTGTGTTTAGGCTATTTTTAAGATTTACCTTGGATGGATTCATGTCTAAATATTAATAGGTTTAAAAACTCTATACTAAATATAATAATTAAATTTAATAATATAGTAAACTATATAAAAAAATACAACTCTCATACCCAGAAAAATCCTACAATTCATTTAATTTAAACACTAAATTTTTTTTGTTGCAAAATAAAACTTATATTGTTCTAGAATTTTATTTAACTAATTAAATAGTAAAATTATGAAATGGTATTTAAAAATAATGTCACAATATGTGAATTTTAGTGGCCGTGCTCGAAGAACCGAATATTGGATGTTTGTATTGTTTTATTCTCTAATATTATTTGCAGCTTTGATTCTAGACAACATCCTAGGATTAGACTTTGAATACGAGATGATGGGACAAACCGTTAGTACAGGTTACGGGTGGGGGTATCTTTTAGTCGCTGCTTTACATTTTCTTCCTGCACTTGGAGCGGTTGTTAGACGATTACACGATGTTGGTAAAAGCGGATGGATGTACCTTATTATCCTTATACCGTTAATTGGGGTTTTTTGGTTATTAGTACTTCTTGTAAAAGACAGTCAAGAACTAGAAAATAAATATGGCCCTAACCCAAAGGCATCTAGCTAGCTCTTTTGTAAATTCTCAACTCATATTAACCACTCACACTTAACATTAATTAATTTGAGAGGGTAATTAAAATAATTTAATGCTAATACAAAGGCATTTTACTCGATTCCATAATTATCTTTCTCAACCAGAAACATACAAAAGCTTGTTTGAGCCTCGTAGTCTTTGGGACAAAATGAGTTTTAGCCTGGACCACGATAAACCACCAATTATTGACCATAATTGCATCAAGGTTTTTTTTATCACATCAAACAAGCATGGCAAAATAAATTTTCCATTAAAGTTTACAAAGATTTACAATCATAAATCCAAATACAGTTTGGTTAAAATGTCACTTACAGGGAAACACCCAATTCTATTATTCATAGAACGATTTTTTTTCATTTTGTAATGAAATCGATTAGGAGAACGGTCGTTTGAAACTTTGATTTAAATAAATGAGAGATCTTTAATCCAAAATATACGACCTTAGTCTTCCTGTATTTTATGTAGTGTTTGTTTTAAAATTGTATCATGCCAAGATGATTGGGACTGCTTTACCATTACCAATAAAAGTATTTCCAATGGATAATTTCTATTTGTTGGAGACTTTGATTCCAACCTAAAAAAATCAGAAGATTATCTAACGGCAGGCTTGGCAAATGTCTAACTAGAGGTCATTCAAAGCACATACAATGCCTATGAAATCGGAGACCTATACTGCTATGAATTAGCAGGCTATTTCTTTTTAGTCTAAATAAGAATTTTTTCAAAACGGCTATTTAAATTGTTTCTAAATGTGAATGCCTATATTTTCGTACTAAAATATTACATTATGGAAAATTTATCATTAAGCAACAGTTGTGTCAACTGTGAAAATTTTACAAAAACTTCAGTTTGTAATTTTCATAAAATTGAGGTTAGTGAAAAATATACTTGTGATTCTTTTGAAACCAACCCCGCCTAAGGCGTTGCGTTAAATTCACAAGACTTATAGAATAAAAAAGCCATTGGGAAACTGTGCCTTTTTTTCTATTTCATTTTTTCTGGCACCAACGGATTGATAACATAAAACCAAAGGGGGGGTAATAAACTCATTAATATAGAAGCCGGATACCCCATTGGTAGGGTTGGACTCTTTTCATGGCTGTCTAAGACTTGGTATTTTTTGGAGGCTTTGAAATGGTGGTCACTGTGTCTGGTGAGTTCATATAATACTATGCGACCAATATTAAAATTAGAATTCCAGGAATGGTGTGGCTGTACACGCTCATACCGCCCTGAAGGCAATTTAGATCGCCTTAAACCATAGTGCTCTATATAGTTAATGGTCTCTAAAAATAGAAACGACAAAATTCCCACAGCTATTGCAAATACCAGTACTTTGGAAGAGAATAAAAAATAGACCGAAAACAAATATCCAGCTTGGATAAAGTGGTACCAAAACACATCATTTTTTAGGGTTAGAAAACTTTTTTTCTGAGCCTTCAAAAGTTCCAGCTGTCGTTTCCATGCCCCAAAATATTGTTTGGTCACCGAGCTCCACCAAAATGAGTATACGTTTTGGTTATATTTAGCGGTCGCTCCATCTTCAGGTGTGCCTACATGCAGGTGGTGTCCAAAATTATGTTCAATATAAAAGTGCATGTAAAGGCAGGGCATATATAAAAGCTTGCTGATAAAACGTTCAAAATAAGGCTTACGGTGGCCGAGCTCATGTGCCACATTGATGGCGTTGGTGGCCAATAAAATACCAGCAGAAAGGCCCAAACCAATCAATTCATAAGGGGCGTATTCTTTGGCCTGAATTTTTGTAAACACTAAAAATAAAAGGCCAAACACAATTGGTAGATTGAGGTATAGCATCCAATCGAACACCCTTTTATTTTTTTTTCTTAACACGGCTTCTTTAGAAACATTTGTTTGGGTTTCACCCGTAATAACATCCAAAATAGGCAGTACAATAAACGCATAAAAAACGGCAGCATAGCAACCAATTCCAGTTGACTCGAACGCAATATACGCAGCAATTGGAACCGTATAGGCAAAAAGATATTTTAAATCGTTCATATGTCAAAAGTAAAAAAAATTTAGTTGCGAATCACATGCAGTTCAGCCTCTAAAGCTGTTTTGGCATTAATCGCTTCAAGAGAGAGCGCTGAACCAATTAAATTTTCAGATTCGTAGGGGTCTGACACCAAATCATACAATTCCTGAGCGCCATTTGCCATTATAATTAATTTATAATCACCATTACTTATGGCCCATTTACTTGCATTTGGAGACTCCATTTCAGAATATTGAAATGCTCTTTGACCATCGTTGATAGTTAATAATTCTTTAAAGCTCTTACTATCATGGATTTCGGAGGAACTCCCCCCAGCCAACTGAGCGATTGTAATAAATAAATCTGTACTAGTCAGTAAATTATAATCGTTACCTGTCCGCTGTACACCTTTTCCAGAAACAAATAAAGGGACATTAATTCCACCTTGATAGAGAGACCCTTTTACAGCATTTCCAGCATAAGGGCTTTGGCCCACTTCATTTGGGGTGCCATTGTCGCCCAAAAAGATGATAATGGTATTATCTCTTTCATGTTGTGTGAGTCCATTCAGAAGCCGACCAATTTGAAAATCCATTGCTTCAATAGCGGCCAGGTAATAGGGCATTGGGTCCATACCATCTGTGTAGTTGGCCAGTTCACCTTGATTGTGCATAATGCTAGGTGGACTATGAAATGGAGTATGCGGGGCGTTATAGGCCAACCATAAAAACCAGGGCTGTTCTTGCGCATCTAACCAATCCATTGCTAAGGATGTAAAAATTTTAGAACTATATCCCGATTGTGGGCTGGTATCTTGATCGTTTGTTAAGTTCCATTGGAAATAATTTTGAAGGCCACCCCCCAAAAGACCTGCATAGTAATCAATTCCTAATGCCGATGGGTCAAAGCTACCACTATTCCCAGACAGATGCCATTTACCAATTACAGCAGAACTGTACCGGCTGCCCGTCTCATTTTTTATGTATTGCTGTAGACTTGTTTCGTTGTTAGGCAACACATCACCAGCCCATTTAACACCTGTTCTATAGCCGTATTTTCCTGTTATAATGGAAGCTCTGGTTGGGCTACATGTTGGGTAGCTCCAGAAGTTCTGAAAGGTAATGCCGTTGTTTTTGATTGAATTGATATGCGGGGTTTGCGGTTTTAAACTCCCTTCGTTAAATCCAAAAGTGGCATCCTTTCCCATATCGTCTGCAATGATGAGCAAAATATTAGGATAACTTTCGGGTGTTACAACGGGATTAATTGAATTATAAGAGGAATTGTTAGAATCTGAGCTGCAACTAAAAAGGCTCAAAGTCATAAACAGAAGAAAAGAACTGTTTCTGTATGGTTTTTTTTTCACAAACATTTGTTTTATAATTTAGTGTTTTTTTTACATTAAATTCTGAAGTTTAGTATTTTTATAAACAAGTAATTTTTTTTACTTTCGTAATTAACAATTAACCAACCAATTTATGAACAATCAAAAAGATATTACTAAAGTCCGATTACACGACGGAATCGTCGGGCTTTTAAACATGAGTTCAATTCTTTTGGCTAGCCAATTTGGTTTGAACTGGATTTACGTCGCCGTCGCCGTTGCTGTTTTGCAAATCATAAGTCCCATTACAAAGTTTTGTCCAGTTTACAGTATTTTAAATAAGCTGATGCCAGACACAACGCCAATGCAAAATGGAATTTAAATCAATTTAATTCATCTATAAATATAAACACAAATGAAAAAATTAAATTTAATTTTAACTGCTTTTATAATTTTCACAGCTTTTGCTCAAGCCCAAGAGCCAATTTCAGACGCCGAATATAAAGCTCTTTTAGAAAAAAGTCCTTTTAATAGTGTATATCCTAAAAATTTCACAAAGGCTGCCGACGCCTATTTTGATGCGTCTATGCAGCTTTACACTAATGGGCCCATACAAGAGAAGCAGGCGCATTTGGCAGCTTTAGCAACTTCAGCTGCCACCAAATGTCAATACTGTATTCCATACCACATTACACAGGCAAAGCGTTTAGGTGCTACAGCTGATGAAATCAAAGCGGCCATTATGATTGCTGCCGATGTTATGCGTATGAGCACCATGTTTTATGGAAACGAATTCGATTTGGAGCAATTCAAGGCCATGCTAAAGAATTAATAATAACCACTATCCAATTTAATCTAAAAAACCCAACCGATTGTTGGGGTTTTTGGGTTAACCAATTTATAATCATATAAAATTAATCAAATAATTTAAATGGCCGTTGTCAATGTTTTGGTTAAAAACATCATTTTTTTAACGCTTTTTTTGCTTTCAAACGGCTTTAGGTTTTTTAATTGTTGTATTTACAATTTTCTTAGTGGTCAAATTTATCAGTATACTAAGTGCCAAAGCAAAGGATATGCAAGATATGACTGTAGCCACGCTAGAGGATGTTGAGCTGCTGTCAAAAATCAAGTACTTATAATAAGAGTAAAACAAAGTTCTGTCTAAGAACTAGTGGTCTTCGAGCATAATTTGGAGACATATTTTCCAATGACATCAAACTCTAAATTTACAACAGACCCGATTTTAAAGTGTTTGAAATTGGTATGTTCGTAAGTGTATGGAATAATAGCCACGCTAAAGCCATTATTTTTAGAATCTACAACGGTCAAACTGACCCCGTTGACTGTGACAGATCCTTTTTCAATGGTAATGTTTCCAAGGCTGGGCTCGTACTCAAAGACGTAGGTCCAACTGCCATTTTGAGAATGCACTTCTATACATGTTCCTGTCTGATCAATATGCCCCTGAACCATATGACCATCCAAGCGGTCGCCAAGTTTTAAGCCACGTTCGAGGTTTACAATAGCGCCTTCTGTCAAGTTGTTCAAGTTAGTTTTATCCAAAGTTTCTTTAATGGCTGTTACAGTATAGGAACTTGCATTGCGTTTGACAACCGTTAAGCAAACCCCATTGTGAGATACACTTTGGTCAATTTTCAATTCTGAAGCCAAACGGCTATTGATTGTTAAATGCAAGTTTGTTGTTTCTCTTTCAAGAGATTCAACTACCCCTAAATCTTCAATTATCCCAGTAAACATTCTTTTAATTCGTTAAATTTGTAAAAATCAAAATTACAAACATTATAAATCATTTTTGTTGCTTAAAGATAAAAAAATAAAAGTCGGCTTCTCTATTGGAGATTTGAATGGCATTGGCGGTGAGTTGATTGTCAAAACGCTTCAAGACAAACGCTTATTGGAATTGTCTACCCCTATTATTTATGCGTCTTCTGAAATGATTTCTTTTTTAGAAGTATACTTCGAAACCCCTTTTCAGTTTAACTCTATTCAAAAGGCCCAAAGCGCTCTGCCCTCAGAAATAAATGTACTGGACGTTTGGGAGGAGTCTGTAAGTATAAAATTTGGAGAACCCACCGCAGAAGCAGGACGATACGCCATTTTATCTTTAGAAGCTGCAGTTCAAGACCTTAAATCAGCCGCTATTGATGTTTTGGTCACGCCCCCCATAAACAAACACAACATTCAGTCGGATACTTTTCAGTTTCCTGGGCACACAGACTACCTCAATCAGCAATTGGAGGGAGACAGTCTTATGTTTATGATTTCCGATAAGCTCAGAATTGGGCTTTTAACAGACCATCTTCCCATTGCAGAAGTGTCTTCTAAAATTACTGAAGCCCTTATTTGTAAAAAAGTTGAAATCATTCATCATAGTTTAAAACATGATTTTGGAATCAGCAACCCCAAAATAGCGGTATTGGGACTAAATCCTCACTCTGGAGACAATGGGGTCATTGGGCTTGAAGACGACAGGGTTATAAAACCTGCACTACAGCGCCTTAAAGACGGCGGGAAATTAGTTCATGGACCCTATGCAGCTGATAGTTTTTTTGGTTCAGATGCTTATAAAAATTTTGACGCCATTTTGGCGGCCTATCACGACCAGGGTCTGATTCCTTTTAAAACGCTCACTTTTGGATCTGGTGTAAATTTTACGGCCGGACTTAAAAGCATAAGAACCTCTCCTGACCACGGAACAGCCTATGAAATTGCCGGTGAAGGCATTGCCAACACAGATTCTTTTAAAGAAGCTATTTTAAGTGCCGTTGAAATTTATAAACAACGTATACTAAATCAAAGCTTATATAACTAAGACCATATGTGCGATAATTAAACAGAAATAAAAAAAGTTCAATGCGACATAAAGTAAACCTGAATAAAAATTTATATATTTGCACGCTTAATTAAGTTGATTGATGAATCCACTGAAAGCATTTGACATACAATTTGTAGGCTTAAAGCTTGGATCCCATCACTACGAATACAAAATTGAGCAGACGTTCTTTGAGCTTTTTGAATTTGAGGAGTACAACAGTGTTGATGTTAAAATATCGATTCAGCTTGAAAAAAAGGCAACTCTTTTAGACTTGCACTTTTTGGCAGAAGGCTTTGTAAATGTTAATTGTGATGTCACGAACGAGCCTTACAGCCAAGCCATACAATCCGAATTTAGCCTAGTGGTAAAATTTGGTCCTGAATATAATGACGACAATGAGTCAATTTTAGTCATTCCACAAGGTGCTTATTTAGTGAATGTGGCACAATACATATACGAACTAATCGTTTTAGCCGTCCCTCACAAACGAATACATCCTGGAGTTGAAGACGGCAGTTTAGACTCAGATATACTCAAAACGCTTGAAAAATTTAGCCCAAAAGGGCCAAATGATAACAATTCTGACAAGGACACCGATCCACGTTGGGATTCATTAAAAAAATTATTAACGGATAAATAACTGAAAAATGGCACAT
>CAJWNW010000027.1 GCA_913044085.1 uncultured Flavobacteriaceae bacterium | reverse complement strand
TTATTTGAGCCAAGTATAGCTGTTACTTCTGGTAATTCTACTTTTCCAATTCGTTGCAAATTATTGGTAACTTCTTTTTGTTTAAAAAACAGTTGTTTGGCATATTTCATATACTGCCATTTACAACCCCCACAGCTGCCAAAATGTTCGCAAGATGGGGCGGTTCTATCTTCTGAAAATTTGTGAAATTTGGTTGTTTTTGCTTCGTAATATCCTTTTCGTTTCTTAAAGGTTTGAACATCTACCACATCCCCAGGTATGGCATCTGAAAGAAAGACAATTTTTCCATCCGGGGCTTTGGCAACACTTTTGCCTTTTGCACCGGCATCAAAAACCTCGAGACCTTGGAATTCTTTTTTTCTATTTTTTTTATTTTTTCTGGGCATGCAGTAAAAATACTCAAAGAAATTAATTTAATCTCTTGGAATTGTATGAAAAAAAATCCGCTATGATAATTTAGTCCAATCTTGGATTTATACACTGTTTTATTTCAATAACAAAAAAAATCTTATTAATTTGCAAGACGTAGGATGATTTCTCTCCGTTAAAGAAGGAATGTTGTTTTCCAAATCTTAAAAGAAATATTTTTACAATGTCAGTTTTAAATGTAAATACCTCAGAAGAGGCTATTAAACTTGAGCATGTTCATGGCGCTCACAACTACCACCCTTTACCAGTCGTTTTAACAAAAGGTGAGGGGGTCTTTGTTTGGGATGTTGAAGGAAAGAAGTATTATGATTTTTTATCAGCATATTCGGCTGTAAATCAGGGTCATTGTCATCCAAAAATAACAAAGGCGCTAGAAACACAGGCCAGACTATTAACTTTGACATCTAGAGCTTTTCACAACAATGTATTGGGCCGTTATGAAGCTTATATCACCAAGTTATTTGGCTACGATAAAGTGCTTCCGATGAATACAGGTGTTGAAGGTGGTGAGACCGCCAATAAGCTTGCCAGAAAGTGGGGATACCTAAAAAAAGGCATCGAAAAAGACAAGGCCAGGATTATTTTTGCCAATGGTAATTTTTGGGGCCGTACCTTGGCTGCCATCTCATCTTCAGACGACCCTTTATCATACAGTGGATTTGGTCCTTTTATGCCAGGTTACGATCTAATTCCCTACAACGACTTAGAAGCATTAGAAAATCAATTTAAAGACCCTAACGTTTGTGCTTTTATGGTAGAACCGATTCAGGGTGAGGCTGGTGTTGTGGTCCCCGATGCGGGCTATATGTCTGGTGTTAGAACTTTGTGCGATAAATACAATGTTTTGTTTATTGCTGATGAAGTTCAGACTGGTATTGGTCGTACTGGCAAAATGTTAGCAACAGATTATGAAGTTGCACGACCTGATATTCTCGTATTAGGTAAGGCGCTTTCTGGAGGTGTTTTCCCTGTTTCAGCTGTACTGGCTGACGATGCCGTGATGATGTGCATTGGTCCTGGAGAACACGGCTCAACATTTGGTGGCAATCCACTCGCATGTGCTGTCGCTCATGCAGCCTTGGAAGTTATTGTGGATGAAAACCTTACGGAGAAAGCTTTCCATCTTGGTAATCTCTTTAGAGACCGTTTGAACGCTTACATTCAAAGCAGTTCCATTGTAAAACTCGTTCGTGGTAAAGGTTTGCTCAATGCCATTGTAATAAACGACTCTGAGGACAGTGACACGGCATGGAATATTTGTCTTAAACTAAGAGACAATGGTCTTTTGGCCAAACCAACACACGGCAATATCATCCGCTTTGCACCTCCATTGGTGATGACTGAGTCACAACTATTAGATTGTGTAAATATCATCATTCAAACCTTAAAGACATTTGAAAAATAATATTTATTTTCTCCTTTCAATTTTAATACTTCAATCTAAAAACAATGAAATCGTATTTTTTCTGCCTCTGCACAATTCTGATTTTTATGTCTTGTAATAAAAACACAAATAAACATACTGAAATTAAAATTCAATATCCCGAAACCAAGCAAGTGGATACTGTGGATCAATATTTTGAAACTTCAGTTAAAGACCCATACCGATGGCTTGAAGATGACCGCAGCACAGAAACTGAAGCATGGGTACGCAGTCAGAACGAAACCACTTTTGATTATTTAGATAAAATTCCATTCCGAAGCACTTTAAAAAAGAGTCTTGAAAAATTATGGAACTATGAAAAAATTGGCTCTCCCTTCAAAGAAGGTGATTATACTTATTTTTATAAAAATAACGGCCTTCAAAATCAATACGTTATATACCGTTATAAGAATGATGAAAGTCCCGAGTCAGCCACTGTTTTTCTGGATCCCAATACATTTAAAGAAGATGGAACGGTTTCCTTAGCTGGATTGAGTTTTTCAAAAAGCGGGCATCTTTTGGCCTATAGTATTTCTGAAGGCGGTAGTGATTGGCGCAAGGTAGTAATGATGGACGTTGCCTCAAAAAAAATTATAGGGGACACGTTAGTTGATATCAAATTTAGTGGTCTGTCCTGGTATAAAGATGAAGGATTTTATTATTCCAGCTATGACAAACCAAAGGGCAGTGCGCTTTCTGATAAAACAGATCAACACAAGGTCTATTACCACCAATTAGGAACGCCTCAGAAAAAGGATGTTTTAATTTATGGCGGTACAGCAGAAGAAAAGCACCGCTATATTGGCGCTACCGTTACAGAGGACAATCGTTATTTGTTTGTGTCATTGAGGGTTTCTACATCTGGTAATAAGTTAATTTTCAAAGATTTAACAAAGCCAAACAGTTCTTTCATTCCTATTTTAGAGCACACTGAGACCGATACATATTTAATTGACAATGTAGGTGCTAAATTATTTTTTGTCACCAATTTAAACGCTCCAAATCAAAAAATAGTTTCTGTAGATGCGCAAAACCCAAGCCCAGAGCATTGGGTTGATTTAATTCCCGAGACAAAACATGTTCTGAGTGCATCAACTGCTGGGGGTTATTTCTTTGCAGAGTATATGGTAGATGCCATATCACAAGTAAATCAATATGATTATGATGGAAATTTTATTCGCGATATAAAACTTCCTGGAATTGGAAATGCTGGAGGTTTTGGAGGTAAAAAAGAAGACAAGGTAGACTTTTATTCGTTCACCAATTACAAAACGCCTGCAAGTATCTACACTTTTGATATAGAAACAGGTCTTTCGGAATTGTATTGGCGACCCGAAATTGATTTTAACTCTGATGGCTATGAGAGTAAGCAAGTTTTTTACGCCTCAAAAGATGGCACCAAAATCCCAATGATCATAACCCATAAAAAGGGGATCAATCTAGATGGTAAAAATCCTACAATTCTTTATGGTTACGGAGGATTTAACATCAGTTTAAATCCAAGTTTCAGCGTTGCTAATGCGGTTTGGCTTGATCAAGGTGGAATTTATGCTGTTCCAAATTTACGTGGTGGTGGTGAATATGGCAAAAACTGGCACATTGCTGGTACCCAAATGAATAAGCAAAATGTATTTGATGACTTTATTGCAGCTGCAGAATATTTGATTTCAGAACAATATACCACATCAGATTATCTAGCCATACGCGGTGGGTCTAACGGAGGCCTTCTTGTAGGAGCCACCATGACCCAACGTCCAGATTTAATGAAAGTTGCATTACCCGCAGTGGGTGTCTTAGATATGTTGCGTTACCATACCTTTACAGCGGGTGCAGGATGGGCTTATGATTATGGAACAGCCCAAGACAGTCAGGAAATGTTTGCATATCTTTTAGGGTATTCACCGGTTCACAACGTAAATAAAGGCATATCCTATCCTGCAACTTTGGTAACTACAGGAGACCACGATGATCGTGTGGTCCCCGCTCATAGTTTTAAGTTTGCAGCAGAATTACAAAACAAACAATCCGGAAATAATCCGACCCTAATTCGCATTGAAACTGATGGGGGTCATGGTGCGGGAACTCCCGTTAGCAAGACCATCGCGCAATACGCCGATATTTTTGGATTTACACTTTTTAATATGGGTTATACCGAATTGCCATCGGAACAAAAATAATAGTTGCGATTTGTGAAAATGCCATGGCAGTCGTTTAGGCAGACTGGTTCATTTCTTCCATGGCTTTTTCAAATTCTTTTTGGAATTCACTGAAATCGCCCGTAGCCAATACATAGATTGTATAAAGCAGGTAAAGTACATTGATGATCAGAATGACCAATGCGACCGTTTTAGCCGTATTCATTGCACTGATACTACCCTCATAATCGTCTGGATTGAGCTCAGCATCTTTAATTTTTTTATTGGCCATTAAATAGGCGGGACCTGATAACAGAAATCCAAGTCCTCCGACGCAACAACAAAGTAAACCTACGATACTAAGTACGTAAATAATTGCAGTGTTTAATGATTTTTTCATGATAAAAATTGTTTAATTATATGGTTAGTAATAATAGCACCAATAGAAACTAGAGCCACTACATTGATACTTTTTTGATGGTATTTAAATTTATAAAATCTCGTGATGACAATCAGTACAAACATTGTAATAATGGGAAAAATAGCGGGATATAGCACAAAGGCTTTAAGAAACTGGCCTTGAAAAACAGCTAATAAAGAGCGCTGAAATCCACAACCCATACATTCAAAACCAAAAAGGGTTTTATTAAGACAGGGTAGCATGTAGTTTTCGATTGACATAAAATAGGTTTTCTAAAGAAATAAATAATTCTGCAATTAATAAAAAAAATTAATGAGATTAAACATATTTCAACGAAAGGTTTTATTTTTAATGTAAGAAATATATCAAATGTCCACAGTTTCAATAAAATACACTGCTTTTATATCTGGTTTATGCCTATTAATTTGTGATGAACTGTTTTCTGATTCACAAACTTTTGCCTCAATTTTAGGATTGGTACTTTTGGTGATTGGACTGTATTTAATTTCAAAGGGCATTGGAGATAAGCCAGAAATAGATTCCTATGCTGTTCGATCCTATGATGAAGAAGAATGAAACTTAAAATTGGAGATTTTGTATCGGTATTAGATGCTGACCTTTCAGGTCGTGTTACAGCCATTAAAAATAAAAGCATTTGCATTGAAACCAATACGGGTTTTGAGATGAATTTTGAAGCTTCAGAATTGGTTAAAATGGACAACAATCTGCTAAAAACCTCGGCTTTTAAAAACCAATCAATCCAGCAAATTCTTTCCGAAAAGCAGTTTAAAGGAATAAAGAAAAGTGCTAAAATTAAGACTAAGTCCAAGCAGCCTCCTCCAATGGAAGTCGATTTACACATTCACCAATTGGTTAAATCGAGCAAAAACATGTCCAATCATGAGATGCTTACAATGCAATTAGACACTGCAAAGCGCCGATTAGAATTTGCTATTGAAAAACGCATACAAAAGGTGATTTTTATTCACGGGGTAGGTGAGGGCGTTTTGAAGCTAGAACTAGAGTATTTACTGAAGTGTTATGATTTCCTAAAATTCTATCCCGCTGAATTTAGAGTCTATGGCCATGGTGCCACAGAAGTTTATATTTTTCAGAACAAAAAGCTATAAAATAAGCACTGTTTGGTAAGTTCCTAATTCTAGAGTATCTGCTGCTAAAATCGAAATGTCAATATTTGAAAGTGTTATTGTTATGGTTACCGTTCTAAAAAATAGATTTTCGTTTAAGGTTTGAATGGTATAAGAATTTGAAAAATTGACATCCAAAAAACGTGATGTTGTTGAACCGCTTGCAATGTCATCAAATAAGTTGCCATTTCCATTTTCATCTTCATTGATAGTTAGGGTGCCATCATTGTCATCATCATTATCTAAATAGTCAGGGATAAGATCCCCGTCTGAGTCTTGAGCATCCGATAAATCGCCATCGTTGTTTGGGTCTGGTTTTTCATTGATGGTCAAGACATTATCGCCATCATCGTCTTCATCAATATAATCTGGAATGCCATCCCCATCTGTATCTCCATCAAATTCAAGTGCTGTCGGAACGCCATCACCATCGTCATCTACAAAAGTTGAAACGAAAGTGGCAGTCCCTCCATTAGAGCTGTAATTTTGAGTCACCGCAACATCTGCAGGAGAGATGACCGAACAAAATAAAGTATTTGGATTACCATTATAAGCCCTGTAGTGAAATTGTGTGGTGCTTCCATCAATCGCAACACTTTGAGAATCGCCATTATTTACAGGGTTAAACATTGTTTGTGTTGCCGTTGTGTTGGGAAGGACCAGCGATAAAGATTCAAAAGGATCGGTTCGGGTGTCAAAAAATAAAAGACTTTCACTTGTACTGCCCTGTTGGTTTGTGGTTTGTATTTCGCATAAAGACAATTCTTTATCAAAATCTAATTGCACTTCTATAACGTCACCGTCATTACAAGCAGTTGTGAGAAGACCTATAAAAAAAATTGCTAAATATTTGCACATAACTTTGGACTCTTTTTGACAAAAATAAAAGAATTCAGAAATAAATGTAATGTTATTGTCAATTATTTAATTTGATTATTTTTGTTAAATAAATACAACGAAAATGACCCCCATTTATTTAGACAATGCTGCCACTACCCAAATTCGTGAAGAAGTGGCGGATAAAATGGCACTCATTTTAAAATCCACCTATGGAAATCCCTCGTCAACGCATAGCATTGGACGGGTCTCTAAATCCACTCTAGAGCAGTGTCGCAGGCGCATTGCATCTCACTTCAATGCCAAAGCTTCAGAAATTATATTTACTTCGGGTGGTACCGAAGCGGACAATCTTGTTTTGCGTTCTGCAGTTTGTGATTTGGGTGTGAAGCATATCATTTCCTCAAAGATTGAGCACCATGCGGTCAGTCATACCATAGAAGCACTTGCAAACAGTTCAAAAGTAAGGGTTAGTTATGTCAAAGTTTTAAAAGATGGGTCTGTTTGTATGCAGCATTTAGAAGAATTATTATCTCAATCTGCTGAGAAAACCTTGGTGACTTTAATGCACATCAACAATGAAATTGGAACTATTTTAGATGTTGAATACGTGGCAAATTTATGTAAAAAACACAATGCCCTTTTTCACAGTGACACCGTACAATCTGTTGGTCATTATCCCTTAGACTTATCTAAAATCCCAATTGATTTTTTGGCTGCCAGTGCGCACAAATTTCATGGACCAAAGGGGATTGGTTTTGCATTTGTAAGAAGTGGATTTGGTCTACAGCCCATTATTACGGGTGGGGCACAAGAACGTGGTTGTCGTGCCGGTACTGAAAGCATTCATGATATTGTAGGAATGGACGCCTCATTAGAAATTGCATATAAGAATATTGTATCTGAAAAGAATTTTATTCTTAGTTTAAAAACCTATTTTATAGATCGCCTTAAACAAGAAATACCCGGAATAGAATTCAATGGCTGTTCCGATGATTTCAGTAAGAGCACCTATACCTTAGTTAATGTATGTTTGCCTGTTGCTCAAGAAAAAGCGCCTTTATTCTTATTTCAGTTAGATCTCAAGGGGATTGCCTGTTCAAAAGGCAGTGCTTGTCAAAGTGGAAGTACTACAGGATCTCATGTATTAAATGAAGTTCTTTCTGAAGAAAATTTAAAAAAACCTTCCATACGCTTTTCATTCAGTTGCTTTAATACAACAAAAGAAATTGATACCGTCGTTCACACTTTAAAAGCACTTGTACTGGAGTCCGCTTAAAATCGCATACTAACTCTTAAGTTAAAGACTCTAGGCGTTAGATAGTTCGGAATAGCGTATTGAAACTTCGAATAGACATCTCGTACCCAAGTGTTGGTAATTGAATTTTGAACGTCAAATATATTAAAGATTTCAACCCCTAATGAAAGCGCTTTGAAGT
Organism: uncultured Flavobacteriaceae bacterium; assembly: GCA_913044085.1. GTDB lineage: Bacteria > Bacteroidota > Bacteroidia > Flavobacteriales > Flavobacteriaceae > UBA3537. The sequence continues at coordinate 9,726 of CAJWNW010000027.1, read as the reverse complement.
GGCTTTTCCATCCGCTTTTAGTAGAATTGTCTTCATCTACAACCACATAAGACATCCCAATATCCGCTCGTTTGTAATCAGGTAAACGGTTTTGATAATCATATACATCTGCATAGCTTGGTGAGCCTCCGGGAACGCCGGTATTATAAACCAAGTTAAGATACATTTTCATTTTGGGTAGGTTGGGGACATAGTCCTGAAATAAAATACCAAACTTGAGTCTTTGGTCCATTGGACGGGCGATGTATTCTCGGCCTGCAATGGCTTCTTCCGTTTTTAAATATCCAAATGAGAACCAGGATTCTGTTCCAGGAACAAACTCTCCATTCAAACGCAAATCTAGTCCATACGCGTAAGCTTTGGCATTGTTATTGGCCGCGTAGCGAATTCTCACATTTTCAACTGTATAAGGATTGACATCTGTAATCTTTTTATAATAAGCCTCAGACACCAATATAAACGGACGCTCCCACATCTTAAAACTGTACTCATGACCTGTTACAAGATGAAGCGATCGTTGCGCTTTCACATTGGTGTTTACAGTCCCGTCGAAACCCCTCAATTCTCTGTAAAACGGGGGTTGGTAATACAAACCACCACTCAGTCTAAACAACATATCTTTAGACCCCTCAGGCTTGATGCTAAATTGGCCTCTTGGACTAAAGACCATTTGTTGGTTCGTTTTGATTACTTTTCCACTAATTTTCCACTGGTGTGCACGAATTCCTAAGTTATAAAACAACTCATGTCGTCCCAAAGTACCGCGCTTATTCCATTGTGCAAAAGCTTGGATGCGATTAACTGTTGTGTTATTAGTCGCCCGGATATTTTCAAAAGGAACCAATGGCCCTGAATTGGGCGCGTATGGTTCTGTGTTAAAATTATCAAGATTGGGTGGGTTGATGGAAAAACCAGCGGAGTCGATGACTTCCCATTCAACCAAACGGTCTTGAATATTTTCATTGGTGTATTTAATCGACCATTGAAAATGATGCTTATTATTTTTGTAATCACCGCGCTGTTCAACCGTTGTAATCAAGGCATCTAAATCATTCCTTGCATGATTGATTTGCGAACCGATACCTTCTGAAAATTCAACCTCTCCTAAATTTTCATCACCAATGTTATTGTTGACTTCTCCCAAACGGTATTGCGCCAAAATATCAAAATATTCTTGTTCGGTGGTATGGAAGCTAGAGGCAATTAATTTCAAATTCAGAGCCTCATTTAGCTGATAAGCCCCTTTTAAGGCTCCAAAATAAGTTCGGTATGCATCTTTTTCTTGCCCTTGGTAAAACACCAGCAGTGCAATAGGATTCGTTAAAGTTCCAAAATTTGTTTGCCTTGTTTGGGGTTCATAGTTGTAAGTGTTAGACGTAATATTTCCTAAGAAGCTCAATTCAAATTTTGAATTAAATTTATAGGTCAAATAGGTCTGCGCATCAAAAAACTGAGGGTCGTAATTGGTTTGTGTTTCTCTGGCATCCACCAATAAAGTATTGTCGCGGTAGCGCAATCCCATAAGGGCCGAAAATTTAGAATCCTTTGAAAGACTTTCTGCAGTCAGGCTTCCACCTAAAAGGTTGATATCAGAAAGGATACCAAATGCTTTGGGTTTTCGATAGCTAATGTCTAATACTGAAGACAACTTATCGCCATATTTTGCTTGAAATCCGCCGGTCGAAAATTCAAGATTTTGAACCATATCAGAGTTAACAAAACTTAAACCTTCTTGTTGGCCTGAACGCACCAAAAAGGGTCGGTAGACTTCAATGTCATTAACATACACCAAATTTTCATCAAAATTACCACCTCGAACAGAGTACTGGGTGCTCAGTTCATTAGATATATTGACCCCAGGTAAGGTTTTTAAAAGGTTTTCTAAACCGGGTTGTGCCCCCTTAATTGTTCGAATGATTTGAGGAGAAATGGTCGTTACCCCTTCTAAAGCACTGCGTTTGGTGCTTTTGATGACAACAGTTTCAATTTGCTCGATGCCAAGTTTTAATACCGGGTTAAACTCAAAAATTTCTCCATCTTTAATACTAAAAACAACAGAGACTGATTTATAATTGATGTGTGAATAGGTAATCTTAACCTCTTTATCTGCAGTAATATCTAACTTGTAAAATCCGTTTCTGTTAGATGTAGTCCCTAACTGGTTGGCTTGAATGTTCGCATTTTCAATAGGATTGTTGGACGCATCCAAAAGCACCCCGGTGAGCGTGGCTGTTTGCGCCATCAATCCCTGTTGTATGAACAACATTATCAAAAAAAGAAATGAATATTTATTTTTCATCCTTAATCCGTTATTTTTCTATAAAAAGTTGCTTCAAATTTAGTACTATTTCCCACATTATCCGTTACAATAAGCTTTAAATTATTTTCAGTACTGTTGATAATACCATCTTCAAAATCATGTGTTAGGCGGTTTGTTTTTGGGTCGTATTCCATAAGTATCCAATTCCCATTTAATGTTGCTCTGTAATTATTAATCCCAGAGATGTCATCAGAAATTTTAATTTTTAAATAGCGTTGGTAACTAATCCAACTGCCATCTTTAAAATTTTCAGGAGTTATGTCTGGACCTTCATTATCTGACCCAAGCGTGTAAGTTCCGAGATATTTGGTCCGGGTTGTCAGTGTGTCGCCTTTGCGTTTTGTAGGGGCATGGTATAATTTACCATAATCAGAAACAGATCCTATGAAAAGATTTTTTGCGTCTGTATCTGTGTATTTTTCAATGTTAAAATTAATGTCAATGGATTTTTTTAATGGAATTGTAGACTTGTGCAGTTTTAAAGTATCATTATAAACTTTAAAATCAATGGGGACATCCTCGTAAAAGCTGTTTGCAGGAATGTTTACCCAAACCAATCCTTCTCTTATAGTCATTGCTTTCTCGGCATTAATTAAAGTGAAATCAGGGGCAATGTCAGGCCTTGGTGGCAATGCTATTTCTTCTCCATTTATTGGAATTTTGAGAAAGGATTCATTTCCTTTATAATCCTTGATTTCAATTGACACGACCCCATTTGTGTCGTCTTTTATATTTATTTGGCCATTATTTTCCTTAAATGTAAACAGACTTAGGGGGTTATTTTTCTCAATAAAAAGCTTTTGAATGCGTTGCTTTTTGTTTCTATAATAAGCATAATCAATGTAGCGGTTCAGGTGTTTGGTTTCATCAAAAGAAAAGCGTTTAAAATCTACTTCCAACGATTTTATTCCGTTGAAATAAGAACGAATCAAAGCCACTCCGTTTTTATTTGGTGCTGCGTCTTGGCGGTCGTTTGATATAATACCAAATCCAATGCTTCCATGCGCTTTTATGGTTTCCGTTTTATAATTGCCATCGGACTGTTTGATGACCCTAATTTTTTTCCGTTTTCTTTGACCTTCAATGTGACTTTCTTCTGACAATGGGTAAGCAAACAAATCATAAATTACCGGCTTGGTGGTGTCTTTTACCTCAATACCAAAAAGCATGGGATTGATGGGGCGTTCCTGTTTGTCGCGAATTTCAAAATGGAGGTGTGGCCCAGAAGATCCCCCTGTGTTTCCGGAAAAAGCAACCACAGTATTTGCCTCGATTTTTAAATCTCCACGGGCTGGAAATAATTGAATTTCAAAGCTTTCATTTTGATATTGTTTTGCTTTTACATAGGCTTCAATTTCAGAAGAAAATTTCTGAAGGTGGGCATACACTGAGGTATAACCATTGGAATGGTTGATGTAAAGCGCTTTCCCATAACCATAGCGAGAGACTTTAATACGACTTACATAGCCTGCAGCTGCAGTGTAAACTGCTAGTCCTTCTTTGCCATTTGTTTTGATGTCAATCCCCGAATGAAAATGATTGGTGCGCAGCTCAGCAAAGGTGCCAGAAAGTACAAGAGTTTGCTTTAACGGGCTGGAAAAAAAATCTTGAGGATAGGGGGTTTGTGATTGGCACAAAAAAACAAAGAAAAAAAAAATGTATCTTACAAATGACATAGGACGGGCTGTCTTGTAAAAGTAGATAAATGAAAACAAATAGCAAAGAGAATTTTGATTTCTGTGATTTAAAAAATATACTAAAAACAATTGTAGTTTTAGAGAGGGAATGTTAAATTTGTAACAAACGCTATTAAGATTGTAAATGCGCAACTTTGAATCCATCGTAGAATCCTTAGAACTTAAAATTGCAAATGTTTTAGCGAATTTAGATGCATTAAAAGCTGAAAATCAGCGTTTAAAATTGGAAAGCGCGGCACAAAAAGAAAAGGCTGAAGCGCAGCGCGCAGCTCTGGATAAAAAAGAAGCAGATTTAGAAGCCTTAAGGATTGCGAGTTCCATGTTGGGCAGTAACGACGATAAACGCGCTTCAAAGCTTAAAATAAATGCTTTGATACGGGACATCAATGATTGTCTTGCCAGTTTATCCGATTGAAGCATATGAGTGAACAACTAAAAATAAAATTATCTATTGCCAACAGAGTGTATCCGTTGACAATTGCACCAAATCAAGAGGAAGGCTTGCGGTTAGCCGCACAGAAAATTGAGCAAACCCTTAAAAAATTTGAGCAGAGCTACTCTGTTAAAGACAAGCAAGATGTACTGGCCATGTGTGCCTTGCAATTTGCAGCACAGTCTGAGCAGACCACGCTTAATAAAACTAGTTTAAACGAAGCTTTACATCAACGTCTTGAAGATTTAGACAAACGCTTGGAAGCCCATTTAACCGACAATGTTCTTTAAAAGGCTACATTTAAAACTGCCTGTATTGATCATTTTTTGATAAACTCAACGCGATATCTATAAAAGGGGTGCGTTTAAGTTGTAAAAGCATGCTGCCCAGTTGCAGATCCTTGACCAGCTTTTCAGCCCTAAATCCTGTTCATTAGGAGTTTATACAAAACCAGATTTTTGCAGGCTTTTTTATGTCAAATTGTGAAATTTAGTTTCTCCTTGGATGGAATTTGTTCATAACCTGCTTAAGGTGGCTTTTGTCTAAATGCATGTATATTTCGGTAGTAGTGATGCTTTCGTGGCCCAACATCATTTGAATGGCTCTCAAGTCTGCACCATTTTCCAAAAGATGGGTGGCAAAAGAATGCCGAAAGGTGTGGGGAGAAATAGATTTTTGAATCCCTGCTTTCTTGGCTGTGGTTTTAACAATGGTAAAGATCATGGCGCGGGTTAGCTGTTTCCCCCGCTGGTTTAAAAACAGGGTATCGCCGTGTTCTGGCGTGATGTCAAGCAGTCTACGACCTTGTTTTCTGTAGTTTTTAATGAGTTTTTGAGTGTTGGAGCCAATGGGGACAAAACGCTGTTTGTCTCCCTTACCTGTCACTTTGATAAAGCCCTCTTCAAAAAAAAGATCCGATATTTTTAAATGTGTCAATTCACTGACCCGCAGCCCACAACTGTAAAGCGTTTCTATGATGGCTCGGTTGCGCTCACCCAAAGGCTTGCTCAAATCTATGGCAGCCACTATCTTATCAATTTCTTTGAGCGACAGGGTATCAGGAAGTTTACGGCCTATTTTAGGGGCTTCAATTTGTTCCAGTGGGTTTGAATTGCGGTAATCTTCAAAAACCAAATAATCAAAAAAACTGCGTAGTCCCGAAATCACACGGGATTGGGTTCTTGCATTGGAATTTTTGGCTAATTCGTAAAGAAATTGTTGAATGGCTTCGGCATTAATTTTTATTGGGCTCAGCGGCATATTATGGACGTCCAAATACTGCATGAGTTTTTGGACGTCTATACGGTAGCTGTTGACCGTATTTTGAGATAAACCCCGCTCAATTTTTAAATAGTGCTCAAAATCTTTAAGGGCTGGGGTCCATTTCATACTATGATATATAAATATTTTAGTCTTCCAAATTTACAAATAATTGTGTAGGATTGTTTATTGATTTTCAAGTGTTATAATTGTGATGCTGTTGTAACTTAAAAAAATAAACCATTAAACTATTTGAAAAGAAAAGAAAACACACTTATATTTGCAACCGCATAAGGAGAAATGGCAGAGTGGTCGAATGCGGCAGTCTTGAAAACTGTTGAGGGTCACACCTCCGGGGGTTCGAATCCCTCTTTCTCCGCAAAAGAAAACCCACATTTTTTGTGGGTTTTTTATTTTTTATGAATAATGGCCTCTGCGAAATATATTGGTATTTCTAAAAAAGTTGTTAAAAATCATGTCAAGGCTTTTAAAGAGGATTACGACCAAACAATTAATTCCTTATTTTTGTAAAAATATTTTTCAATGAGCCTTTTAGAAGCCCTTAAGTGGCGCTATGCTACCAAAAAATTTGATATCTCTAAAGTTATCCCTGTGGAAGATATTGAAAAGATAAAAGCCGGTTTTAACCTTAGCGCGACTTCGTATGGCTTACAGCCTGTTTCCTTAATTTTGGTTCGCAATAAAACCATCCAAAGAGAATTGGTATCCTTGTCTATGAACCAAAAGCAAGTTGAACAGGCTTCTCATCTTGCTATTTTTTGTGTTAAAACTACTTTGGATGCACCCTATGTAGTCGATTATTTTGAACGCATTAAAAGCATTCGAAAGACCGAGGATAAAATTTTAGCATCTTTTAGAACCCACATCATTGATAGTTTTGAAAAGAAATCTTCTGATGATATTTATTTTTGGGCTGCCAAGCAAGCTTATTTAACAATGGGAAATCTTTTGGCCGTTTGTGCAGATCTTCGCATTGATGCCTGCCCCATGGAGGGCTTTGATCCGGAAGCATATGACACCTACTTTGATTTAAAGGAAAAAGGTCTTAGATCAGTGCTCATAATGCCTATGGGCTATAGAGCAGGTGACGATATTCTTTCAGAACTAAAAAAAGTGCGCAAGAAAGTTTCGGAATCAGTGATTGAAATTAATTAACAATGCCAGGATTTGAATTATTTGGCGATGCCGAACGTAAAGAAGTAAAAGATGTTTTAGACTCAGGTGTTCTAATGCGTTATGGTTTCGATGGACTAAGAAAAGGCCAATGGAAAGCCAAAGACTTAGAAACGGAGATTGAAAAACGCTTTGCGGTACAACATGCGCAACTTTTAAGCAGTGGAACAGCCGCGGTCAGTATGGCACTTGCAGCATCTGGAGTGGGAGCAGGTGATGAAGTCATTATGCCTTGTTTTACTTTTGTAGCCAGTTTCGAAGCTATTTTAATGTTGGGAGCCACCCCAGTAGTTGTGGATATCGATGACACCCTAACCTTAGATATTGATGCTGTGAAAACATCCATTAGCCCCAAAACCAAGGCCATCATGCCTGTGCACATGTGTGGTAGCATGGCTAATTTAGATGCTTTAAAGACGATTTGCAAAAATCATGATTTGTTGCTAATTGAAGATGCATGTCAAGCTATAGGAGGAACTTACAAGGGTCAGGCACTGGGTACGATTGGAGATTTGGGCTGTTTTTCTTTTGACTTTGTAAAAACAGTCACTTCTGGCGAAGGCGGCGCTGTTGTTACTAACAACACCCAATATGCGAAACATCTCGATCATTTTAGCGACCACGGCCATGACCACATCGGAAACGATCGCGGGGCGGAAACTCATCCTTTTTTAGGATATAATTTCAGAATTTCTGAATTGAATGCCGCCGTAGGTCTGGCACAATTTCGTCGTATTGATGAATTTATAGCGCTGCAAAAAAAGCATTACAAAATACTCAGAGATGCGTTAGAACCATTGGACGGGGTTACTTTAAGAAGCGTCCCTGAAGGCGGGCAGGAGAGTTGTGCGTTTTTAAACTTTTTTCTAGAAGATTTAGAAACGGCTAGAGAAGTGAGCAAAATGTTTAAGGCTAATGGTTTGGATGTCTGTTTTCATTATTATGATAACAACTGGCATTACATCCGCAAATGGGACCACCTCAAAATGAAAAAATCCTTGTACCCATTGTCTTCAGAAATCCAGACTGGATTAGATGAATTAAAGGAAAAAAACTTTACGAAATCGGACCACTACATTGGCAGGAATATCTCTTGTCTAGTTAAACTTTCTTGGTCCAAAGCAGAAGTTGAGCAACGCGCCAAAGCTATGGTTGATTGCATTCAATCGGTTTACGCTAATAGATAATATAATCAACAATTTCCAATCCATAGCCAATCATTCCGACGCGTTTTTTCTGTTTACTGTTGGAAATCAAATTAAGTTTATGAATGTTTAAATCGTGTAAGATTTGTGCACCAATTCCAAAATCTTTGGCATCCATTTCAATAGAAGGCGCTTTCAAGACTTCCCCAGGGCATTGAATGGCTTCTAAAGTTGTCAAGCGTTTGAGTGTTTTTTCTGGACTGGTATATTGATTTATAAAAACAACAGCCCCTTTTCCTTCTTTCTCAATTACTTTAAATATTTCATCCAATCTTTTATGGGGATTGTTTGTCAGCGTTCCCAGGATATCGTTGTTTACAGAAGTTGAGTTGATTCGTGTGGGTACTGTTTCCGATTCATTCCATTCCCCTTTAGTCAGGGCCATATGAATGGCATCATTGGTAGTTTGTTGATAGGCTCTTAATCTAAAAGTTCCGAAGCGAGTTTCAATTTCAAAATCACTTTTTTTAGCAATTAAAGAGTCGTGTTGCATCCGGTAGGCGACCAAATCCTCAATAGCAATGATTTTTAAATCAAATTTATTGGCGACTTCGAGCAACTGTGGTAAGCGCGCCATGGTTCCATCTTCATTTAAAATTTCAACCAAAATACCAGCTGGCTTAAAACCTGCAAGTCTTGCTAGGTCTACGGCTGCCTCTGTATGCCCTGTTCTTCTTAAAACACCACCATTTTTGGCCTTTAAAGGGAAGACATGCCCAGGACGGCCAAGATCATGAGGTTTGGTTTTGGGATCTACAAAAGACATGATGGTTTTGGCACGGTCTGCTGCAGAAATTCCAGTGGTACAGTCCTGTCTAATTAAATCTACTGAAACTGTAAATTGTGTATGGTGTAAGACTGTGTTGTGTTGCACCATCATGTACAAATCCAATTCGTTACAACGCGATTCTGTCAATGGGGCGCATATGAGACCCCTACCATGAGTCGCCATAAAATTAATCATCTCAGGTGTTACGGCTTCAGCAGCTGCAATAAAATCGCCCTCGTTTTCTCGAGCTTCATCATCAACAACGACCACAATTTTCCCTGCTTTTATATCGGCAATTGCTTCTTCAATTGTATTGAGTTTACGAGGGGTTGAGGGTAAATTTTTTGAAGCCATATTAAATTTTTTTCAAAGATAGTAGAACTCAACTAGAACTTAAGAGATTTTATTTAAATCTTCTTTCATTTTTTTATTAAAATAAAGGCGATAAAGAAAGAATAGTGGTAATGCTAAAATCACAAAGACTGCATTATTTGCCATAAATCGCTTTTTCAAAAGATCATAAAACTCAGATTGATTTTTAAAAATTTTGGGCAAAACAACTAAAAACAGAACGAATGCAAGCGCTGCAATAACTATTAAAATTGACCCCATTGTGGGGAATTTATTATTATTAAGCACCAATCCAAGAATCCCAAAGATTAAAAAGATACTGTGGGATAAAACACCAACCGTTGCATTCTCATGATAATCCTCTAAAAACCGCATTCCAGACTCGTAAGATTCATTTGTAAGATTTCCAGAAATTTTCAATGCCATTTCATCTACACCTCTTGTTTTTAGTTCTATGAGGGCTTTATTTTTATGTTCTATGGATAAGCCATAATGAC